>JAYUBY010000568.1:0-21543 GCA_043740635.1 Alphaproteobacteria bacterium
CCCAATCAGCCGCTTAAGCCCGCTCGGCGGCCGACCTGTGGATTTGTGGACGACGAAGACAGCCGTCGACCACAACCCCACAGGCCCTGCTACAACAAAGAAGCGGACATTTAATTAGCTACAAAGCGGACATCTTCATTAGCTACCGACAGGCGCGTGCAGGAAGGAGTTTCAGTGGTGGCTCAGAAGCCTTCCGGGGCGGTGGATTTCGACTATCTCGAGGGCTACGCCGCAGGAGATCTATCGGTCGTCCGTGAAGTGCTGGCGTTGTTCCTCCAACAGGCAGCCTCCTGGGTGAAATCGCTGAACCTCTCCGGTCCCGGCTGGCGCGACACCGTCCATACGATCAAGGGCGCTGCCCGAGGTGTTGGCGCTCACAGGCTCGGCGACCTCTGCGCTGAGGCAGAGGCGCGGGCCGAGCCGGATCTGACTGCCGTGACATTGGCGTTAGAGGCCGCCGTGGCCGACATCGCAGCCTACCAAGCGCGCGCCTAAGCGTCCTGGCGCAGGTCGTCCCAAACGCTGAATTCGTAGGCGATGCAGCGTTCGATCAGGGTGCGCCAGACAGGTTCTGCGATGTCTTCGGAAAGTCCGGCGTCGCGTGCGGCGGCCTTCACCTTCGCGACCACGTCTTCCACGCGAGCGTTATCGCGCACGGCTTGGCGGTCCTGTTTAATCCGCGCGGCGGCGTCCATGTAGCGCTGTCGCTCAGACAGCACGGTGACCAGAAGTCGGTCGAGCGCATCGACGCCTTGGCGGACCTCGGCCATCGTGGTGCACTCGGCCGGGGCGCCGCGCGGTTCGGTCGTGAAGCTCATCGGACTCGTTTGGTTAGATGCCAGCGCCGTTGTCGATCGCCAACAGGGCCGCTTCATGGGCCATGGCTTCCGCCTCGATCCAGTTGACGAAGGCCTTCACTTGCGGCAACCGGCCCTTGGCCTTGGGATGGACGAGGTAATAGGCGAAGTCGACGGCGGTGGCGATCTGCAGGGGCGCGACCAGGCGACCTGCTTCCAAATCGGCCTGGGCCAGGGTCCGTTTCGCGAGCGCGACGCCCCGGCCGTTCACCGCCGCTTCAATCACAAGACTGGACTGGTTGAAGCGAGGGCCTCGCATGCCGTCGATGTTCTTCAAGCCGCGGGCGGCCAGCCACATCGACCAATCCGGGCAGCTGTCGTCGAAATCCGGCGAGCCATCATGCAGCAAGATGTGGTTGGAAAGGTCTGCCGGGCTGTTCAGGGGCTGGGCCGCCAGGTGCTCTGGACTGGCGACCGGTATCACGGCTTCCGCGAACAGGCGCTTGACCTCCATGCCGGGATAGCGGCCGGCGCCGTAGCGAATGGCCACGTCAACCTCGCCAGCGGCCAGGTCGACAATCTCAATGGCAGCCGACAACCAGACGTCCACCTGCGGATGGGCTTGTTCGAAAGCTCCCAGCCTGGGCACAAGCCACTTGGTGGCGAAGGAGGGTGGGACGGTCAGGGTCAGCCGGCGGCCGTCGACGGCGGCGGTAAGCAGGGATGCGGCCTCGGCGAGGCGGTCGAAGGCCTCGCGCAGGGCCGGGAGCGCCATCTGAGCGGCGTCGGTCAGCAAAAGGCCTTTGGGTGTGCGCTTGAAGAGCGCTGCGCCGACATAGTCCTCAAGGTTCTGGATCTGTTGGCTCACCGCCCCAGGCGTTACTGATAGCTCGTCTGCGGCGCGGCTGAAGTTCAGATGACGCGCCGCGGCCTCGAATGCGCGCAACGCGTTCAGCGGTGGCAGGCGGCGGCGCTGTTCCGTCTGTCGCTCCATAGAAAACCTGACACCCCCGGCAGAAGTCCTTGGATTGCGAATTGGGGCGCCCAAGACCTATTTGCAAGCGTCCGGCGGTGTCTTGGCCCTTTTCATAGCTGGAAATCGGCGGGGCGGGTGCGAGCCCGCCCCGTTCCGGTTTATGTGTTCCGAGGCGTTAGAGAAGCTAATCGATGACCGAGCGGCAAATCAGGTCAGGGCGTTCAAGAAGCCTGGTGGTGCTGGGCGGCCGCGAGAAGGTCGGCGGCGCTGTCTGGCTGGTTGGCGCAGGGCCTGGTGACCCAGATCTATTGACGATCAAGGCGCTGAGAGTCCTGCAAGGGGCCGACGTGGTCGTCCATGACGGCCTCGTCTCCGACGAAATCCTTGAGCTGGCGCCGAGCTCGGCGCAGCGGATTTCGGTGGCCAAGCGCAAGTCGCGCCATTCCTACAGCCAAGATGAGATCAATCGCATGCTGGTGGCCTTCGCCCTTGAGGGGCTGAAGGTCGTGCGGTTGAAGGGAGGCGATCCCTTTATCTTCGGCCGGGGCGGTGAGGAATTGGAAGCCTGCCGTGCTGCAGGGGTCGAATGCCATATCATTCCCGGCGTCACCGCGGCGCTCGCCGCCAGCGCCAGCGCGGGCGCGCCGCTCACTCACCGCGGCTCCGCCCAGGCCGTGACCTTCGTTACCGGCCACGCCTCAAACGGTGCAGGGCCCGACCTAGATTGGGCGAGCCTCGCCAAGCCCAATCAGACCGTAGTTATCTACATGGGTCTTTCGCAGGCCGCGTCGATCGCTTCGCGCTTGATGGTCGCAGGTCGGGCTGGCTCTACGCCGGCGCTAATCGTCGAGAACGCCAGCCGCGCCGACGAACGCCGGATCGTCACCGATTTAGCCAGACTGGCCGACGCCGCCTCCGCGCTCAGCGGCCCCGCGATGCTGATCGTTGGCGAGGCGATGTCCTTGGCCACATCCCTTTCTTCCGCTCATTCCGTCGAAAGCGGGGACGCTAGCCGCCTCAATGCAGAGCCCTCGCTCGACATGGATTTCCGCCTTCGCGGCAATGAGCGGAGTTTCAAATGAAGGCGCTCACAGCCAACCGGCTGACCGACGGCGAGGTCGTATTCTGGCGCAAGGGCCAGTGGGTCGAGCAGTTCGGCGAGGCGGACCTGTTCGCCGACGACGATCCGGCCGCTGAGGCTGCCGAGGGTCACGCCAAGAACCAGCCCACGGTCGTCGTGGAGCCCTATCTAATCGACCTTGTGGAATCCGCCGGGCTTTGGGCGCCCTTAAGCTATCGCGAGCGCATCCGTGCGCTTGGGCCCAGCAATCTCCCTCACGGCAAGCAAACAGAAGGCGGCGCGGCCATTGAGGCCCTGTTGCATGCCCACGGCGCAGCCCGCTCCAGCGGACGTGTCGACCTGATCAAGCGCAAGTAGAGGCGCCCCATGTACCGCTACGACACCATCGACAAGGACATGCTGGCCGACCGAACCGCGGAGTTCCGCGGCCAGGTGGCGCGCCGGCTGGCGGGCGAGCTGACGGAAGAGCAGTTTAAGCCGCTGCGGCTGCGGAACGGCCTTTACTTGCAGCTCCACGCCTACATGCTGCGCGTCGCCGTGCCGTATGGTTCGCTGAACCCGACGCAGCTGCGCAAGCTTGCCTGGGTCGGCCGGACCTACGACAAAGGCTACGGCCACTTCACCACCCGCACCAACCTGCAGTTCCACTGGATCAAGCTGGCCGATGCGCCGGACATCATGGACGCGCTCGCCAGCGTTGACATGCACGCCATCCAGACCTCTGGAAATTGCATCCGCAACGTCACCGCCGATCCCTACGCCGGGGCGACGGCAGAGGAGATCGACGATCCGCGGGTCTGGGCCGAGGCGATCCGCCAGTGGTCGACGGTCCATCCGGAATTCAACTGGCTACCCCGTAAGTTCAAGATCGCGGTGACAGCGGCCGCAAAGGACCGGACAGCTGCAAAAACCCACGACATCGGCCTTAATCTGAAGCGCGCTCGCGATGGTTCGCTGGGCTTTGAGGTGATGGTCGGCGGCGGCCTGGGGCGGATGCCCTACATCGGCCAAACGATCCGAAAGTTCCTACCCGTCACACGCCTCTTCTCGTATCTTGAGGCGATCCTGCGCATCTATAATCGTCATGGACGCCGAGACAACATTCACAAGGCCCGCATCAAGGTTCTGGTGGCCGCGCTTGGCCGCGAAGAGTTTGCCAGCCAGGTCGAGGCGGAGTGGGAGAAAATCGGGCCGCAATCGGATCTGCCGGACCAGGAGCTCGCGCGTATCCGCGGAGCGTTCGCGCCCAAGACCTTTGAGACCTTGCCAGCGGTGTCCGAAGCCTTTGAGTCCGCAAAACTCCGAATTCCCGCCTTCGCCCGGTTCGCACGCAACAATCTGAAGCCACACAAGGTCGCAGGGTATTCCATCGTCGAGGTGTCGCTGAAGGCCATTGGTGCGACCCCGGGCGACGCCACGGCGGAACAAATGGAGCTGGTCGCCGATCTCGCCGAGCACTTCGGCCAGGACGATATCCGCGTCACCCACGAGCAGAACCTGATCCTGCCGCATGTGAAGCTGGACGACGTCGCGACGGTCTGGGCCGCACTGGCGGAAGTGGGCTTGGCGACGCCGAACATGAACCTAGTCTCGGACATCATCGCTTGCCCGGGGCTCGACTATTGCGCCCTGGCCAACGCCCGGGCGATTTCAGTCGCCCAGCACATCGCCGAGAAGTTCGCCGATCAGGACCGAGCCGAACTGGTGGGAGAGCTGAAGGTCAAGATCTCGGGCTGCATCAACGCTTGTGGCCACCACCACGTGGGTCACATCGGGATCTTGGGCGTCGATAAGAAGGGTGAGGAGTTCTATCAACTCACCTTAGGCGGATCGGGCGCGGAGGACGCAGCGGTGGGCCAGGCGCTGGGGCCCGCGTTGCCCTACGACAAGGTGGCCGACGCGGTGAACACGCTCGTCGACGTCTATCTGCGCGAGCGCCAAGGCAGTGAGCGCTTCCTCGACACGTTCCGGCGCACCGGCGTCGCCCCTTTCAAGGAGGCGGTCTATGCCGACGTTCATTAGCCTGAGGGCAGGCGCGTTCGCGCTCGTCGACGATCCGTTCACAACCGTGACCGATGATCAGCCGATCCCACGCGGGGACGTGATCATTTCGCTCGCACGCTTCCAAACGGACGGCGAGGTGCTTCTGGGCGAGGGACGAGCCGTCGGCGTGCGACTGGAAAGCGCCGAAGACGTGGAGGCGCTAGCCTATGACCTGCCGCAGATTGCGGTGGTGGCTGTAGCCTTCCCCAAGTTCGGCGATGGTCGGGCCTATAGTTCCGCGCGGCTGCTGCGCGAGCGGATCCAGTACAAGGGCGAGGTGCGCGCCGTGGGCGACGTATTGCGCGAGCAGGCGGGCAATATGGTTCGCTGCGGATTTGACGCCTTCGAGCCGGCTGATGGCTCGACCGTGGAGGTGTGGGAAAGGGCAGCCCATCGCTTCCGTCATGTTTATCAACGCTCTTCCGATGGCCGCCCGCCGGCCTTTGTCGAGCGGGGAGGATGAGCTTGGCCTACGATCATAGCGACTGGCGTCCGACGCTGGCCGCTCGCCTGGATGCGGAGCTGCGTCACGCACACCCGCGCACAGTCTTGGAGGCAGCGGTCGACGCCGTTGGCGAAAAACTGGCGCTGGTCTCGTCATTCGGGGCGGAGTCGGCGGTGCTGCTGCACCTCGTATCGAAGGTGAAGCGCGACATGCCCGTCCTGTTCCTCGATACCGGCATGCTCTTCGGCCAGACCCTGGACTATCGTCGACAACTGGCAACGAAGCTGGGCCTCACCAATGTGCGCGACCTTAGGCCCGCCTACCACGACCTTGCGGTCGCCGACCCTGAGGCCAAGCTCTGGCAGACCGACACCGACGCGTGCTGCGAGATCCGCAAGGTGATCCCGCTCGACAAGGCGCTGGGAGAATTCGACGGCTGGATCACCGGGCGCAAACGGTTCCACGGTGGGGCGCGGCTGTCACTGCCTGTGGTGGAGCAATCCAACCATCAGATCAAATTCAATCCCCTGGCCAACTGGGCGAAGGAAGACCTCGACGCCTATATGGCCGAGCACGAGGTGCCAGCCCATCCGCTGGTGGCGCAAGGATTTCCCTCGATCGGCTGCTGGCCCTGCACCAAGCCGGTAGAAGAGGGGCAAGACATGCGCGCCGGCCGCTGGGCGGACTCCGAAAAGACCGAATGCGGCATCCATGTCGCCCGGGCTCCGGGCGTGGTGGCCAATGTCGGCGGCGACATTTGACGCCGCCCCAAAGAGCGTAGATCAGCGATGAATGACATCTCCCTCGCCACGGCGCCCACGCCCGTGAAAGCTTCCGGCGCGTTCTTTGTCGAGACGGTGACCTGGGTCCAGCACTGGACCGAGAGCCTGTTCTCGTTCCGCACGACGCGGGACCCAAGTTTGCGCTTCTCCAGCGGCCAGTTCGTCATGGTGGGGCTGACCAAGGAGGACGGGAAGCCGTTGGTGCGCGCCTATTCCATCGCCTCGCCAGCTTGGCACGAGGAGTTGGAATTCTATTCGATCAAGGTCCCGGACGGTCCGCTCACCTCGCGCCTGCAGAAAATAAAGGTCGGCGATGAGGTGCTAATCGGGCGCAAGCCGACCGGGACGCTCGTTCTAGACGGACTGAAGCCCGGCAAGCGCCTTTGGATGCTGGGCACGGGCACAGGTCTGGCGCCCTGGCTATCCCTGGCTCGAGATCCAGAAGTCTACGAGCGGTTCGATGAGGTGATTGTTACGCACACGGTTCGCGAGGTTGCTGACCTCAATTATCGCGACCTGCTGGATCACGAACTGGCCGACGACGAGATCTTGGGCGCCCTGATTGGTCCGAAGCTGCGCTACTATCCAACCGTAACGCGCGAGCCGTTCAAGACCCAAGGCCGGATCACAGACCTGATCGCGTCAGGCCAACTTTTCAATGATTTGGGTGTCCCGCCCTTCGATCCGACGGTCGACCGCGTCATGCTCTGTGGCGGTCCCTCGGTGCTAGCCGATCTGAAGCAGCAACTCATTGACCGCGGCTATCAGGAAGGCTCCATCGCCTCACCGGGTGACTTCGTCTTAGAACGGGCCTTCGTCGAGACCTGATCGCGCTAGCTAGGTGGTGGTCCCAGCCGGGATCGCTGATGGCGAAGCCTGTGCGGTCTGCTGAACGACACCCAACTGCGAGACGGCCTCATGGGCGTCGAACGGACGCTTTGCGATTTTTTCGTACTGAGCGATGAGCGGTCGGATTTGCGGATGGAGTTCCATCAGGAAGTCAAATGAGGCATGCCGACCTACCGCAGCGACCCCGAGCCTGGCTTTGACGGCTTCGGACGGCTCGGGGTCTTCGTTGGCGTCGATCACCGTCGTAGCCTCGAAGACGGCGTCCAACGTCAGACCGAGCTGAAGCAGCAGCAGGTGGGTCCGAGCCCGCAGGGTCGCTTCGCGCAGGTCGAACAATGTCTCGCGATTGCGGTCGTAGATGAGGGTCTCACGCTGCGCTGCTTTCAGGATCCGCATAGTGACGGGCCCGTAGGGATCGCCGCGTCCGCGCGCCTGGTCGGCAAGTCGTAGGATCAGCTTTAGGGCCGCGAGGATTTCACCGAACAACAGAGCCGCACTCTGTTCGCGCTCGCGCCGGCGAAGGTGGTGCTCGATCTGGCCCGCCAGTAGCCCGCCCATGCTGGCGAGCAGTGCGCCGACAACAACCCCCAGCAGCGTTTCCTGACCTGATGTGAGATGCATGCCCGTCAATCGCTAGCGGTTTTGTCCGGAAACCAATGGGCGCCGCCCGGATCAAGGAATCAAGGCCCGCCGGGGCCGCCCTGGGTGATCAGTCGTGCGCTTCGCTGGTCGCGGGCGTGGATCCACAGCCAGCTGAGGGCAACGCTCAACCGGGTGCGGACCCCGATCAAGAAGTAGATGTGGGCGATCCCCCAGAGCCACCAGGCAACGGCGCCGCGCAGACGGATCCCACCGAAATCGATGACCGCGCGGCGCTTTCCGATCTGCGCCAGGCTACCCTGGTGACGGTACCGGAATGGGGCGGGCGCGGGCGCTCCGCGCAGCCGCGCTTTGATAACGCCCGCCACATATCGGCCCTCCTGTTTGGCGGCGGGCGCGATGCCGGGCGCAGGTTTGCCGTTGGCGGCCATCACTGTGATCGTGTCGCCGATCGCGAACACCTCAGGATGGGTGGGGACTGTCAGGTCTGGCGCTACCCGCAGCCGGCCTGCGCCATCGGCTTGTGCGCCAACCCAGTCGGCGGCCGGCGAGGCTCTGACGCCCGCCGCCCAGATGACCGTGCGCGTAGCGAGCTGTCGATCCCCGTAGGTCACCGCCTCGGCGGTGACATCGGAGACCGCCCGGCCCAGTTCGACTTCGACACCCAGCTTGCGCAGCGACACCAGCGCATAGTCCGATAACGCGAGGGGGTAGCCGGCGAGGATGCCTTGTGCGGCTTCGATCAGCACAACCCGGGCGCTGCTGGTGTCGATGTTGCGGAAGTCCGGCGTGAGGGTGCTTTTCGCTAGCTCGGCGATGGTTCCGGCCAGCTCCACGCCCGTAGGCCCTGCGCCGACGATCACGAAGGTCAGCAGCGCCTTTTGCGCGGCTGTGCTGGCCTCACGCTCAGCCCGTTCGAAGGCCATCAGGATGCGCCGGCGAATTTTGGTGGCGTCCTCGATGGTTTTGAGGCCGAGGGCAAATGCCTCCCACTCATCGTGACCGAAGTAGTCGTGCCGGGCGCCGGTGGCGAGCACAAGCGTGTCGTAGGGCAGGGCTGTGCCGTCCTGCAGCAACACCCGACGGCCATCCGCGTCGACGCCGACGACCTCGGCCAAAAGGGTTGTGACCTCGGGGCGGTCGCGCACGAGGCTGCGGACTGGCCAAGCGATCTCCGAAGTCGCGAGCGAGGCGGTGGCCACCTGATAGAGTAGTGGCTGGAACAAGTGATGATTACGTCGGTCGATGAAGGTCACGCTCACCCGCGTCCCGGCCAATCCCTTGACCACTTCAAGCCCGCCGAAACCCGCGCCGACCACGACAACGCGGTGTGTGGCGCTCGCGCCATCTCCCAAGGTTGGCCCCGACACCGTTGATCCCCCTTGGTTTGGCCGCGAATGCCCGCTCCTGACTTAGGTCGCCTTGCGGGAGACAATCCAGTCCGCGCCCACCTGATCAAGAATGTCGAGCGGAACCCGGCCACAGTTCAGGATCGCCTCGTGGAAATCCTTGATCTCGAACTTGGGACCTAGGGCTGATTTCGCCCGGGTGCGCAGGTTCACGATCGTGGTGTGACCAAGCTTGTAGCTGCAGGCCTGTCCGGGCGTGGCGCAATAGCGTTCCACTTCGCGGGCTGCAAAGCCTGGGGCCTCGCCCTCATTCTCGACGAAGCGGGCAATGGCCTTCTCGCGACTCCAGCGCATGTGGTGGATGCCAGTATCGACGACGCAGCGGTTGGCGCGGAACAGCTGGAACTTCAGGTAGCCGATGCGGCCCAATGGATCGTCGTCATACATGCCGATCTCGTCGGCCAGCTGTTCAGCATATAGCGCCCAGCCCTCACCATAGCCCGAGAAGCCCGAGCTCTTTCGGATCAAAGGCAGATTGGTGTTGGAGAGCGCCAGGCCTCCTTCCAGCTGATGGCCCGGAAGGCCCTCGTGGAAGATCGTGGTCGAGAGGCAAAACCGCGGCCACTCGGCGCTGTCATGCAAGTTGAAGTAGACGATCCCTGGCCGCGATCCGTCAATCGCCGGGCCCTGGCTGAAGGCTGAAGCCGCCCCGGCCTCGGTCTGCGCTGGCACGCGGCGGACTTCAAACTTGTAGGGGGGCACGCGCTTGAATACGCTGGGTAGCCGGGGGCGGATCTCATCAAGCCGGCGGTTGCAGTAGGCGATCGCCTCGACCTTGCCCGCGTCAGTGTTCGGAAAGAGCTGCTTGGGATCTGAGTAGAGGTGCTTGATTCGGTCGGCCAACGAGCCTTGGGTCAGGCCTTCCTTCTTGAGGAGGCCGTCTATGCGGGCGGAGATTTCCTTGCCCTGTTCAAGGCCGATCTTGTGCACCTCTTCCGGTGTGTACTTGGTCGTGGTCGTCGAGTGCAGTGCTGCCTCATAGAAGGCCGCGCCTTCATTGAACCGCCAGACCCCGGCATCGTGCACGGCCGTGGCGCGCAGCTTCTTTACCTCGGCGAGTTGGCGCTCGAGGGCGGGTAGAACCTTGTCACTGTAGATCTTGGCGGCGTCCTTGCCGTAGCGGTCGCTCAGTCCTTTTTCGGCCGCGCGATGGGCGATGGAGGTGACCACGAGCGCCTTGTCGGCGGGCTCCACCGTTTTGCTCATCTGGTCGAGGGTCAGGTCCAGGATGAAGTCGGGAGGGACGATGCCCATGCCTACGTCGTGACGCAGGCGCTCGGTGTCGGCATTCAGCTGGTCACCGAAAGCGGACAAGCGTGAAAGGTAGGCGTCGGCGTCTTCAGCCGTAGCGACCGTGTGCTTGGTGTCGAGGAAGTCTGGCGTCGACTGATAAGATCCGGTGAGCTGGCTCAGCACATAGGCCGACGGGCTGAATGCCGAGCCTCCGAAGTCGAAGCTTTGGGTCCGCGCGGTCGATTGGCGCGTATAGAGCACGACATCATAGTTCAGGCGGTCGGGACCAGTGAGCCTGGCGCGGTCGATGGCCTTGAGGCGGAGCAGCTGGTCAGCGTTTTGAGATTTCACCGCGGCGCGCCCACCGCTGGATCCGTCGTCCAACTTGGACTTCAAAGCTGCGTTAGCGCCTTTGTCGAGACCCAACTGCGTGGCGCTCTCCGGCCGAAGTTGCAGGCCCTCCTTGAAGAAGGCGTCAAACAGGGCGGAGAGCTGCGGATCGCCACCTGCGAGGGCCTGAGGCCCAAGCCCTACCGCCAAGGCCGCGGCGCCGGAGGACAGAAGTATGTCGCGGCGGTTCAGGTTCATCGCTCGTTTCCTCAGGGACGTTCTACGAGGCCGGGACCCTAAGGCGGACTCGCAGCGGCCTGCAAGGCGACATCCAGCACGAAATACGCCCGCTCCATGAGATTTCCAGGCGCTACGATCACCGGCTCGTAGGCGAAGCGGCTCACCCCATCGAGTACACGAGGCAAGGTGGCTTTTGCCTCACCCCAGTCCTGCCGTCGCTCGGCGTCCGTTTCATAGATCTCCTGCCAAGGTGGGAAGACGAAAACCTTGCTGTTGTAACGCCGCGCCTGCGCGGCCGCCGCCAATTCCGCCGGGGCGGTCCATCTCGGGTCGAACCCATCAAGGATGCCGCGATCGAAGAAGACGCGTTGCGTGGCTCCGGCCAGCGCGCCGAACTTGGCGATGTCTCGCCGCACGCACAGTTCGCAATAAGCTGCGAAGTCATCCCGGGGCACGGCGCTGCTGCCTACGGAAACCTGTTCGGCGATGACCGTGCGATGGGTTTCCTCGACCACTTGCTGGCCCACGGCCTGCAGGTGGCGGATGAGTGTCGTCTTACCGACCCCCGGCCCACCGGTGAAAAGAAAGAAATTCGGCTTGTAGATCAAAATCTTCTCCAGACATGTTTGATTGCGCCGGAAGATCGGCGGAGGCGCAGTCTGGGGGATTTATTGGGTGAGCTTCCGCTCTAACCCGGGGGGCAGCCTTTGAATTCACCCACCTTCACGGCCGTAAGGCTTGAGAGGTTTAGGCCGCGCACTGCGCCCATGGAGTGGGCGCCAGAGCCGGTGAAGAGGTCAATACGCTGGCCCTTGATGGCGCCGCCTACATCCGAGGCGTACCAGTAACCGTCGTGGATCGAACCATCGGGCATCTTCAGCCCGACAGTTTCCTTGATGAACAGCACGCTGCGCTTGGCGATCAAATTGTGGTCGACAGCGACGGTGCGCATAGCGACCACCTTGCAGCCGAGCGAGTCGAGCGCGCCCACGCCACGGGCGCCGGCGTGATAGAGCGTGGCCTTCAAGTTCCAGCCGGGACCGGAGGGCAACGCCCCCGTGACTACGGACATGATCAGATCGCCGACGGGGTCATCGGACGCAGCCTGGGCGGCGGAACCGAGGAAGATCAGCGGCAAGCTTGCCAGGGCGGCGAGGCGGCGTCGCAGGACGGCGTCCTCCTTCGTCGTTGAACTGGTGTAGCCCGCGTTTTAGCCCGGAGGACTAGGGCCTGCCAACCCCACATGGACCGCAGCGTCGGGACCTATGAGCATATCTAACAGGCCGCCGCAGACGAGATCGCTCGCGCGCACAGGGGCTTAACAGCCATAACCGGCCAGCATCGTCGGGAGCCAGCTCATGAAAATCTATGGGGATTCCATCTCCGGCAACTGCCTCAAGGTGAAATGGGTCGCCGACTCGTTGGGCCATTCCTACGAATGGATCGAGACCAGTGTCATGGCGAGCCAGAGTCGGACGCCGGCCTTTCTGGCGATGAATCCGGCGGGCCAAGTGCCGGCGGTCGTCCTCGACGACGGGCGGGCATTGGCTCAATCCAACGCTATCATCCTGCACCTCGCGGAGGGCTCGGACCTGATCCCATCGGACGCCTACCAACGCGCCAAGATGCTCGAATGGATGTTCTGGGAGCAGTACAGCCACGAGCCCTATGTGGCTGTGGCTCGTTTCCAGGTGGCCTACCAAGGCAAGGCGGTCGCGGACCTTGAGCCGCGGATTGTCGAGCGCGGGAAGGCGGCGTTGCAAAGGCTGGAGGACGGCCTAGCGACAAGCGGCCCGTTCCTGATGGGCAATGAGGTCACGCTCGCCGATGTGGCGCTTGTTGCCTACACGCGGGTCGCCGATGAGGGTGGGTTCGACCTCGGCGACTATCCACGCGTCACCTCCTGGGTCGGGCGGGTCGAAGGGGCGTTGAAAATCACCGCCTGAGATCCTTGCCTTCCGTCACGTGAGCCGACAAACGAGGGGCATGAGACGCCTCGCCCCGATCGCGCTTTCCGCCGCCCTCGCCATGGCGCTGACCCCCACTTCGGTTTTCGCCGGGGGTGGAACGGGCCACCGGATGATTGGCGTGGCGGCAATGCAGGCTCTCCCGGGCGAGTTGCCGGGGTTCTTGAAGACGCCAAAGGCGATCACCGATGTCGGCGAATACTCGCGCGAGCCAGACCGCATCAGGCGGGCGGGCCGCGCTTTCGACAGCGACCGTGATCAGGGGAATTTCCTCGATCTCAGCGATGATGGCTCGGTGCTGGGCGGCCCAAAAGTCACGGCTCTGCCGCCTACGCGGCAAGACTATGAGAAGGCCCTGCAGGCGGCAGGAACGGACAGCTGGAAGGCCGGCTATCTGCCCTATTCGATCCTGGAGAGTTATCAGCAGCTCGCCCAGGACTTCGCCTATTGGAAGGCCCTGAAATTTGCCGAGGCCAATCCGGCATGGGCGGATCACAAGGCCTTCTTCACCGCTGACCGCGTGCGCCGGGAGAGCCAAATCCTGATCGCTATTGGCGAGCTTTCGCTCTTCGTCGGCGATGGCAGCCAACCGATGCACGTCAGCATCCACTTCAACGGCTGGGGCGAATTTCCCAATCCCAACGGCTACTCGACCGCCAAGCTGCATGCCCCCTTTGAAAGCGACCTCGTGCGTGAGGCCGTGACGCCTCGGGCGGTCGCAAAAGCCATGGCGCCGCCGCACGCCTTCATCGGCTCCGTTGATCAGCGTATCGGCGCCTATCTGGCAGCCACGGGCGCTCAGGTGATCCCGCTCTACGAGATGGAGAAGGCCGGCGGTATGAAGTCCGGTGACCCCCGCGGGTCAGCTTTCGCCACCCGGCAGATTGCCATTGGCGCCTCAGAGCTCCGCGACTTGATCGTCGTGGCCTGGCAGGCGGCAGACAAGCAGACTGTAGGCTGGAAGCCCGTTCATCTGGCCGATATCCTCGCCGGGAAGGTGGATCCCTATTCGGCATTCTATGCGATCGACTGATGAACATTCCGCAGTTCGGTAAGCCGGATCCGGCCTGCGCTTATCCGGACCGGCCGGCAGCTTTCGTGGTGGTCGAACGCGGCGGCCAGGTTGCGTTGGTCCGGGTGACCTATGCAACGGGAGGCACGCGCCTCGATCTGCCCGGCGGCGGGCTCGATCCCGGCGAGAGCGCGGCACAGGCGGCCATCCGTGAATGCGGCGAAGAGGCTGGCTTGCGGGTGTCGGTAGACGCGGAGATCACGCGGGCCGACCATTTCTTTACTGGCGAGGACGGCGCGACGGTCAATACGCGAGGCGTCTTCTTCGCGGCGCGACTGCTCGCCGAGGCGCCGGATCTGAAGATCGAGGATGATCATAAGCTCGAATGGATGGAGCCTCACGAGGCTCTGGCGTCGCTGGATCGCGAGTCTCACGCTTGGGCGCTGGACGCTTGGCTGCGTCGCAGGTCGCGCTGAGAGTTTGCGCCCCGAAGCCTGAACGGCTAGTCGGAGCGCCAAATCCAGGAGGCCCGATGCCTGAGTCTTCCGCCAAGTTGATCGACGGCAAGATCTACGCCGAACGCCTTCGCGCCCACGTCGCTGACGAGGTGGCTGCGCTGAAGGCGAGCCATGGGATCCAGCCAGGCCTTGCGGTGGTTTTTGTGGGCGACGATCCGGCCAGCCAGATCTACGTCCGCTCCAAGGGTGAACATTCGCTGGCCGTGGGCATGCACTCAGTGACCCACCGCCTGCCGGCGGACACCAGCCAACACGACCTGCTGCGGCTCATCGGCGAACTCAATGTCGATCCCATGATCCACGGCATTCTGGTGCAATTGCCACTGCCTAAGGCGATGGACGAACGGGCGGTGCTGGCGGCGATCAATCCCGATAAGGACGTCGATGGTCTTCACGTGATCAACGCCGGACGTCTGGCCAGCGGACTGCCGGCGCTGACGCCCTGCACGCCGCTCGGCTGCATGATCTTGCTACGCGAGACCGTGGGCGATCTGACGGGCCTGCGTGCCGTGGTGGTAGGGCGTTCCGTATTGGTCGGCCGCCCGATCGCTCAGCTCTTGCTGCAAGCCGATTGCACGGTGACCATTGCCCATTCCCGCAGCCGCGACCTGCCCTCGATCTGCCGCGAGGCCGACATCTTGGTGGCGGCGGTGGGCCGGCCGCGAATGATCCGCGGCGACTGGATCAAACCCGGCGCGGCGGTGATCGACGTCGGCATCAATCGGGTGCCCTTCGACGACCCGGAGAAAGCCGCCGCCGGCCGCACAAAGGTCGTGGGCGACGTTTACTTCAAAGAGGCAAGCCAAGTCGCGGGCTGGATCACTCCGGTGCCCGGAGGCGTCGGCCTGATGACGGTCGCCGTCTTACTGCAGAACACCGTGACGGCGGCCAAACGCCAGGCGGGGATCGAGGCGGTTTAGGTCGCGTTTGTCTCTGTCCAAGTTACGATCTTGCCAATCACCTCGCCGACCGCCTTGTTGTAGGCGCTGACGATAGCAGTGACCCGATTTTCCGCCGCCGGAACTCGAGCCTCAAAGTCCTGCTCGCCGACGCTGCTGAGGTCGGTCTTCGTGAGGGTCGTATGCACGTGGACCACTACGACCGGCGCAGCCTTAGGGCCCGCGTCGTAGCGGGTCTCGAAATTGCGGACATCGATCCGCAATGCGTAGGCAGTGCGTCCTTGTTGGCCGCGCGCGATTAACCGAATGGGACTGGCGTCAAACGCCTGACCTATAGCCTCGTCGAACAATACCTCGGCCGGTGCGACCCAACGGTTCTCCGCGATGTAGGCCGCCTTGCCGTCACTAAGCGTCAGGATGCGATCATCAGAAGATTCTTGCTGGAATTTGCCATTGGTGCGGAACACGGCGACTGCGCTGGCGTGAGCCTTCCCCGGCGAGCTGACCGGCGGAGCGCCACCGAAGCTGTAAAGCGTCGCTGGCTTCGTTTTCGGCAGCAGCGAGATGCAGCCGCTTAGCGCCACGACGCAGACGCCTAGCAATGCCAGGCGGAGTAGGGGACGGCTCATGGCTTCACCTTCAGTTCTTCCGCGCCCGCCTTGTTGAGCGCGCCGGAGGGGCTCTGCTGGATTTCGTTGACCAGTCGTTGCAAGGATTCCGCAGCTCCCTGAAGTTCCACAATCGCCGAGGTGATTTGCGGCAGGCCGTTGGTGGCGAAGTCGGCCGTCGGACCCTGCAGCCTGGCGACCATGGCGCGCAGGTCATGTGCGGCCTCTTTGGCCTCCTCGGCGGCATCGGCGACGTTCTTGACGGTCCGCTTG
This sequence comes from Alphaproteobacteria bacterium, assembly GCA_043740635.1. Lineage (GTDB taxonomy): Bacteria > Pseudomonadota > Alphaproteobacteria > Caulobacterales > Caulobacteraceae > Phenylobacterium. Next base: position 16,063 of record JAYUBY010000568.1, read on the forward strand.
CCGTCGCCGTTGAGAATCTCATGCGTCGACTGCAGGATTCCGTCGGCGTGCTGGGTGGCGGTGTCGAGGTCCTGGATCAGCTTCTGCGCGTCAGCGATGATTTCCTTGCGCTCGCGCAGTTCTGCCGAGAACGCCTGGGCGTCGGATAGGGTGGCAGAGAAGGTCTTGATGTTCTGATCCGAGAGCACTTTGTTGACCCGGTCGAGGGCCTCGATGGTGCGGGTGAGCACCGTGCCTCCACCCTCCAGCAGGTCGGCGAGCGCGCCGCGCTGGCTCTTCAGGATCGGGATGCATTCGCTGAGGCCGTTAGACTGACACTTGGCCCGTTCGACGACTTTGAGCAGCGGCTTGGAGGGCGTTCCGGCGGTGATCTGGACGTAGTTCACCCCGGTGATACCTTGCGGCTCAAGGGTGGCGTAAGAGTCGACGCGGATTGGCACGTCGGAGGTCACCCGGGCGCGGGCGATCACACGGGCGGGATTCGTCCGGTCGAGAGCGATCTTGGTGACCTCGCCAACCTTGATGCCGTTGAAATGAACCTCGCCACCCTGGTTGAGACCGCGGACGGGACCGTCGAATACGATGTCGTAGAGATCGTACGACTGGGTGAAAGATATCCGGGCCAGCCAAACGACAAAGATCACCAGTCCTACGAAGAGGATCAATGTGGAGAGGCCCACCAGGGCGTAGTTGGCGTTCTTTTCCATCAGGCCTCCGTCTTCACTTTCGCCGCGGCTCGGCCGCGAGGACCTAAGAAATATTCACGGATCCAGGGATGGTCCGCATGTTCGAGTTCACGCACGGGCGCAGTGGCGACCACCTTCTTGTCGGCGATGACCGCCACCCGGTCGGTGATTTCATAGAGGGTGTCGAGGTCGTGGGTGATCATGAAAACCGTCAGATCCAGGCTGTCGGAAAGGTCCTTGATCAACTCGTCGAAGGCTGCGGCGCTGATCGGATCGAGGCCCGCCGTAGGCTCGTCGAGGAAAAGGAGCTCAGGATCGAGAGCCAAGGCCCGGGCCAGGCCCGCGCGCTTGCGCATGCCGCCGGAGAGTTCGGCGGGCTTGAGGACGCCGGCGTTGGGCGGCAGGCCGACTAGGGCGATCTTCAGATCGGCCAGTTCGTAGACGTCTTTGCGATTGATCCCAGTGTGCTCGAACATAGGCGCAGCGACGTTCTCGCGGACCGTCAGGTTGGAGAAGAGCGCGCCCTGCTGGAAGAGCACGCCCCAGCGCCGCTCGATCGCCGTCCAGCGCCGGCGTGAGGCGTGCTCGATATTCTGGCCGAACACCCGCACGACGCCGGCCTGCGGTATGCGAAGCCCGATAATGGTGTTCAGCAGAACCGACTTGCCGGAGCCCGATCCACCCACGACCCCAAGCACCTCACCGTGGTTTGCCGTGAGGTCGAGGTCCTGGTGGATGACGTTGTCGCCGAACGCGGAGGTAAGCCCCCGCACCTCGACGGCAGGCCCTCTCATGTCGACAAGTTCGTCATCGCTGAGATCGTCTTCGTCGACAATCGGATGGTGGGGCGTGGCTTCGGTCATATGTTGAAATGCATGAAAAGCAGGGCGAAGCCCGCGTCGATCATAATGATCGCGAAGATGGCGTGGACCACGGCCGCCGTCACTCTTCGGCCAAGGGATTCCACGTCACCGCCAACTTCCAAGCCCTGACGGCAGCCAATCCCGGCGATCACCATGGCCATCACCGGCGCCTTTGCCATGCCGACCCAAAAGTGAACCGCCCCAACATCGTCGACGATCCGCTGCAGGAAGAAATTGGGGCCCAGATGCAGCACCGTCCAAACCACGACCAGTCCGCCCAGCAGGCCAGCGAGGGTCGCCACGAACGTCAACAGCGGGATCGTGAAGAGCAACGCGATGAAGCGAGGCAGGACTAGCGCCTCAAATGGGTCGACGCCCATCACCTGCATGGCGTCGATTTCCTGGTTCATCTTCATCGAGCCGAGTTCGGCGGCGAACGAGGAGGCGGAGCGGCCGGCCAACAGGACAGCGGTGATGATGATGTTGAACTCGCGCAGCACGGCGACGCCGATCAGCTCGACGGCGAACACCTCGGCGCCGAATTGGCGCAGCATGTTGGCCCCCAGAAGTCCAACCACCGCGCCGATGAAGAAGGAGGTCACCGCCACAATCGGGATCGCATCGAGCCCGGCGCGCTCGGCCAGGGTGAAGATCGCCGCCCATCGGATCCGGGCCGGTTTGTGGAACAGGTAGCCAAACGCACGAACCACAACGACCAGCAGGTGGCCAAGGAAGGCCAACGTGTCGACCCACTCGTAAGCGACGTCCATCACGCCCTTTCCGATGCGGACCGTAAGTTCGTGGAAACCGCCCAGCGCCGGGTTCGGCACAGACTCAGTGCTGAGCGCCTTGCCGACCAGTTCCAGCAGCCGCAGGCTTTCCGGCCGGGACTGGACGGTCGTGAGATCGTAGTCGTGTCCCACAGCTCGGATCAAAGCATAGGCGCCGGCCGTATCGAGCCGATGGACCCTGATCATGTGGACATCGACGTCGCCGTGCGACTTGACGCTTTGGATCAGGCGCGCGGGCGCATCGCCGAGGTTGTTAGCCGTCCAATCGCCCGTCAGCGTGACGGTGGGCCGCCCGCTGTGGTTCGTGACGCTGAACTGGGCCGGTTTCTCCACAGTCTTTGCTGCCTCCGATGCCAGGGCGATCGACTTTCGAGTCGCGCTCCCTTGGGAGATGTGACCCTAACAGACGTGGCGCACCGTCCGAACGTGTTACGGCGAAGGTTGTTCCGTTCGCCGCTTAAGCGCGGTCATCCCGGTCAGGAGACGTCCTTATGGTCAAGCTAAGCCCATTTTTGGCCAAGGCCACAGTTCACCATGATGGGCGTTCCGGCCAACAGGCCGAATCTCGTGTCGTTCCGGGGTGGAGAGTTGCGTTGAGCCGCCAATATGAACTCGCTGGCAAGTCCGGCGCCCGATATCGCTACACCTCGTTCGAGGAAGACCGGTTCCTGCCTCCGGCCGGCGCGAACTTCGTTATCGCCAAAATCACCAAAGAGGGTCCGACCGTCGTCTTCGCGGGGGAGACGGACAATCTCGCCAACCAATCCTGGCGAACGGCGCTTGAGAAGGCCCGCGCGGCTTATGGCGACGCAGCGATGCTGACGCGGCTCAACGTCACGCGCGCAGTGCGCGAGGCCGAACGCACCGACTTGATTGCCCAGCACCAGCCTCCGATGAATGAAGGTGTCTCGCCCCAGGGCTAGCGCCTTCTGACCCGCGGGCTCATTCTCGCAACGCATGCAGCGACCTTCCATCGCCGTCTTCGGCGCCGCCGTTCTCGCGGACGGACGGCCTTCGCCATCTCTGCGGCGGCGGATCGGCTATGGAGCCAAGGCCGCTGCCGCTTGGCGCGATGCGCCAATTCTTTGTTCAGGTGGGGTCGGTAGCGCAGGCCCCTCGGAGGCCTCAATCATTCAGGCGGGGCTGGTCGCGTTCGGCGTGCCGCCGGATCGACTGACCTTGGACGAGGAGAGCCTCGACACACTGCAGAGCGTCGTCGCGGTCGCGCGTTTTGTTCGCCGGCAGCGTCTAGACGGCGCGGTGGTCTGCAGCGACGGCTATCACATCCCGAGAATCCGCATGATGTTGGCCGTCCTCGGCGTGCGCAGCGTAGCTGGGCCGACCGCGCTCGGCCTCCAGGGGACACGCCTCTACTCTTGGCTAAAGATGCACCTGCGCGAGGCTTTGGCCATTCCCTACGACCTGGCGATCGTGCTGGCGCGGCGCGACGAATTGCTCAGGATGATTGCGGCCTGACCATGGACCATCGACAGGACGTCGCGAACGTTCCGGAGACCAGAGATGACGCTGACCTACGACCTCTGAATGCCGACTCCTAGCGGACCCTTGGAAATTCCGCTTGCCGCGCCCTATCGGCGCCGCTGAGCGTCACCAGGGCACGGTCCGCCCGTTGCGATCGAGATAGCGCAGGCCGGCCAGGCCCTGCTGCGCTATGAGGACATCCACGATCTGCGGCATGACTTCCTCGACACTGAAGGGCGCGTTCGAACCGCCCATCTCAGTGCGTATCCAACCTGGCGCCATCAGGATTAGCGCCTGCCCTTCGCCCGTCTGTCGGGCGGCATAGCTCGACATGGCCTGGTTTAGGGCCGCTTTGCTGGCGCGGTAGACGTCGTTTGTCCCATTGGTGTTGTTGATGATGCTGCCTTGGCCGGAGGACATCACGCCAATCACGCCGCCCTTTCGGGCCAGGGCGCCGAAAGCTTCCACGGCGCACATGACGCCAAGGACATTGGTGACCATGACGTGGACGAATTCCTCCATCGAAACCCCGGCCATCGTGGCTTCGGGCGTCCGGTTGGCGATGCCTCCGTTGATGAAGACGATGTCGAACTGACGACCGGAAAGGTGATCCCGGACGGCCAGGACCTGGTCGTGGTCGGTCATGTCTAGCGTCTCGATCTCGACGACGTCGGGGCGTCTGGCCGCAAAGCTGTGCAATAGAGTTCCGGTGGCTCGAACCGTGCCGAGTACGCGCCAGGCCCTTCCCGCGAATTCGGCGGCCATTGCGTAGCCCAGGCCGCGCGACGCGCCAACGATGAGGATCGAGCGGCCGGTAGGCGCCGCGGTTGGGCTGCTCACGTTTAAGCCTTTCGAGAAAGTATGAACTCTGCGGTTAGCAGTCGATAGACCCACCCGCTAACCTTCGTTTGGCCGAATGACGGTGAGTTGGCGTGGCCCAGCGTTGGCTGCGGTGTACGCGACGGCGGCGTTGGCGTGGTCCAGAGCGAACTCGGCGAGGTCGAACTGATGAAGGTCTATCAACCCCGGACGGACCATCTGGACCATACGAGGCACGGATTCCGGCGGATACATCCACACCCCCCGCATGGTGATCTCGCCGTGCATCAGCCAGTTGTAGTCGAGGCTCAGTTCGGCGCGGACGCCGCCCATCAGCATGATGCGACCGCCGTGGCGCATGGCCGTCAAGTTGGCGTGCAAGCGTTCGCAAATCATGGTGGACAAGGCCATGTCGGTGAAGCGCGACAAGATCGGTGCGGCGATCGGACACCTCGACGCCGAAGCCATGCTGGCCGTGACACGGGCGCTGGCGGTCTTCTTCGCCATCGCCTGACTGGATCGTACGGTCATCCTCGCACAGGCGAAACTTGTCCAACTGATTCATGTTCGCCGGCGCCCAGCCTTGCCTGATCCAGGCGATGATCTTGGGCTTGAGTGTGCGATGGAGGCGAACGTTGCCGCCATCATCACCATGAATGCCCGCGACTTTGCTATGGGCGAGCGAGAGCTATGGTTTGAGAATATAGAGGCCCGGCGATCTTGTCGGCGAATTACGCAAGTCCGTTCCTGCGACGTATTGCGCTGGCGACTGCGATAGCGGTCCCATGGCCCTGAAAACGCGCGCAGTGGCCGCCATGCTGGACGCACTGGCGGACGCGG
>JAYUBY010000569.1:0-1827 GCA_043740635.1 Alphaproteobacteria bacterium
GACCCGCCCCATCCGCCGCTTCTTCAACAGCCTCGGCCTCGCCGGTTGGGCGGTGCTTGCCGTTGCGGTTGGGTGCGGGGTGGCGGCTGTGGTGCTGACCGTGGGGTGAGGCGATCACGACCCCTCGCCGGATCACCGGCCCTGGACCGCCCCCAGCCTAAGCCGGGGGCGGTCTTTTGCGTTTGGGGCCCCGCGAACGACTCAAGAACGCACTGCACGGATTTTGCACGGGGTGAGCGGGGACCTTCGCGGTTCGTTCACGGCTGAAAGCCTGTGCAGTAGGATTGCGCTCTAGCGCTCCGGCCCTTGTGGCAAAGGGTTTTGCTGGTGCCGCCGGACAGGATCGAACTGTCGACCTCAGCCTTACCAAGGTCTAGCGCGGAATCGGCTTCAAGCCTTTGCCGGGAATGGTTTCACGTTGTCCGCATCAGGTGACTGCACACTTTCTGTCGCGTTGGTCACCCAAATCGCGTTGATTGAACCGGCCAGGTGCGACGTGTTCACATGGGCGTATCTGATCACCATGGCGGGGCTTTTCCAGCCCCCGAGCTCCATCAGGGCGGTGATGTCGCGGTTCGCGGCGTAGTGCCAGGTCGCCCAGGTGTGGCGGCAGTCGTGCGGGGTGAAGTCGGAGATCCCGGCGCGCTTCAGCATGGCGTTCCAGGCGGTCTTGATCTGGCCGCCGCCCTTGCCGCCTCTGTCGCCATAGCCGGGGCCCACCGGCTTGACCTTGCCGTTCCAACGGACGCCGCCCAGGTCGCTGCGGAACACCGCGCCCGTCCTGTGGGGAAGGTTCGCCAGCGCGGCGACGGCCCGCGGATGCAGGGGAATGCCGCGGTTCTCCCCGTTCTTCGTGTCGAGGAAGGTGACGTGGGCGCGGGACAGATCCACGTCGCGCCACTGAAGGTACAGCGCCTCGCTCAGCCGGGCGCCAGTGGCGAGCAGGAAGATCACCAGCGGCTTGATGTGCGGCGCCGCGGCGTCGACCAGGCGCGCGGCTTCGTCCTGGGTGATCCAGCGGACGCGGCCCTTGGGTTCCTTGGGCCGGGCGATCACCGGATGGTCGCACCACTTCTTGCGGGCGGCGTGATGCAGCACCGCGGCGGCCGGCGTGTAGACGTGGCGGTTCAAGGTCGACGGTGACGCGCCAGGCTTGAGCTTCTTGGCCGCTTCGTCGATCTCGTGCTGGCCGATGCTGGCGAGCTTGCGCTGGCCGAAGTGCTTCAGCAGCGGGGCGATGTGCTTTCGCTCTCCGCCGGCCTCCTGGTAGCTCAGCGCCGCGTCCGCGAATGTTCGGACAGCGCTATGACCGTGGATCGACTCCCTGACGATCTCTGCCTGCCGGATCGCGAGGACCTCTTCGGCTGCGGCGAAGTCGCTAAGGCCAGTGCTCTCGAATATGCTGACGAGCCGGATGGACCCGCGCATGTACCAGTGCGGGGAGCCTTTTCGGCGGACGAGTCGGAGGGGCATGGCAACTTCCCGATCAGGTTCGACACGTCATCCGGCGTGAAGACGTAGGCGCGGCCGAGTATGCGACCGATGGAGTGCTCTTTGGCAAGGGCGCGCAGACGGTCCTCGGAACAGGGAACGATCCCCTCCAGCACTAGGGCGCGAGCGGTCTTGATGACGGGGAAGGCGGTCACGGGGCGAACCTCTTGCCCATGGCGATGCGCTCAGCTTTGACCGCACCGACCCAGCGCGATGCGAGGCGGTCAGCCAGTTCACCGCCCTCCTCGATCATCATGTTGATCGTGACGTAATCGCACTCCTCGTCTCGCTCGTATTCTGCCTCTAGGCGGCGAAGGAGCGCCACCGCCTCCCGCT
>JAYUBY010000570.1:0-4125 GCA_043740635.1 Alphaproteobacteria bacterium
AATGCGGCGGCTCGTGAATTGCTGCGCATCACGGCCGAAGAAGGGATGCTCCTGTCCGCCGTGCGCGACCCCGATGTGTTGGCCGCGGTTGATAAGGCCCTTTTCGATGAGCTCGACGCGGAGAGCGTCTATGAGACGACCGGCGCACAGTCGCGCAGCCTGCGGGTACGGGTCCGCTCGTTGGGACCTGGCCAGGACGGAGCGCGCCTTGGGCTGGTCACCTTCCACGACGAGACGGAAGTTCGCCGCGTGGAGCGGACGCGCGTGGACTTCCTTGCCAACGCCAGCCACGAGCTCCGCACGCCGCTAGCCTCCCTTTCCGGCTTCATCGAGACCTTGCGGGGACATGCCCGTAACGACGTGGCCGCACGGGACAAGTTCCTGGGTATCATGCAAGCCCAGGCCGACCGCATGGCGCGTCTGATCGCCGACCTGACCTCGCTCAGTCGCATCGAACTCGACGAACATGTGCCGCCCCGCGGCGTCGTGGACCTGGTGATGCTCGTGGGCGAGGCGGTGGAGGCTGCAGCTCCGCTAGGGGCTCAGCGACGTGTGAAGCTCGACTGGCGGCCCTGTGCGTCGAGCACCGTCCAAGTACGGGGCGAGCGTGACCAGATCGTTCAGGTGGTCCAGAATCTCTTGGACAACGCGATCAAATATTCGCCGGACGGCGCTGCCGTCCGCATCGAACTACAAAGCGGCCTAAACGAACTGGCCGCCGCTTCGAGCCCGGAAAGCATGCCGCGCCTGTCGCTGGTCGCCCCGGATCCATCGCCAGAGACCTACGCCGCTCTGCGCATTATCGACCTTGGTCCCGGAATCGCTCGCCAGAACCTGCCGCGCCTGTCCGAGCGCTTCTATCGCGTGGACGGCCAGAAGAGTGGTGCGCGGTCGGGAACGGGCTTGGGCCTGGCGATCGTCAAGCACATCATGAACCGCCACCGGGGGGGGCTTGTGGTCGCCAGTGCTGAAGGTGAAGGTAGTACGTTCACGGCCTATTTTCCGCTGGTTGGAGCCTCGGAAGGCGTCGTCAAAGCGTCATGAGACTGTAGCATAGGGGCCTGAGGGCCAGCCGGCGTACCCAAGGCGATCGAGATGAACGAGCACATCGTCAAATCCTACGAAGATGAGCTGAACAGCCTTGCAGCCGAGTGCGTGCGTATGGGAGGGCTGACCGAAGCCCAGGTCGCCGACGCGGTGAGCGCAGTGGTCAAGCGCAACCAGGATCTGGCGGCCGCGGTGGTCGGCCGCGACGACAAGCTCGACGAGGCCGAGCGCGACATCGAGCGCAAGACCATCCGCCTGATTGCTCTACGCCAGCCTGTCGCCGACGATCTTCGCCGCGCCGTGGCGGCTATGAAAGTGGCCAACAACCTCGAACGTTGCGGTGACCTTGCCAAGAACATCGCCAAGCGCACGCTGGTAATCATCGAGTCCGATCCTTTGACGCCACTCACCCGGTCCATCGAACGGATGGGTAAGCTGGTCCTGGGTCGGCTTTCCAGCGTGCTTGACGCCTACAGCCATTCCGATCTTGAGCGCGCGCTCGCTGTCTGGAGCCAGGACGACGAGGTCGACGAGCACTACAACTCGCTATTCCGTGAGCTTTTGACCTACATGATGGGTGACCCGCGAACGATCACCGCGTGCGCCCACATGCTCTTCGTGGCCAAGAACCTCGAGCGGATCGGCGACCACGCCACCAATATCGCCGAGATCATCCACTACCAGATCACCGGCGACGAAATGGTCGGCGGCCGACCGAAAACCGACGAACTCAGGGTCTGAGACCTCCATGCAGATGACGCCGCACGTCCTGGTCGTCGAGGACGAGGATTCCCTGGCGACCCTCCTGCAGTACAACCTGCAGAAGGAGGGCTATGACATCGCCCTGGCCGGCGATGGAGAAGAGGCGCTCCTCCTCGTCGATGAACGCCTGCCCGACCTGATCGTGCTCGACTGGATGCTGCCCAAGATCTCCGGGATCGAGGTCTGCCGACGGCTTCGCCAGCGCAATGAGACCCGCAACGTTCCGATCATCATGCTGACCGCGCGTGGCGAGGAGAGCGACCGCGTGCGCGGCCTAGATACGGGCGCCGACGATTATGTGGTCAAACCGTTCTCAATGACCGAACTGACGGCCCGAATCCGTGCGGTCCTGCGCCGCCTTCGCCCCGGCTTGGCAGAAGACCGCGTCCGCCGCGGCGATCTCCTCATCGACCGCGTCGCTCACCGGGTGAAGCGCGCAGGCCTGGAGATCCACTTAGGCCCCACGGAATTCCGCCTGCTCGATTACCTAATGCAGCATCCCGGCCGGGTGTTTTCCCGCGAGCAACTGCTGGACGCCGTTTGGGGCTCAGACGTCTATGTCGAGGCTCGCACAGTCGACGTGCACATCGGTCGACTCAGGAAGGCGTTGGGCGTCTCAGAGACCGACGATCCGATCCGTACGGTGCGCTCGGCGGGCTACTCTCTCGACCTTGAAGGCTGATCGCAGGCGCCTAAATCTTGAGTTGGGGAGAACGCCCATGCTCAGACTGGACGACGTGGTATTCCCGGTGCGAGACGTCCGAACGGACGCTCGCCTTCGGCAAACTCTCGGCCTTCCTCTGATCGGGGCCCATACCGGCGACGACTGGGACGGCAAGGGGTGGCTGATGATGATCTTCGGCCTTTCCGGCGGTCAGGAGATCGTCGCCGTGGCGCTGGATGACGGAGCGATGCCGGATTATCGCGGCCTGCCGATCGACGTTCGCCACTATGCGCTGGCTTGCGGCGGTGAGACTGAATTGAACGAATGGCGGGACCGTCTGACGACGGCGGGCGTCGAGTTCTGGGAAGAACGCCATGGCGAGAGCGCCTCCGTCTATTTCCCAGACCCTGATGGCGTGATCTTGGAGATCACTTGGCCTCCATCGGTCTCGCGCGGCCTGGAGGCGCCGATGAGCCTGGCGACGGCACAGCAGTGGATTGCCGCGGCTAAGGCCGTAGCCTGATCGCTGACGGTTGCGCGACTATTCTTCATGACACCGGTCGCGCGCGGCAAGCGGTTCTCGGCAGGGACCGCCGGCAAGCCGTAAACACCTCGCCTTGACCGCGCGCGCCACTCGCGCGAAAGCCCGCGCATGAACATCCTCCTGGTCGGCTCCGGTGGGCGCGAGCATGCGCTTGCTTGGAAAATCAAGCAGTCGCCGCTGCTCGGTCGCCTGGTTTGCACGCCTGGGAACCCTGGTATGGCGGCCATTTCCGAAGTGCGCGACATCAAAGTCACCGAGGTCGCGCGCCTTGTCCAACTGGCCCAGGAGGTCGCTGCGGACCTCGTGGTGATCGGCCCGGAGGTGGCTGTTGAGGCTGGGCTCGCCGATGCGCTGGAGGCGGCTTCCATTCCTTGCTTCGGCCCGTCCGCCGCCGCAGGCCGACTGGAATCTTCCAAGGCCTTCACCAAGGCATTCTGCGACCGCCATCACCTGCCGACCTCCGGCTACCGGATTTGTGACGACGCGGCGGCGGCCAAGGCGGCGCTGGCGCATTTTCATCCACCCTATGTGGTCAAGGCTGACGGCCTGGCGGCGGGAAAGGGCGTAGTGATTGCTCCCGATCGGGCCGCGGCGGAGGCGGCCATCGACGATACCTTCGGCGGAAGCGTTGGTGCTGCGGGCGCGCGTGTCGTCATCGAGGAGTTCCTTGAGGGCGAGATCGGCTCGCTGTTCGCGCTCTGCGATGGCAAGACCTCGATGCTGTTCGGCTGGGCCCAGGACCACAAGCGCGCGTTCGACGGCGACGAGGGGCCAAACACTGGCGGCATGGGCACTTATTCGCCGGCGCCGGTCTTTAGCCTCGACTTAGTGGATCAGGTCGATCAACGGCTGGTGCGGCCGGCATTTAAGGGCATCGCAGCGGACGGCGCGCCCTATCGCGGTGTGCTGTTCGTAGAGCTGATGGCTACGCGACATGGCCCGAAGCTCGTGGAGTTCAACGCTCGTTTCGGCGACCCAGAATGCCAGGTTCTGATGCTGCGCCTGGAAAGCGACCTCGTGCCCTACCTCATGGCGTGCGCCACGGGCCGTCTACACGAGATGCCGGCGCCCAGATGGCGCGACGAAGACGCCGTTTGCGTGGTGCTGG
>JAYUBY010000571.1:0-3765 GCA_043740635.1 Alphaproteobacteria bacterium
AAGTTGGTGTTCCTAGTATTTTGGCGAGACAGTTGATTGCCTTTGGGAAGCAATTCACAGGCGCAGAAATCTCCGTCATCCTGGCCGCGTCAGGTGGGAAGCAGAGATTTCAGGGTGCGCGGTGGCCCCTGGGTCTAGAGATCAACTCTTTGGCTGCCCGAAGGAGCCACTATTCCACCGTCACGGATTTGGCGAGGTTACGCGGCTGATCGACGTCTGCGCCTTTTTGGACAGCGACGTAGTAAGCAAGCAGCTGGATCGGCGCTGCCATCACCAAAGGCGCAATCAAAGGATCGCTCTTGGGGGCGGTCACCACGACGCGAGCGCCGGCAGGCGCGTGCTTCTGGCCCTCGGGATCGGTGATGAACACCACTTGGCCGCCGCGAGCCATGACCTCGCTCATGTTCGAGGCTGACTTTTCAAAGTAGCTGTCAAACGGGGCCAGGATGACGATCGGTGTGTTTTCGTCGACGAGTGCGATCGGGCCGTGTTTGAGCTCTCCCGCGGCATAGCCCTCGGCGTGGATGTAGCTGATTTCCTTAAGTTTCAACGCCCCTTCAAGCGCCAGCGGATACATCGGTCCTCGACCTAAGAACAGCACGTCGCGGGCTTTCGCGATCTCCGCCGCCACGGCCTTCACGGCGTCTTCCAAGTTGATCGACTCGGCAATCAGACGTGGTGCGCCCAGCAGCACGTGGACTAGGCGCTTCTCCTCGGCCTCATCGATCCGGTCGCGCGCCCGGGCAGCTGAAACGGCGAGCGCAATGAGCACGCTGATCTGAGCAGTGAAGGCCTTGGTCGAGGCGACGCCGATTTCGGGTCCGCAGTGGATCGGCCAGACCACATCGACTTCGCGAGCCATGGTCGACTCTTGAGCGTTCACCACCGCGGCGCTCTGCATGCCCTTTGCCTGACAGTAGCGCAGCGCCGCCAGCGTGTCGGCCGTCTCACCCGATTGCGACATGGCGATTACCAGCGAGCCGGAGGAAAGCGCGGGTTGCCGATAGCGGAATTCCGAGGCGATCTCGACATCCACCGCAAGGTCGGCGAGCTGTTCGATGGCATATTTGCCCAGCAAGCCTGCAATGTAGGAGGTGCCGCAGGCGACGATCTGAATGCGATCAAGCTTGGCGAAATCAATGCCGCCCGGCACGGCGGTACGCTCGGTGAGCGTGTCCACATAGGCTGCGATCGTGCGCTGGCAGCCTTCCGGCTGATCATGGATCTCCTTTTCCATGAAGTGCCGGTAGTTGCCCTTCTCCACCAGCGCCGCCGAGGCGGCCACGGTGCGTACTTCCCGCTGCACGGCATTGCCGCGCACGTCAAAAATCTCTGCCTTGTGGTGATCGATCGCGACGTAGTCGCCTTCCTCGAGATAGGCGATCTTGTTGGTGAAGGGTCCTACGGCCAGGGCGTCCGACCCCAGGTACATTTCGCCGTCGCCATAGCCCACGACCAGGGGGCTGCCCTTGCGGGCGCCCATGATTAGCTCGTCTTCGCCGTCGATCAGCACACTGATGGCGTAGGCGCCGCTGAGCTGATCGAGCGCTGCCTTGAGCGCCTCGACGGGCCTTTTGCCGCTCTCCAGCTCGAAGTCGATGAGAGCTGCGATGACCTCGGTGTCGGTCTCGCTCTCGAAACTGCGGCCCTTGGCCTTCAAGGCGTCGCGCAGCTCGGCGTAGTTCTCGATGATTCCGTTGTGCACCAAGGTGACTCGGCCGGCTGTGTGCGGGTGGGCGTTGCGGGTGCTCGGGCCACCGTGAGTCGCCCAGCGGGTGTGGCCGATGCCGACCGTGGCGTTCAGCGGATCGGCGGCCAGGACCTCCTCCAGAGCCTTGATCTTTCCCGCAGCCCGGCGGCGCTCCACGTGACCATTGACGACGCCCGCCACCCCAGCGGAGTCATAGCCGCGGTATTCCAGGCGCTTTAGGCTGTCGAGCAGACGTTCCTGTACGGAGCTTCGTCCGACGATGCCGATGATGCCGCACATGGGGGAAGGCGTCCTTTTGTGTTAGTGGGTCGCGGTGGATGAAGCGCGCGAGAGTGTGGCTTTATCATCCGCTCAACGCACGTCGACTAAATCTGGGTTTCGGATCGTTTCGTGAGAACTCGATGACCAAGCGCGCCTATTTTGGAACTGACGGCATTCGCGGCCAGGCCAACCGCTTCCCGATGACAGCGGAAGTAGCCCTGCGATGTGGCATGGCCGCGGGCAAGCTCTTCATGTCCAAGGACGACCGACGCCATCTCGTGGTGATCGGCAAGGACACGCGCTTGTCGGGTTACATGGTCGAGCCCGCCCTCGTGGCCGGCTTCGCCAGCGTCGGCATGGACGTTCGCCTGCTGGGCCCGATGCCGACGCCGGGCGTCGCAATGATGACCCGATCGCTCCGCGCTGACCTCGGTGTCATGATCTCTGCTTCGCACAATGCCTACATCGACAATGGAATCAAACTCTTCGGTCCGGATGGTTACAAGCTGTCCGATGAGCGAGAGCTGGAGATTGAGGCTCTGATGGACCAGGGTCTAGGCGACGGCTTGGCTGGACCCACGGCGCTTGGCCGGGTCGCCCGTGTAGACGATTCCCAGGCTCGATATGTGGAGATCGCCAAGGCGACCTTCCCGCGTCGCCTCGACCTGTCGGGTCTGCGGGTGGTGATCGATTGCGCCCATGGCGCGGCCTACAAGGTCGCTCCCGTCGTGCTCTATGAACTGGGGGCCGAGGTCATCAAGATCGGCGTCGAACCGGATGGCACAAACATCAACGCCGACTGCGGCTCGACTCACCCGGAAGCCGTCGTCGCCGCGGTGAAAGAGTACCGCGCCGACATTGGCATCGCGCTGGATGGCGACGCCGACAGACTGGTGATCTGCGACGAGAAGGGCCAAGTCGTCGACGGCGACCAGATTATGGCCTTGATCGCCGCCGATTGGGCCCGACGCGACAAGCTGCGCGGCGGCGGCGTGGTCGCCACTGTGATGTCCAATCTCGGCCTTGAGCGCTTCCTGAAGGACCGCAAACTCAAGCTGGAGCGCACGGCCGTGGGCGATCGCGCCGTGATGATGCGGATGCGCGAGGGCGGCTTCAACCTCGGCGGCGAGCAGTCTGGCCACATCATTCTCTCCGACTTCTCGACGACTGGCGACGGGCTCCTTGCCGCTTTGCAGGTCCTGGCTGTGCTAAAAGAGAGCGACAAGCCGATGAGTGCGCTCGCGCGCCAGTTCGATCCCGTGCCGCAGAAGCTGGAAAACGTTCGCTTCGGAGGAGGCAAGCCGCTGGAGGATGCCGGAGTTCAGGGCGCTATCGCCAATGCCGAACAGCGGCTCAATGGCTCCGGCCGCGTGCTCGTTCGCGCCTCGGGCACCGAGCCCCTGATCCGCATCATGGCTGAGGGCGACGACGAGAAGCTGGTCTCCCAGGTGGTCAAGGAAATCGCCGGCGCGGTGAAGAAAGCGGCCGCCTGACGTTTGTGAGGCTGCTTGCGCAAGCCGGGGATCGGCTGAAAAGCCGGCCGAAGGCGATGGCGACGCAATCGTGGCGAACCGGCCTCGCAAGGCGAATACCCCTGACGCGTGTCGACCCTACCCAAGCACTAAGGATTGTGACAATCTCGTAATCTCCGAACCGCTTGACCGGCACGGAGCAAAAAAAGTGCTTGGGAGAATCGATGGCTCGTCACTTCGCATGTAGCGCGACGCGACCCATGGTGCGGGGCACGACTTCGCTCGCGTGCCTGGCTTTCGTCGCCGTTTTGGGTGTCGCGT
>JAYUBY010000572.1:0-32698 GCA_043740635.1 Alphaproteobacteria bacterium
CGCAGGCCGCGGTTGGAAACAGAGTACTCCTGCAGCTTCATCTCGCGCTCGAGCTGGGTGCCCGAGAGCCATTGGTCGTAGTTGCTAAAACCAGGGGCGTTGGGATCGAGCGTCGTGATGCGGGCGACTTCGGCGCGCGCCTCTTCCTCGGTGTCACGCACGATTGCGTAGGCGGCCATGCCGAAGGTCATCGGCGACTTCCCGGTCCTTTCGCGCCGAGCCTGCATGTCGGCGATTTTCTCGGCGACCACCTCGACGGTGTCGCCGTGCATGACATAGGCGTCGCACTGGTTGGCGATCAGGGTCTTGGCCGCCTCGGACTCGCCGCCGGCATAGACGACCGGCTTGCGCACGGGCTTTGGTTCGCAGATGGCGTCCTTCAGCTGATAGCGCTGGCCCTCGTGAGTGAATTTCGGCTCGCGCCAGAGGCCATCGACCACGTCCAGCCATTCCGAGGTTCGGCCATAGCGGTCGTCGTGCTGATCAAACTGCAGGCCGTAGCTCGTGGCCTCTTCCTGCCACCAGGATGAGACGACGTTCAGAGCCAGCCGTCCGCCCGAAATATTGTCGATGTTTGCGGCCTGTTTGGCGAGCAGCGCCGGGTGGTGGAAGTTCGGCCGGACTGCCACCATAAGCTCAAGCCTTTCGGTGACGGCGGCGAGTGCTGCGGCTGTCGACCAGGCATCCAGCGCCGGCTGATTAGTGCCCTTTATGTCGTTGAGGTTCAGCTCGGCGACTAGAGTCAGGTCGTAGCCGATCTGCTCGGCCCGCTGGCAGAGCTTCTTGGTGTAGTCCCAAGTGGCCGCCATGTGCTCGTCGGGGACGTTTCGCAGCCAGCCGCCGAAGACCGGTGTCCAGAATCCGTACCTCACGCGGCCACCTTCTGTTGCGTGGCGATCAATCCAAGAAGGTAATCGACCAGATTGTCGTGTGGGTCCCAGCCGAGCACCTCCAACGGCTTGGCGACGAAGTTTGACATGGCGTTGAGGTCGTAGAATTTTGGCCGGCCGTCGCGGTCGTCAATCATGTATTCGATGCCGCCCACGTCGAGACCGCTCATCACTGCCACGCGTTCGACCCCCTTGGTGATCTCGGCCGGCGGCTTGAATTCGCTGATCGTGATCGTGGGCTTGTCCACCATGCAGACATCCGCTGGGCAAAGGTCGAAGGTCGAGCCTGCGCCGTCCAATGCAAGGGCATAGAGTAGTTTGCCGTCCAGAACCTCGCAGCGGATCACGCGCGCATCGCGGGCCGGGATGTATTCCTGAATCAGCGCCACGCCATCGACGCCCATCGGCGTCAGCTTGTCAGCGACCGCGGCTTCCAATTCCTCGGCGCTGTCGTACCGGATCATGCCCGTGCCAGAGCCGCCCACATTGACCTTCACCATCACCGGATAGCCGACCTCGGTGGCGAGCCTCGGCACGTCGGCGCGGCGATGGGCGACGCGGGTCTTGGGAATATCGAGCCCGGCCTTGCGAAAGAGGCTGAGCTGGCGGGCCTTGTTGGTGTCATAGGCCAGCACGCCAGGCCCGTTGATCACCCGTGCGCCCAGCGACTGCCAGTGGTCCAGCACGGCCATGGAATAGAATAACGCATGCTCGTCCTGCCGCAGGAATGACGACATGGCGAGCCGGTTCAGAATCGTCGGGGCGGGCGCTGTCGTGTCGGCTGGGTCGAAGGTGTGATCCTGGATCTCAATTGGAGCCCAGTTAAGGCCCCGCCGGTCGAGCGTGCGGAACAGCGATTCAAACCACTGGGGGTGTTCATAGAACACAGCAAGATCGGCCAAGGCGCTACTCCGGACGCAAACGAGGTGTGGCTGCCGCCACGTCAGCGACCAGATAGTTTAACCGCGCGCATTTGACATCCCCATTGGCGCCGGTCGGCCTTGAATGAAGAAAGAGGCTTGCCATCGTATTGGTGATGTAGTTCACTACATCACCGCCGCAGTGTTTCACCTCGACCGCGCCTCGGTTGGACGTGAAGCATTCTCAGGGGCAGGGCCTCCGGAACAAACGATGGATCATGAGTGGAATGACAATCAGCCGATCTACCGTCAGCTTCGCGATCGGGTGGTCGCGATGATCCTTGATGGTGTGCTGGGCGAGGGCGATCCGTTGCCATCCGTGCGCAACGTCGCGGCCGAAAGCCGGATCAATCCACTCACGGTCCTGAAGGCCTATGAGCAGCTGGTCGACGAGGGCTTGGTCGAAAAGCGTCGAGGGCTGGGGCTGTTCATCAACAGCGGCGCGCCCGATCACCTGCGGCAGACCGAGCGGCAGCGCTTCCTTAGCGAACAATGGCCCGCGATCTACGCAACCATCCATCGCCTCGGGCTGACGCCACAGGATCTGCTGATTGCGACTGCCAAGTCAGGCGGCGCTTCGAAGTCCGGAAGGGAGGGCTGAACCGATGGCCTGCATAGACGCGCGGCGCCTGCGCAAAGTCTACGGATCGACGGTCGCGCTCGACAGTCTGAACCTGAAGGTCGAGGAGGGCCGCATCCTGGGCCTGATCGGACCGAACGGCGCGGGCAAGAGCACGGCGCTCGGCGCGATCCTCGGGCTCCTGCCCTACGAGGGCGACTTGAAGGTGCTGGGACGCGACCCCTGGACCGAACGCGACAAGCTGATGACCGACGTCTGCTTCATTGCCGACGTGGCGGTGCTGCCCCGTTGGATGCGGGTGTCGCAGGCGCTCGACTATGTTGGCGGCGTGCATCCCCGGTTCGACCGCGCGAAGGCGGAGTCCTTCCTGGCCAAGACCGATATCAAGCGCAGCAGCCGGGTCCGCGAACTGTCGAAGGGCATGGTGACCCAGCTGCACCTGGCCCTGGTGATGGCCATCGACGCAAAGCTCTTGGTCCTGGACGAGCCGACGCTCGGCCTCGACATCCTATATCGCAAGGCTTTCTACGACACGCTGCTGAACGACTACTTCGACAAAAGCCGCACCATCGTGGTGACCACTCACCAAGTCGAAGAGATCCAGCACATCCTCACCGACGTGATGTTCATCGATCACGGCAAGATCGTACTCGAATCGAGCATGGAGGATTTCGAAAGCCGCTACATCGAGGTGATGGTGAGCCCGGAACACATGGCCGAGGCTCGAGCGCTTAGGCCCATCCATGAACGCCAAGTTTTCGGACGCAGCATCCTGCTCTTTGATGGCGCTGATCGTGGACGCCTCGCAGCGCTTGGCGAGGTGCGCACGCCGAGCATTGCCGACTTATTCGTCGCCGTGATCGGCGGCCAGTCTGCCGAAACCAAAGGGGTGGCCGCATGAGCGCCGCGACCGACGCCACGTCGGAAACTCCCATGCACACGGTCCCGCCCGCAGGGGTGACCCGCACCCGCCCGTTCTTCTGGTCGGTGCGCCGGGAGCTCTGGGAAAACCACGCCATCTGGATTGCGCCATTGGTCGTTGCGGCCATCGTAATCTTCGGCTTCTCAGTAGGCCTGTTCACGCCGCACAGCCTGACCAACGTCAATCGCACTTCGATGGTAAGCCACGCCAAGACGGTCAACGGCGTCGTCGTCAGTAAAACTGTGTCTCGGGAGGGTGGCGGATTCGCGATTTCGGCAAACGCGGATGCTGATGCAACCGCTCAGGCCGACCCTGCGGAGGCATCCAAAGAGCCGGTCGCAAAGGTCGCGAAGCCGACGGTCATGACCCCAGCCCAGCGGCTCCAGATCGCCGTCTTGCCCTACGACTTCCTCGCGGTGGCGATGCTCGTCACGATGTTCCTGGTCGCGGTCTTCTATTGCCTGGGCGCAATGCACAACGAGAGGCGCGACCGCAGCATCCTGTTTTGGAAGTCGTTGCCGGTTCCGGACCTGACCACCGTGCTCGCCAAGGCGACCATCCCGATGGCGGTGCTGCCCCTGGTCACCGTAGTGCTCACGTTGGCGACCCAGCTGGTCATGCTGCTGCTCAACTCCGCAGAATGGACAAGCCACAGCCGGGACCTGGCAGCTCTGTGGTCGCGCATTCCGCTCGGCGAGATGTCAGTGGTGCTGCTCTACGGCACGATCACGCTGACTCTGTGGTGGGCACCGGTCTACGCGTGGCTTCTTCTGGTCTCGGTGTGGGCGCGACGCGCGCCGTTCCTCTGGGCCGTGCTGCCGCCGCTTGGCCTCGCCCTGGCTGAAAAGCTCGCCTTCAACACGACCAACGTCGCCAGCATGCTGTCGTCGCGGATCATGGGAACCTACGAGGACGCCTTTGTCGTCCCGGCGAAGGGCGCTTTCCGGACGCCGGGCGCGATTGCCACGATCACGATCTCGCAGATCGACGCCGGCAAGTTTCTCAGCACCCCCGGCCTGTGGATTGGGTTGATCGTCGCCGCAGGGCTGGTGGTCGCGACGATCTGGCTTCGTCGAAACCGCGAGCCGCTCTGACGCAACGGCGAATGGCTGGGAGGATCGAGCATGAACTTGCAGATAAGCCCGGACGCACCCGCACTGATCCGTGATTCAGCGGCCTCTGTTCTCGTTTGCCACATCGGCGCTGGATGCGTCGCCATAGTGTCCGGCGGAGCGGCCCCGGTCCTTCGCAAGGAGGGCCGCCGGGATCGATTGGCCGGGCAAGTCTTTGTCGTCTCGATGCTGGTCACCCTTGCCATCGGCGTGAGCGTCGCACCCCTTCTCCATCAGACGAACAACACGTTTGGGGGCGTCCTCGGCATCTTTCTGGTGCTCTCGGGCTGGGCGACCGCAAGGCGGGGTGACAACGGGCCTTCGCAGCTCGAGCGAGCAGCGATTGATCCCCATGGTCGCGGCGCCGGTGTTCGTGATCTACGGCTGGATCGGCGCACACCGCCCACGAGGCGTACTCGGCGGCGCGCCCTATCAGGCGGCCTATGTTGTCGCAGTGGTCTCAATGTTCTTCGTCAGTCTCCACCTGCGGGTGATCCGGGCGCGCACGATGCCCGGCGCCCAACGCCTGAGACGCCACCTGTGGCGGATGTGCCTGGCTCTCTCCTTCGCATCTGCGAGCCTTTTCATCGGGCAGCCAAAGGTCTTTCCGGTGTCCTTGCGCGGGTCTCCGCTTCATATCGCTCTGAGCGTGGCGCCACCGGTCGCCATGATCTCCTGGCTTATTTTCTCGCGCGGCGCGCCAAGCCGCCTGCGCCGCCTGGTTTCAACACCCCCATTTCCGCGAGTGGCTGGATAGGAGAGGCACCATGTGTCGTTTGCCAACCTTAGGTGTCATCCTTGTTCTGGTCGCGGGCGTCGCCCACGCGGCGCCCTATCGAGCTCCGCGAACGAGCTTCGGGACTCCAGACCTGCAGGGCCTTTGGACCAACACAGCACTCACCTTTCTCCAGCGGCCACCGATCTTCAAAGCGCTCGTGGCGACCGACAAGGAAGAGGCGATGATGATCGCTGGCTTCAAGCAGCTCGCAGGCGACCTCATCAGCCCGGCGCCAGTCGACCCCAAACTGCCGGCTCCGCCGCTCGTCAAGGAAGCGCCACAGTCCGACTGGATAGAGATGGACCTGCACCTGGCGCGCATCAACGGACAGCCGCGTTCGTCTTGGATCGTGGACCCGGGCGACGGCAGGCTGCCCTTCAATGACGCCACCAAGAAGTCTCGGGCGGCTGACGCCGAGGCGCCGGAGAACTTCGACAATCCCGAAAACCGCGACACCCAGGAGCGCTGCCTAACGGCGATCGGCTCGCCCGAGGGGCCGCCGATGATGAACACCGGCTTCAACGGCAACTACCAGATCTTGCAGACCAAAGACTATGTGGCGATCCAGGTGGAAATGAACCACGACGTGCGGATCATCCGTATGCGCGATCGCGCCCATCAACCGGAAGTCCTGCAGCCCTGGCTAGGTGATTCAGTGGGCTGGTGGGAGGGCGACACCCTGGTCGTCGAGACCACGAACCTGAACCTGAAAGGCCACGTCTATTCCCTCGGCGGAGGCTTTGCCTACTCGCCGCAGACTAAGATCACCGAGCGGTTCACCCGCATCGCGAAGGACCAGATACTCTACGAGTTCGCGGTCGACGACCCGGCCACCTTCACCAAGGTCTGGCGAGCCGAGATGCCGATGCGGACCGCCAAGGGACCGCTCTACGAATACGCCTGCCATGAGGGCAACTACTCATTGCCGAACATCTTGGCCGGCGCCCGGGTGCAGGAGCGATCATCGCCCGCCGCAGCCGCGAAGTAACACACAACGGCCTTCGCCAAGCAGCTGAGCCCGTCAGGCTGCCTTGCTGAGGGCGAAGCTGTGACGGCGCGCGATTATCAAGGCGCGGCGCTCGCCGTCCAAGCGTTCTTCGGTAGTGAAGCCCGCGCCTTCGAGCAGCCAGTCGATACTTAACGGGCTGCTGTCTAGCTCGAGGCGAAGCTGGAAGATCAATGCCCCACCTGGGCGCACTTGGCGGCTCAGGGTCAGAATGTCCTTCAGGTCGATCTCGTTGCAGGTGTGCGCGACGATCAAGGCGTCGGGGTCGGCCTCATTCGGGCAACCTTCCCCCGCGCGGACATAGCCCACCTGCTCGAAGCCATGGCGACAGAGCCAAAGGAGGGCAGAGAGAGAGCTTGCGCCGCTGACGCGGATGACGCTGGACCTGGTGACGCCAACGCGCTCGAGGAGCGCGATGAGGGAGGGGGTCTGCAGGAGGCCGCCGGAAATCGACTTGGTCATAGGGACTAGCACTCCGACGCGGACCTCAAGGGTCCAGGGGCCGCACCTTTCTCACGGAGCCGCGTAAGTCCTCGATTCGGATTTGGCCGCGTCGCGTAAACGAATGATCAAGGCGCAAGACGGTGCCCGACGCAGACGGGTACCTTGAAGTGGCGACCGACCGATATCGCTTGAGGGGCGGCTGAGCGCAAGATTCCGGCATGCAGAGCGTGTCCGCTTGATACCGTTCGAATGGGAGCCGAGCCTGGTGTCGACCTTCGATCTGGTCGCCCTGTTCATGTGCGCGGTTGCGCTTGGAGCGTGGCTCAACGCCAGGACCGCGCGCCTGCCCCACGGGGTCGCAATGCTGTTTGTGGGCGTCGGCGGGGCACTGGCGATCCTGGCGCTAAAGGCGCTCCGACCGGACCTCGCCGCGGGGGTTGCCGCCACCATCGGGCACATCGATTTCGCCCAGACCGTGCTGGGTTACTGCTCGCCTTCTTGCTGTTCGCTGGCGCCATGCAGGTGGATCTGGCGGAGCTTCGGCGTCGACGTCTGTCGGTGTGGACGCTGGCGACTGTCGGCGTGGCGACATCGACCGTCGTCGTCGGCTTTGGCCTATGGTTGGCGGCGCGGTGGATCGGGTTCGACCTGCCGCTTCCCTGGGCGCTGGTCTTCGGCGCACTGGTTAGCCCGACCGATCCGATCGCGGTCCTCGCGACCGTCAAACGCGGACACCTGTCAAAGCGTCTACAGGTGATCCTGCAGGGTGAGGCGCTGTTCAACGATGGTGTTGGCATTGTCGTGTTCACAGCTCTGCTGGCCTTCGCCAACGGTGTTGCACCCAGTCCGTCCGAGGCGCTGTGGCGGGTGTTCGTGCAAGCTGCAGGTGGCCTTGCGGTCGGCACCCTG
Source organism: Alphaproteobacteria bacterium (assembly GCA_043740635.1). Classification (GTDB taxonomy): domain Bacteria; phylum Pseudomonadota; class Alphaproteobacteria; order Caulobacterales; family Caulobacteraceae; genus Phenylobacterium. The sequence continues at coordinate 7,562 of JAYUBY010000572.1, forward strand.
GGAGGCTTCATCGTGTTGCGCGCCATGCGCGGGATCGATGAGTTCGTGGCGGAGGTCAGCTTGACCTTGGCCCTCGCCATGGCCGTCTATGCGGGCGCCCAGGCATTGCATTTGAGTGGACCGATCGCTGCGGTCGGCGCCGGCCTGATGATTGGTGACAGGCACACCAGGAGGGTGACGAGCGACGCGACGGAAGCCTATCTCCGGAGCTTTTGGACCCTGGTCGACGAGATCCTAAACGCGTTGCTGTTCTTGATGCTGAGCCTGCAGCTCGTCGTGGTCCCCGTCGAGCTACGTGAAGCAGGGCTCTGTGCGGTCGCAGTGGTCCTGATGGTTGCCGCACGCTTCCTTGTCGTGTTGCCGTTGGGCGCGTTCCTTCGCCTGCGGCACGAGGAGCAAGGAGTTAGCATCATCTTAGCGTGGGGCGGGTTACGCGGGGCGCTTTGCCTAGCGCTTGCGTTGAGCGTTCCGCCTGGACCCCATCGCCCGCTGATCCTGGCCGCGGCCTATGTGGTGGCGGCTTTTTCGGTCGTGGTGCAGGGGCTTACGTTTGGACCGCTCACCCAGGTCCTTCAGAGGCGGAACGCATGACGTCCCAGTCGCGCCGCATGTTCACCCGCCCTCCCTCGGGCGAGGCCTGACGCCGCGCGGCCAGAATGGCGGGCGCCGTCGTTCCAGCATGACCCGATTGCCTTCCCCCAATCTTTATGAATCGTTTATTCCGATCGACCTTGTTCCGTATGGCCCCCTTACGGACTTTGCTCGTATTCACCGGCACTATTCGATCGCAGCGGGAGAATGCCGTGCTTGATCTCATCTATCTGGCCGTTGGAGTTGCAGTTCTCCTGCTCTTTGCCGGCTATGCAGTTTTACTGAGGCGGATCTGACCATGGTGATGATCTTGCTCTACGGAGCCGGCGGCGTGGCCATCGCCATCTACATGATCGCAGCCCTGCTGAGGCCCGACAAATTCTAGGCGACAGATCCGTGTCCGGCCACCGCCGGCTGGCCCTAACGGCCGTCCACCCCACGAAACCATCAGCGTCCCCGTTCGGGACCGCGGACTTGGCGTCTCACGTCGCAATGAGGGCGCTCATGACATCGAGAAGGAGACCTCGCCATGGACGCGCGAGGCTGGTCTGAGATTCTATTCACCATTGCGATAACCGTCGCGTTGGCTTGGCCGTACGGAATCTATATGGCCCGTGTCTGGAAGGGTGAGAGCACCTGGCTCGATCCGGTGCTGCGCCCCGTTGAGGGCTTGCTCTACAAGAGCTTTGGCGTCGATCGGGGCAAAAGTCAGAACTGGCTCGCCTATACGTTCTCTATGCTGGCCTTCTCGATCGCGAGCTTTGTTCTCCTGTACCTGATCCTACGTTTCCAGGATCTGCTGCCGATGAACCCCCAGGGCTTTAAGGGCACGAGCCCGGACCTGGCGTTCAACACGGCGATCAGCTTCGTCACCAACACCAACTGGCAATCCTATACGCCGGAACAATCCCTCTCTGCCTTCTCGCAGATGGCGGGTTTGACCTCGCACAACTTCCTATCGGCCGCCGCCGGCATCGCCATCGCAGCAGCTGTGGCGCGCGCCTTCGCGTCCAACCGCGGAGAAGGACTGGGGAGCTTCTGGGTCGATCTAACCCGCATCAGCCTCTACATCCTGCTGCCGTTTTCGATTGTGCTGGCCCTTGCCTACGTGGCCCTGGGTGAGCCGCAGACACTGATCGCGCATGCTAACGCTGTCGGCATTGAAGGCGGCAAGCAGGTCATTACCCTCTTTCCGACCGCCAGCCAGGAAGCGATCAAGCAGCTCGGTACGAATGGCGGCGGCATCTTCAACGCCAACTCCGCCCACCCGTTCGAGAACCCCAACGCGATCACCAATCTCATCGAAGAGATTTCGATGAACGTGTTGGGCTACGCCTGCGTTGTCGCCTTCGGGATCGTGGCTTTGGCCCGCAAGGAAGCCCGCGCGCTGGTCGCGGTGATGGCGACCTTCGTCCTGGCGGCTTCAGCGGTTGTCTATTGGTCGGAAACTCAGCCCACGCCGGCGATGCACGCCGTCCACGCAGCGACAGCCGTCAATATGGAAGGCAAGGAAGTCCGCTTCGGCGCGCCTTCCACGGCCGTCTGGACAGCCTTCACCACCGGCGCCTCCGACGGCGGTGTCAATGCGATGCACGACAGTTACATGCCGCTCGGTGGCGCGGTGGCGATGTTTATGATTCAGCTTGGCGAAATCGTCCCTGGCGGCGTCGGTTCCGGCCTCTATGGCATGGTGGTGATGGCTCTGATCGCGGTCTTCGTGGCCGGCCTGATGGTTGGTCGAACGCCCGAGTACCTGGGAAAGAAGATCGAGGCCCGCGAGGTGAAGTTCGCCATGCTGGCCGTGCTGATATTGCCGCTCTCCATCCTCGGCTTCTCGGCGGCAGCCGCTGTCATTCCAGTGGCCCTGAAGGCGCTGGGCAACTCCGGCCCACACGGACTGTCTGAGATCCTCTACGCCTACTCTTCGGCGACGGGAAACAACGGCTCAGCGTTCGCCGGCCTCTCAGCCAACGTTCCCTATTGGAATTCGACCCTTGGGATCGCGATGCTGCTCGGCCGCTTCGCCTATATGGTGCCGGTTCTGGCCATGGCCGGTTCCATCGCCGCCAAGCCGAAGCTCGAGCCCAGCGCAGGCACCCTGCCGACCCACGGCCCGCTGTTCATCAGCCTGCTGATCGGCGTGATCCTGATCATGGGTGGCCTGCAATTCTTCCCCGCCCAAGCCCTCGGCCCGATCGTCGAACACTTCCAAGTGCTCGCAGCCGTGGCCGGCCACTGACCCCTTCGGAGCTCAGAGTCTCATGACCGACGCTACGGTCCATCTCGGTTCTAAGCGCCGCTCCGCCGTCACGTCGACGGCGCTCTCTTCGAGTGTCGTGAGTCGCGCCATTCGCGACTCCTTCATCAAACTCGATCCCCGCAAGCTCGCCCGCAATCCGGTAATCCTCGCCACTGAGATCGTGGCCGTGCTCGCCACAGCCTCGACGATCAACGCCTTCGTCACCGGCGCCACGCCCTGGTGGGCTTTCCAAGTGGCCTTATGGCTGTGGTTCACGGTGCTGTTTGCGAACTTCGCCGAGAGCATCGCCGAGGGGCGCGGCAAGGCGGCTGCCGATGCACTGCGCGCCCAACGCGTGGATGTGAAGGCCAAGCTGCTCGATGACAAGGGTGCGGTGGCCATGACCGCGGCCTTCAAGCTTAAGGCCGGCGACATTGTCTTGGTGGAAGCCGGCGACATGGTCCCCTCGGACGGGGAAATCGTCGAGGGCGTCGCCTCAGTGAACGAGGCGGCTATCACCGGGGAAAGCGCGCCAGTGATCCGCGAGAGCGGCGGTGACCGTTCGGCCGTTACCGGTGGCACAACGGTCGTCTCCGACTGGATCAAGGTGCGGATCACCGTAGAAGCCGGCAACACCTTCCTCGACCGGATGATCGCAATGGTTGAGGGCGCCGAGCGCCGCAAGACGCCTAACGAACTGGCGCTAACCGTCCTCTTGGCGGGCCTGACCCTGATCTTCCTGATCGCGGTTGCCACGCTTCTGGGCCTTGGCCAGTACTCGGGCGTGAAGCTCGACCCTCTGGTGTTGGGCGCGCTGTTCATCTGCCTGATCCCGACGACAATTGGCGGCTTGCTTTCAGCCATCGGCATCGCCGGCATGGACCGCCTCCTAAAGGTCAATGTCCTGGCCACGTCCGGCCGCGCTGTCGAGGCCGCCGGCGACGTTGACACGCTGCTGCTCGACAAGACCGGCACCATCACCCACGGAAACCGCATGGCTACCGAAGTGATCCCCGCGCCGGGCGTGCGGCCTGACGTGGCGCTCCATGCCGCCATGATGGCTTCGTTGGCCGACGAGACGCCGGAAGGCCGATCCATCGTCGATCTGGCGCTCGAGAAGGGCCAGATCGGCACGCCGCCCAAGGACTCCACGCCAGTGCCGTTCAGCGCCACGACGCGGATCTCAGGGCTCGACGTCGGAAAGGACAGCTGGCGCAAGGGCGCAGTGGACGCGATCTTCAAGTTGGCCGGTCTTTCGGCCGCCCAGGCGCCGGCTGAACTGAACGCGGCCATAGATCGTATCGCGCGGGCCGGCGGCACGCCGCTCGCGGTCTCCGAGAACGGTGAGCTGGTGGGTGTCATCCATCTGAAGGACGTGGTGAAGGCCGGCGTGAAGGAGCGCTTCGCCGACCTGCGACGCATGGGCCTGCGCACCGTGATGATCACTGGCGACAATCCGGTCACCGCCGCCGCCATCGCCTCGGAGGCCGGCGTCGACGACTTCCTGGCAGAGGCCACTCCGGAGGACAAGCTGCGGCTGATCCGCGAGGAGCAGAACAAGGGCCGGCTGGTCGCAATGTGCGGCGACGGCTCCAACGATGCCCCCGCGCTCGCTCAGGCCGACGTCGGCGTGGCCATGCAGACCGGCACCCAAGCTGCCCGCGAAGCCGGCAACATGGTCGATCTGGACTCCGATCCGACCAAGGTCATCGAGATCGTCGAGGTCGGCAAACAGATGCTGATCACCCGAGGAGCGCTGACAACCTTCTCCATCGCCAATGACGTCGCCAAGTACTTCGCCATCATCCCGGCGATCTTTGTGGTCTCGCTGCCGGCGCTGGGGGCGCTCAACATCATGCGCCTGGGCAGTCCGCACAGCGCGATCCTCTCGGCGGTGATCTTCAACGCCCTGATCATCATCGCGCTGGTGCCGCTGGCGCTGAAGGGCGTGAAATACCGGGCGATCGGCGCTTCGAAGCTCCTGCAGCGGAACTTGCTGATCTACGGCCTTGGCGGCGTCGTTGCGCCGTTCATCGGGATCAAGATCGTCGATCTAATCATCACCACCATTGGCCTGGCCTAGGAACAAGCGCCATGAGCATGCTCTCTGACATTCGACCCGCTGTCGTCTCGACAGTCCTGTTCACCGCAGTGCTGGGTGTCGGCTATCCCCTGGCGATCACAGGCATCGCCAAGGTGGCCTTCCCCTATCAGGCCGAGGGTAGCCTGGTGAAGGACGCCAAAGGTCAGGTGATTGGCTCCGAGTTGATCGCTCAGCCCTTCGCTAAGGACGAATACCTTCATCCGCGTCCGTCAGCCGCCGGGACCAACGGTTATGACACGACGAGCTCAGGAGGTTCCAACTACGGCCCGCTGAACCCCGATCTCGCCAAGCGGATCAAGGGCGACGCGGCCAATCTGAGAACCTCCACGGGACACGACGAGATCCCTGACGACGCCATCACCACCTCCGGCTCGGGCCTCGACCCGGACATCTCACCGGCCTATGCATTGCTTCAGGCTGATCGGATCGCGAACGCCCGCGGCGCATCGGCACTTGAGGTGAAGCGCGTGATCAATGGCCTCATCCAGCAGCCCTTCCTCGGGTTTATCGGCCAGGCGCACGTGAATGTGCTTATGACCAATCGCGCCCTCGACAGCGCTGTCCCGAAGAGCCCGCCTAAGACCTGATGAAACCTGACGAGCCCCGCCGCCCCGATCCAGACGCGCTTCTCGCTGAAGCCGCCAAGGTTGGTCGAGGCCGGCTCAAGGTCTTCCTCGGTATGGCGCCGGGCGTGGGAAAGACCTACGCCATGCTCGCTCAGGCCGCGCGACGCAGCGCACAGAGTGGAGCCTCAGTGCTCGTCGGCGTGGTCGAGACCCACGGGCGACGAGAGACGGAAGCCTTGCTCGAAGGCCAGGAGGTCCTGGCGCGAAAGCCCATCGAATACAAAGATCGCACTCTCCTCGAATTCGACATCGATGAAGCGCTCGCGCGAAAGCCGTCGCTGCTGCTGGTCGATGAATATGCCCACTCCAATGCGCCCGGGTCGCGCCATCCCAAGCGCTGGCAGGATGTGGAGGAATTACTATCGGCCGGGGTGAATGTCTGGACGACCCTCAACGTCCAGCATCTTGAGAGTCTGGTGGACGTCGTCTGGAAGATCACCGGCGTCCGCCAGCGCGAGACTGTGCCCGACTCCGCACTGTCGCGCGCCGATGACATCGAGCTCGTGGACATTACGCCCGACGAGCTTCGCCAACGCCTCCACGAGGGTAAGGTCTACCTTCCCGAGACCGCTCGAATGGCGGCGACCAATTTCTTTAAGCCGGAAAACCTCACTGCGCTCCGAGAGCTGGCGCTTCGTCGCGTTGCGCAGACGGTGGATGACCAGCTGCTCCACGAAATGCGTCAGCGTGGGGTTGAGGGGCCCTGGGCGGCTGGGGAAAGGATTCTCGTCCTGGTGGCGCCGGATTCGGTAGCGAACAGTCTCGTTCGGGCCGGCCGCCGGCTTTCCGACATGATGATGGACGCGCCTTGGACCGTCACCTACGTCGAAAGGCCCAACAAGCCATCGCCGGACGCTGCCGGCGCGGCCAAAACCAACGCTGCATTCAAGCTCGCCGAACAGCTGGGGGGTACGACAATCGTCCTGACGGGAGACGATCTGGTCGGCACCCTGCTGGAGTACGCCCGTCAGAACAACGTCACCCAGATTGTCGTCGGAAAGTCGCACCGAGCACGCTGGAAGGCGCTCTTCGGACAGGCGTTGATCCCAGCCTTGGCGGAGCAGGTGAACGGAGCGGCGCTCCACATCATCACTGAGGCTGGCCAGCCGGACGCCGAGGCTCCAACAAAGGCTATTTCGCCCCCGGCCTGGGCCCAGTGGCGCGGACACCTGGCGGCGATCGCATTGGTGGGTCTTGCGGGAGGGTTGGCCGGCCTGGTCGATCAGTTTTCACGTGGCGCCAATCTGGCGATGATCTTCCTCGTGAGCGTGCTCGTCAGCGGTTTGGCCTTCGGGCTTTGGCCTGCCGTAACGGCCGCCGCCGTCGCGGCCTTCGTCTACAATTTCTTCTTCCTTGAGCCGAGGCTCTCGATCGCTATCGGACATGCGAGCGATGTGATCACTTTCGTCGTCTTCTTCGGCGTCGCAATGGCCACGGGCTGGTTGACTGGTCGCGTCCGCGATCAAAGCGTCGGGATGTCCCGCCGCGCCTCGGCGATCACCGCCCTCTTGGCCGCGAGCCGCCGGCTTTCAGCCTCCGCCACGCGGGAGGAAGCCGCTCAAGCCTTGGCCGAGCAACTTGCGGCCGCGACGGGTGGCGAAGCGATCGTTCTGCTTCCCGGTGGCGATGACGTTGTGCCGGTCGCCTGGGCGCCGGCTACGAAGCCGCTGGGCACGGCGGACTTGGCCGCCGCGCGGTGGGCCTGGCTACACGGCGAGCCGGCTGGCGCCGGCACCGGGACCCTGCCGAGCGCGACCTGGACCTACCGTCCACTCCAAGGCGTTAAGGCGCGTTCCGGCGTGGCGGGCTTCGAGCTCAGGGCCGTTGAGGGCGAGGACGGTGAGCGGTTCGTGTCCGCTCTGCTCGATCAGGGCGCTGTGGCGCTCGAGCGGGCCGAGTTCGCCGCCGACGCCGCCGACGCCGAGGCGCTGCGCCGGTCGGACAAACTGCGATCGGCCCTTCTGAACTCAGTGAGCCACGATCTACGCACGCCGCTGTCGACGGTGCTGGGCTCGGCTACGACGCTGCTGGAGTATGAGGACTCGTTGGAGAAGCCGGTGCGAACCGACCTCCTGACCAGCATCCGCGAGGAGGCGGAGCGGCTCAACCGCTACGTCGGCAACCTGCTCGACATGACGCGGCTGGAAGGCGACGGCCTGGACATCCGCCGCGACTGGGTCGATGCACGCGACGTGCTGGGAACCGCAATGGATCGCGTGTCGCGGCGGCTGGGTAAGCGACTGGTGACGCGCGATTTTCCGCCTGACCTGCCGGTGGTGAAGGCGGATGCGGCACTGCTCGAACAGGCGCTGGTCAATATCCTCGAGAACGCCATCGCTTACAGCCCTGACAACTCGACGATCGAACTGGCGGCCTACGAGGATCGTAACAACGTGGTGCTGAGCATCGAGGACGAGGGCCGTGGGATCCCGACCGCAGAGCTGGAGCGGGTCTTCGAACGTTTCCGCCGCATGGAGGAGTCGACCGACCGCGGCAAGGGCTCGGGGCTCGGCCTCGCCATCTCGAAAGGATTCGTAGAAGCGATGGGCGGGCGCATTGCTGCCTCAAGCCCGATCCATGAAGGCAAGGGCACCCGCATTCTGATCAGTTTGCGCAAGGAGCCCGCCACTGCGACCCAGGTCCCAGAGTATGCACAATAAACTGCGGATCCTCGTTGTAGATGACGAGCCCCAGATGCATCGGTTCTTGGGACCGGCGCTGAATGCCGCGGGCTATGAGCCGATACGGGCCGAGACGGGTCGCCAGGCCCTGGCGGAGATCGCCCGCCGCGCGCCCGACGCGGTCGTGCTGGACCTGGGCCTTCCGGACATCGACGGGCAGGAAGTGCTGACCAAGGCTCGTGCGTTTTACGACGGGCCGATCATCATCCTGTCGGCGCGTGACCGTGAAGTGGAGAAAATCGAAGCCCTGGATGCCGGCGCGGACGACTATGTGGAAAAACCGTTCCGAGTCGGCGAACTCCTTGCTCGCTTGCGCGTGGCCATGCGCCGCCAGCTTCGCCAGCCCGACGCACCGCCTCCGGTCGTCCATGCCGGAGACCTGACCATCGACATCCCGCGTCGGCTGGTCACCCGCGGCAGCGAGCCCGTGCACCTCTCGCCCAAGGAATATGACCTTCTAGCGAAGCTCGCTGAGGCGGACGGCAAGGTGCTGACCCACAAGGAGCTGCTACTTTCCTTATGGGGGCCGGCGCACGTCGATGACATGCAGTACCTGCGGGTTTTCATCGGCCAGCTGAGACAGAAGATCGAACTAGATCCCTCCGAGCCCAAGTTGCTGCTCACTCAGCCTGGGATAGGCTATCGATTCATGGCTGACGACGCGATCCGGCAGACAGGCCAATAGAGCTAGAAGCCACTAAACCGTCAGCGCGACTGGGATTTGGGACGACCATCCCTGCCAGCTGCAACTGCCAGATAGGCGCCGACGATCTCCACCAGACGCTCGGGTGCGACGGGACGGTCGCGCCCAGTTGCGCTGAAACTCACACCCAGCACGAAGCGGGCGCCGGACCGACTGGTGATTGGCCAGAAGTCGAACGTGGATCGGTCGTAGGGATAGTTTTCCGCCCTCGCGGCGCGCTCGGCGTTGAGTGCGCCTCTGGCGGCCTCTTCTTCAGCGTCAGTGATCGCCGGGTTCCCAGCAGAAGCGACAGGCTGCAACGCAGACGCCTGCTCCGTGAAGGTCACCGACGGCGCCCGGAACATTCGGTTAAGCGCGATCGCTGCCGCCTGGACGACCTCAAACTGCGGCCGGACTCGATCACCACGTGAGCCAGCGCCTGCAGCGCCATGGCTTGATCCGCCGCCTGGCGCGCATCGATGGCCCGCCGCCGGGCCTCTGCCGCCAGCGTGCTTACGGCGGCGGCGATTACGAGCAATAGGCCTGTAGCCCACAGGTCAGATGGACTTGCGATCGCTAACGAGTATCTCGGTTCGGTGAAGAAGAAGTCGTCGGCGACAACGCTCGTGAGGCTCGCAGTCATCGAGGGACCCCATCCAAATGTCGTCGCCGCCAAGACGACGGGCAGCACGAAGATCAGCGAAAGATTGGGGCGCGCGATGAGATACTGGACAAGCAAAGCCAGCAAAACGGCCGCAGCGACAAGGAGCACCAAGAGTCCGTAGTGGGCGAGAACCGGCAACCGGTCGAGTTCTGCAGCGATGCCCTCATTTCCGTTTCCGCTTGGCGTGGAAGGGCGGGCGGTTCCGCGTGCGCTCAAATCCGACACAACAGCCTCCGTGATCTTTTAATCCGTCAGGAGCGTAGGTCGCGACCGCATAAAGGATCGACGCGGAATTTGCGGTGATCAACGCGGCGCCAAGCAGACTATCGCCCGATGGGGAGTTGGGTCGTGGACTTGACCTCTTCGAGTACGGCATATGTCCGCGTCTCACGAACGCCTGGGATGCGTACGAGGACCTCGCCGAGGAACTTACGGTACTCGCCGAAATCTCGTACCCGCGCCTTTATCAGGTAGTCGAAACCGCCGGCGACCATATGGCATTCCAGTACGTCAGGGGCGCGACGTGCGGCGGCGGCGAAGGTCTCGAAAACCTCGGGTGTGGTCCGGTCCAACACGACCTCAACGAAAATCAGCAGGGCGCGGCCGACCTTTTCAGGATCGAGCAAAGCGGCAAAACCTGTGATGTAACCATTGTCCTTCAGCCTCCGGACGCGGTCGGAGCAGGCCGACGGCGACAGACTGCAACGTTCGGCGAGCTCGCCGTTGCTGATGCGTCCTTCAGACTGCAAGACGTTGAGTAAGCGCCGGTCCGTGTCATCGAGACGGCTATTATTCGCCATATTTCAAATATTCCGACGTTCGGTGGCAACTTATCGAATTAATCCGTAGCACATTCGGAGCGCGCGTCTCTACCCCGGATAATGTCTGACAGGGAGTCCACGACGTGGCGTTCAATCATCTGGATCAAGTGAAATTCGTCGACGAACGCCAAGCCGTAGCAGGCGCCCTTGCGGCGCGGCCGCTGAGCGGAGAGGACCGCGAGGCGGTGAGCCAGGAGGCGATCGCCCTGGTGCGTGCGGCGCGGCGCGGCGCCAAGCGTCAGGGCGTGGTGGAAAGCTTCCTACAGGAGTTCAGTCTCTCCACTCGAGAAGGCCTGGCGCTCATGTGCCTGGCGGAGGCCCTGCTAAGGACGCCCGACGAGGAAACCCGAGACCGGCTAATCGCGGAGAAGATCGCCTCGGCGGACTGGGCGAGCCACGCAGGCGCCTCTGACTCGATCCTGGTCAACGCTTCGACCTGGAGCCTGATGCTCAGCGGCAAACTGATCGACCCGGACGAGCAGGCTGGCGCCGATCTGCCGGGATTTATCCGCCGACTCGCAGGCCGACTGGGAGAGCCAGTAATTCGCCGCGCTGTGGGTGCGGCCGTGCGGATCATGGGCGAACAGTTTGTGCTGGGCGCGACGATTGAAAAAGCCATTCGCCGCGCGGCGCAGGACGACTTCGTCTGTTCCTTCGATATGCTGGGAGAGGGCGCCCGCACCGAGGCAGACGCGGACCGCTATGAGGCTGCCTATGCCGAGGCCATCAAGGTTGTGGGCAAGCATGCCGGCAAACACGGTCCCGAAACGGGTCACGGCGTCTCAGTAAAGCTCTCTGCGCTCTCGCCGCGCTATGAGGCCCGCGAGCCCGACCGCGTCTGGGGCGAACTCTATCCCCGCATCAAGCGCCTGGCCATTCTGGCTGCGGCGGCCGACATCAATCTCACCCTAGACGCCGAAGAGGCCGACCGGCTGGTGGTCTCTCTGGAACTGCTCGAGAAGCTCGCCGGAGAGGCAGAGCTGGGCGCCTGGAAGGGCCTTGGCCTCGCTGTCCAGGCTTACCAGAAGCGCGCGCCGCAAGTGGTCGAGGCAGTTGCCGGCATCGCACGGGCCAGCGGCCGCCGGCTAATGGTCCGGCTGGTGAAGGGCGCCTACTGGGACTCCGAGGTGAAGCGCGCCCAAGTGGCTGGGTTGCCGGGCTATCCGGTCTACACGACCAAAGCAGCAACGGATCTTTCCTACCTCGTCTGCGCACGCGTTCTATTGGGCGCTGCCCCGGCGCTCTACGGTCAGTTTGCAACTCACAACGCCCATACGCTAGCCGCCATCCGCCAGATGGCGACGCAAGCCGGCCTGTCACCAGAATTTCAACGCCTGCACGGCATGGGCGAGGCTCTCTATGCAGGCGCCCGCGAACGCTATGGCGCCTTTCCCCTTCGGGTCTATGCACCCGTCGGAAGCCATGAGGACCTGCTTCCCTACCTGGTTCGCCGGCTGTTGGAGAACGGCGCCAACACCTCCTTCGTCCACGCGCTGTTGGATGAGCGCACCCCGGTGGAAAAGGTGGTCTCAGACCCCATCACCGCGGTTGAGGCTTCGGGGGGTGCGCCGCACGCCCGCATTCCGTTGCCCACAGACATCTACGGCCCGAGCCGCCGAAACTCGCAGGGTATGGACCTCTCCATTGCTGAGACGCGCGCGAGTCTAGCTGCCGCCATTGCGGCGCTTCCTGCGCTCGAGGCCGGTTCAATCATCAGCGGCAAGGCTGGATCCGGCGCGGCGATCGCGCGATTCTCACCCTCGAATCTCGCCAAGACCATAGGCCGCGCTTCCGACTCCACGATCGGCGAGGTCGATGCAGCCTACGCCGCAGCCCGCGCTGCGCAGCCCGGGTGGAATGATCTGGGCGGAGAAGGGCGCGCTCCCGTGTTGCGAGCCATGGCCGACGCACTTGAGACCAACCGCGAACGACTGATCGCCATCTGCGCCGCCGAGGCTGGCAAGACCCTCTCCGACGGCGTTGCCGAGGTCCGTGAAGCCGCCGACTTCTGCCGCTACTATGCGAGCCTCGCCGAGCGACAGTTCGGCGCGCCGGAAACCCTGCGTGGACCTGTGGGCGAGACCAACCAGTTGTCACTTCACGGCCGCGGCGTCTTCGCCTGCATCAGCCCGTGGAACTTCCCCCTGGCCATATTTACGGGCCAGATCGCGGCCGCGCTGGCCGCCGGCAATGCTGTGCTCGCCAAACCCGCCGAGCAGACGCCTCTGATCGCGGCTGAGGCGGTTCGGCTTTTCCACGCCGCGGGACTGGATCCGAACCTGCTGCATCTCCTCCCCGGCGACGGCGAGACGATCGGCCAGGCCCTGGTTGCGCACCCCGGCTGTGCCGGCGTTGCCTTCACTGGCGGCACCGACACTGCCTGGGCGATAAACCGGACCCTCGCAGCCCGCAGCGGCCCTATCGTGCCCTTCATCGCTGAGACCGGCGGCCTCAACGCGATGTTCGTGGACACCACGGCCTTGCGTGAGCAGGTGATCGACGACGTGATCGCCTCGGCCTTCGGCTCCGCCGGCCAGCGGTGTTCAGCGTTGCGGATCCTGTTCGCGCCGCACGATACCGCCGAGGCCCTGATCGAGGGCCTGGCTGGCGCCATGGATGCTTTGGTAGTGGGCGATCCGGCTGATTCGCGTACCGACATTGGCCCTGTCATCGACGAAGATGCTCGCACGGCGCTGGTCGCCCATCGCACCCGCCTCGGCGCAGAGGCGATAGTCGTGCATGAGCTGGCCTCTTCGGCCGAGGGACATTTCTTTGGGCCGGTCCTGGCCGAGATTCCATCCGCCGCCTTCCTACAGAAGGAGGTGTTCGGACCGATCCTGCACGTGGTCCGCTACGACGCCTCCGATCTGGAGGCCGCCGCAGCGCCGCTGGCCGCCGCCGGCTATGGCTTGACGCTCGGCGTGCACAGCCGAATTGAGGCTTTCGCCGCCCAGGTCCTCTCCGCCGTCCCGGCTGGCAATGCCTACGTCAACCGCTCGATGATCGGCGCGGTGGTCGGCGTTCAGCCTTTCGGAGGCGAGGGTCTCTCGGGCACGGGCCCAAAGGCCGGCGGACCTAACGCCCTGCTGCGTTTTGCGGTGGAGCGCGCAGTGAGCGTCAACATTGCCGCCCAGGGCGGTGATCCGGCGTTGCTAAACCTGTAGTTCCAGCCGTGCGCCGCATGTCGATCACATCTTGTGGCCGCCGCCAGGTGTTGTGAAGCTATTCTGAAGGACACTTGGGTGGAGATTTTGCAGCGTGGCGAAGCTCGTCTTTGGTTTGTCGCAGTCCCTGGACGGCTACGTCGACCACCTGGAAATGCAGCCAGGTCCCGGGCTCTTTCGTCACTTCTACGAGTGGATGGGCGATCTAAGCGGCAGCATCTACGGTCGCCGCACCTACGAGATTGTGCGTTATTGGGACGAAGACAGTCCCGAGTGGAGCGGGGATGAACGCGACTTCGCAACGACGCGGCGACGTCAACCGAAGTGGGTCGCATCGCGCTCGTCGAAGTCGGTCGGCCCCAACGCCACACTCGTCCAGGATGACATCGAAGCGGTGGTGCATGGTCTGAAGGCGAGGCTCACTGGAGAGATTGCGGTCGCCGGACCTGACTTGGCGCGAAGCCTGACCGACCTGGGTCTTATTGATGAGTATCGACTCTACTTCCGTCCCTTCGTGCTGGGTCACGGCACGCCATTTTTCGCCGGTCCCCGGCCGCCGCTTCGCCTTGTGGCCAGCGATCCAATTGGCGAGGACACGATCAGGGTGAGGTACGTTCCTGTTTGACCACCCCAGGCGGGGCACTTAGAGGCGATCCCGTCTTCTGGCCGGGATTCCACGGGATTGATGGGCACTTCGCCGGACTGTCTAACTTGCGGTCCGCTCGGCCAAAACAACGATGCGGAGCGCGGCCCAAAATTGCCTAAAAAAAGTGAGTGCGATTAGACGACCGCCATCGCGGTTGTTTGGAGTTTCGGTCCGTCCAGTCCCGCGTCGAACTGCTTGCTCAAGGGCGGCACCTGACGCGCAGCGGACGCCGCAGGGCTAAGCAAGCCTGCCGAAAAGTCGGTCATGCTTAACGAAGTGAAAACCCGCGCTCACGCCATATCGCAGAGGCGCCTCGACGGCGAACGACGGCGAGGCATAAGGTCAGGCCGCCATGTCCTCGAAAGTTGCGCGCGTGCCGGAAGCCTCCGAGCGGATGGCGGCGGCGGAGATACTTACTAGAGGTGGTGACGAGCGGATCTGGCTCGACCCAAACACAGGCCGAAATCGATACGGTTGCGGTGTCGAACCTGAGACGCGCGGCGCCGAATTCGCCTCCACGACGGCCTCGACGATCTCCCGGGCCGCTCTCGACAACGTCAGCCCCTATTTCGAGGCCCTTCACGCCCACGGTTCAAGCCCGGAAGCCTATGCCGACGCGGCACGCCAGGTCCGAGGGGAACTGGCCAGGCTGTGCGCACTGCCCCCCAGCGCCGCCGACAACATCATCTTGGCGCCCTCCGGCACCGACCTGCACCTCATGGTCGCTGACCTCGCGCGCGGCTGCGGCGCCGATCCCCTCGCCATCGCCATGCCAGATCCATCGGAAACGGGCCGGGGCGTGCCCCTCGCGGTACGCTGTCAGAGGTTTGGCGCCGAGGCGGCGCACGGCAGAGGGGGGGAGATTGGCGCGACGCTGTTCGGCGCGGTCGCCGGTCACGTCAAAGCCATCACCTTGCGCCAACCGGACGGAAGGCCGCGTCCCGGCGCGGATGTAGATGCGGACTTCGAACGCGCCTGCCTGCGCTCGCTCAGGGCCGGGCGGCGCGTCCTGCTGATCCTCGTCGATGTCTCCAAGACAGGTCTCATCGCCCCGAGTCCGGCCTGCGCGTTCGACCTGAAGCGTCGCTACGGCGAGCGACTGACAGTCCTGGTCGATGCCTGCCAGTTCCGCCTCTCGACGGAAAACCTAACTGCTTATCTCGCGGCCGATTTCCTCGTAGCCGTCACGGGGTCGAAGTTCGTGGCCGGCCCCGCGTTCTCCGGCGCCTTGATCCTTCCCGAAGCGTCCGCGTCCGACATCAAGGCGCGCCCGCTTCTTCCTGCCTTGGCGGACTTCAGCGGCCGCCAGGACTGGCCGGCCGGCTTCGCCGGCCGCAATGTCCTGCCGGATCTGCCGAACTTCGGCATGCTGGCGCGGTGGCGCGCGGCACTCTTTGAACTGGCGGCGTTCCGGTCCCTTTGCCCCGCGGAGATCACCGCATTCCTGGCCCGGTTTGCCAAGCGGATTGACGCCAGCCTCGACCGGATCGAACCGCTTGATCGTGTGGATGCGACACCGCTTAGACGCCTGGACGACGGGCGATGGGACGCGATCCAGACGATCTTCACGTTCGGAGTGGCAGACGGCGAGCGGTCCATGAGCGCTTCGCAGCTGCAGGCGCTTTGCGAGCGGCTGCGCCAACCGCCAGCTGGCGACGACATGGTGGTCCGGCTCGGACAGCCGGTTTCGGTCGGCTGGGGACAGGATCAGCCCCGCTCGGCGTTGCGGATCTCGGCCAGCGCGCCCGTGGTCGTAGAGGCGCTCAACGCGCCGGACGGCGGAGACGCAGTCATCGACCGCGCTGTCGAGGCCCTGGAGATCACGGCGCGTGTGGCTCGACAGCCAGGCTGATGGTTGACATTCGCCTCGCCGAAGCCCCCGAGACAAACAACATCCAGCCCAGGCGGAAGGGGGTTGGTCACACCTTGGTATTCGCGCTCACTTATACCGGACCTGACTGCAAGTCGCAGTTGGTAAGGTCCGGTTCCTGATGCGCCGCTCCGGACGCTGACAAGCGGGGAAAAAGCCTCAGCAACGACTTCGGCACGCCACCATCCTTCCACGTCGTGAACGGCAGCATTGCGGCCCGCAGACGAAGTCCACAGGTGATGCCAAGTGCCATGACGTGCATTCCCGGACCGCTGTCGGGGGCTGATCCGATCCTATTGGCGCCATCGGGACCGTGCGTGAATCGCAAGAAATGGCTATCGAAGGGGAAACATCCCGTCTCCGCCGACTCGGCTTTCGGACATATCGGATCCTATGACTGAACTCTCTCAGATCATTGAGGAGATCCACAGCGCCTCTTGCGCTGCAGACCTGAGCACGCGCCTGCGCGCCGGCATGCAGCTCCTATCTGCAGATGAGATCGGCTTGGCGGACTTCTTCCGTCTGCTGCATGAACTGGCGACCGCGGGAGGGGAGGAGACATTCAGCCTCTCGGCGCGTCCCATGATGGCAGGCACAGCCGAATTCGTCTTTTCCAGCGCCGCCCCTGCGCGACGGTCGGCGAAGCGATGCAGGCCATCGCGCGGGCCTACAATCTGCTGCACGGCGACGAATTCAACCTCGTCGAAGCGGCGCGCGGCGGGATCACCTACGCCATCGATGACGAGCTGTTTCCCTACACGGTGGCCCGTGACGAGGTCCTGTGTTTGTCACTGGAATGCACGCTAATCGTGCTGCATTGCGCCCTCTGTCAGCTGGCCGGCATTGATCTCACGCCACGGGTGACATCGATCGCGACGGGCCGCGGCCAACGCCCGACATGGGCGAGGCAGGCTCTGGCCTTTTGGAACAAGCCCGTCCGCTGCGCATCCCGCCGATATGCGATTACCTATGACGGGGCGGTCGCGAGCTTCCCACTCGCAAAGCGCCGCGGGCAGGTCCGCCCGGGGATCGCACTTCACAACCGGATCATCAGCCTGATTGAGACGCGCCGTCCCTCTCGCTGCCGCTGGCCGTGATCGTGCGCTGGATCGCGCCGCGCTCAACCGGCGCCGTGATATAGATGACCGCGTTGCCTCGCTGCGTATTCCAGATCGCGAGTCCGCCCCCGGCCAACGCGACGGCCACAGCCATGGCGATCCCGACAATCCAGAGCGGAGGTTTCTTCATGGCGCGATGCGAAATGGGGTGAGGAGCCAGCCGCGAAGCCCCTCACCCCAGATTTCGGCTAGGTGACGACGAGGTTGTCGACCACCTGGGTGACGCTGGACATGCCCCAAGCCGCGTTCTCGGCGGCGCGCCGATCGCCCCAGACCTTGATGTTCCCGGACAGGCTCACCTTGCCGCCCTCGACCGAAACCCGAATCCCCGACGACTCAAGGTCGGCGCTGCGCCGGAAGGCCTTGGCGATGTGATCCTTGACGTCGCCGCTCGTAACGCGCGGACGAATGGTGATGAGGTTCGTCACGCCGATGACGCCTGCCAGATGACGCACCGCGTTTGTCGCCGCTTCCCGCTGATACTGCCACTCGACTTCACCGGACAGGGTGACCCAGCCCTTGGCCACCGTGACATGGTCGGCCTTGACGGACGGGAAGGAGCCCCACTCCAGGATATTCGAGGCGCGGCGCGCAATTTCAGTGTCGTCATGCTTCACGTCGAAAGGCAGTTTCACTTCGAGTTCCTCGGCGATGGCGCGAACGCCCTTCACGCGGCCGGCCGCGCGCTCCGCCTCGAATTTCTCGAAATACGACGGGACAGTGCCCGTCAACGTGGCGACGCCATCCTTTACGGTGACGCCGATGCTTGCGGCCGTCAGGCTCGGCTCGAATTCAAGTTCAGCTTCAATGTCTGCCCGAAGAGCGAGGTCGTTGGACATGGCGGGGTTTCCTAATTTCACGCGGAATTGCGCAGAGCCACAGTCGAGGCCTCCGAGGGCGACGCCTTGATCTGGCGCAAGTCGAGCCCTTTTTGGATCGAACCGATCCAGTTTCCAGGTGACAAACGTGAGCGCATCGGCGCGCGGCATGGCCCGCGGCTTGGCGGCAGCACGAACCGCTCTGGACGATGCACGAGATCGTGGGTGATGCCGCCGGCCGCCTACTCACCCAGGCTGCTGTGGCCATAGGCACCGGCGACAAACTGGGCGTCTGAAGGTCCGTTCGTCCCGGATGAGGCTCATGGCTGGTCCTGATCTCAGAAGCAGAACCGGCTGCGACGATGCGGCCGAGACGCCGAGGGCCGGCGACTGGGCGCTCGGCCCTAGTCCCTCTAGTGGCTGAGGAGGATGAACCGCTCCGGCGCGTTCAGCAGGTCATAGGTCACGCCGCCGAAGGCCCATTCGCCGAGCCGCGTATGGCCGTAGGCGCCGGCAACGATCAAGTCGGCGCCGATCTCCTGGGCGGCCGTCTGGAGTTCTCCGGCAATCTGATCGGGCCTGCAGGGAATCGCCTTGCCGGAAGCCTCGACGCCGTGACGGCGAAGCTGCTGGACGACGTCGGAGGTGTTCAGGCGGGCATCGACAACGCCATCCTTGGCGCAGCATTCGACGACAACGACGTGTTCGGCCGCCATGAGGAACGGGAGACTGTCGGCGAGTGCGCGCCGGGCCTCGCGGGTATCCTTCCAGGCCACGACCACGGCGCGACCGTGGAACTTGCCGGGCTTCGGCGGCGCTACCAGCACCGGGCGCCCGGTCTGCATGACCAGGTCCACCGGAAGGGCGGCGCGATAATTGCCTTCGCGGCCCAACGGCGCGCCGCCCGCGACGATCAAGTCGGCCGAGCGCGCGTGCCGCGCCATAGCGAGGGCCGGTAAGGCTTCGACCGAGGTCCAGTCCGTCCTAAGTCCCGCGGTCTTGGCGCGGAAGGTTTCTTCCGCTCGTTTCAAGTCGTCTTCGATCAGGCTTTGCAACTGGACGACCCATTCGCCGCCGAGCATTCCGTAGGGGTCGCTGTAGGTCTGGATCATCTCCACGCCGACGCCGATCAGCGTTGCGTCGAACACTCGGGCCAGGTCGACGGCGACGTGCAGGCGCCCTGAGGCCTCGGGGCTTCCCTCCACATGGACCAGGATGCTGCGCAGCCGGCTTTCGCGCTGGGCGCCAGCGTGTTGAACCGGGGCGTCCTTGAGCATGGTCATTTCTGACTCCTCTTCGAGTCCAGAGACTTGGCGGCCGAGGCCGTCAGCGAACTCACGCAATGTTCGCCGCAACCGCGGCCGATAGGCTAGGCGGCGAGCCGCTCTAGGGCCGGCCAGCGTGTCACGCGGAATTGACGCGACGTCGCGAACTCGACGATCCGAGAACCCTGCAGTTGAGTGACCATCCGCGAGACGGTTTCGATGGTGAGCCCGAGATAGTCGGCCATGTCCTGACGGCCCATCGGGAGCGACACGTCCTCGGAGCCGACGCGTTGTGCCACGTCCATCAGGAAGCTTGCGACCTTTTCGCAGGCGCTCTTTCGGCCCAGCATCAATAGGTGTTCCTGCGTGCGCTCAAGCTCGCGGCGCGTGGCATCCCAAAGGGTTCGGTCCAGGCTGCCATCGCCGCTCAGAGCGTGTAGCGACGAGCGTTTGACCACGTGGATCACGCAGTCGCTGAGGGCTTCCGCCGAGAACCGGTAAATCGCGCCAATCTCCAGCCCGATGACGTCGCCTGGATAGTAGAAATCGCCGATCTGACGGCGCCCATCGCTGAGGAGACGCGTGGTGCGGACGGCGCCGGAGACCACGCTATGGATCATGTCAGCGTCTTCGTCCTGGCCGAAAATCTCCTCGCCCCTGGCGAAGGTCATCCGAAGGCCCACGCGGTCCATCAGGCCGGCGCTGGGTGGTGTCGCGGCCGAAACGTTCGGGGAATAGGCGAGGGTCATGCGAAGCTCCTGCATCCGATGAACACAGGCTCGTCCTTTGCCCGGCCGGGCGAAATTCGTGAGCGTCCCCTAGGTACCAGTACGGAGGGACGACGGCTCTCGCCTGGCGAGATCTCCGAAGTGGGCGCTGACGGCGCGGCGCACGCCCTTCAGGACCTCGTCCGCGGCCTCCGAGGTCAGGTTGGAGACGATGCCGCCGGAATGGACGTGGTCGACGACCTGAAGGCCGCACATCGCGCCCAGGTGCCGGTCGAACAGCGCCATCAACGTTTCTAGCGCCCCGGTGTCTCGAACCCATTGGTCGGGCGCGCCTGAGGTCGTGAAGCTGATCAGCTTCTTCCCGTCCAGGAGGCTCTCGGTTCCGCCCATCCCCGGTTCATAGCCAAATCCCATGCTGAAGACCCGGTCCACATACCCCTTCAGGATGGCGGGCGGCGCGTTGAACCAAAACGGATAGACAAAGGCGAAGACGTCGATGTCCGCCAACCCCTCGCGCTCGGCCACCACGTCGGCGGCGAACTGGCAGCCTGACGCCACTGGGATTTCGGCGGCCTTCAGGCAGGGGTCAAACCCAATACAGTAGAGGTCGCGAACGACGACTTCGTGCCCGAGCGCCTTCACACTCTTCACATAGGCGGCCCCGACCGAGCAGGTCAGGCTCTCAGGGTTCGGATGGGCGACGATAACGGCGTGCTTCATGGCGGATCTCCGACATTGAGAAGACAGCCGGACTGGCCGCGGCGCTTTGATCGAGATCACGGAAACCCAGGAATCGAGGGTTCACAGTGCGGCGATGGACGACGCCACCTCGATCTCGCCGAACACCGGCTTAGCCGGCCACGCGCTCCGACGTTGGGCCGTCGGTCCCGCGCACCGGCTGGTCGCCAAGCCGCTCG
This sequence comes from Alphaproteobacteria bacterium, assembly GCA_043740635.1. Taxonomy (GTDB): domain Bacteria; phylum Pseudomonadota; class Alphaproteobacteria; order Caulobacterales; family Caulobacteraceae; genus Phenylobacterium. Next base: position 28,496 of record JAYUBY010000572.1, read on the forward strand.
CCCTGAACACCTTCCGCGAAAACGTCATCGTCCTGGCGCGCGACAGCGCAGCCCTGCGGCCGGAGCGTCTAGCAGGCGTCCGGAAGGTCGAGGTTCGTGTCAACGGTCGAAGCCTCCTGGCCTCACCGATGATCTGCGACGACCCAGCGATGGTCGGTCCTGGCGAGGCGGGTCTGCCGGAGCCGGCCTTCCGCCGCTTGGGCGTGCGACCCGGAGACATTGTTGAGGTGGCGCCGGCCCGGACGCCGCGGACCATCGATGCGCTGCGCGCCAAGATAGCCGGGGAAGCCTTGTCCCGGCCCGACTACGCAGAAATCGCCCTGGACCTGGCGGCCCACCGCTGGTCGGACATGGAGATCGCCGCGTTCTTGGTTGCCTGCGCGACGTCGATGACGTCCGACGAGACCCTGTCTTTGTGCCGCGGGATGGTGTCCGCCGGCAGCCGGCTGACCTGGCCGCGGGACCTCGTTGTCGACAAGCACTGTATCGGCGGCATTCCGGGGAACCGCACGTCGCTGATCGTCACCCCGATTGTCGCCGCCCACGGGCTGCTGATGCCCAAGACCTCCTCGCGCGCCATCACCTCGCCCGCCGGCACAGCCGACACCATGGAGGTCCTGGCCCGTGTAGACTTGGACGAGGTCGAGATGGGCGCGGTGGTCGAGACCTGCGGCGCCTGCGTTGTCTGGGGCGGTCGGGTCGACCTTTCGCCGGCAGACGACGTGTTGATCTCCGTGGAACGGCCGCTCGGGATCGATACGCCCGAACAGATGGTCGCCTCGATCCTCTCAAAAAAGGTTGCTGCCGGCTCAACCCACCTGGTGCTCGATATCCCCGTCGGCCCGAGCGCGAAGGTCCGCGACCGGCGCGCGGCGCTGCGCCTAAGAAAGTTGTTCGAATATGTCGCTTCGCCCCTGGGCCTTGCGATCAACGTCCTGCTGACCGACGGCCGTCAGCCGATCGGTCGCGGGGTGGGACCTGTCCTCGAAGCGCGCGATGTCGAGGCCGTGCTGCAGAACCGCAGCGACGCCCCCGCTGACCTGCGCGAGAAGGCCATCCGGCTGGCCGGCTGCCTGCTCGAACAGGACCCGGATTTGCCCGGAGGGGCCGGGGAGCGTCGCGCGCGCGAACTGCTGGAAAGCGGTGCCGCGCACCGCAAAATGGACGAGATCATCGCCGCCCAGGGCGCCTCGCCGATCAGCCGCCAGCTCGGGTCACTAGTCCAAGAGGTCGTGGCCCAGCGCCCCGGCGCTGTGACCGCCGTGAACTGCCTACGAATAGCCTCCGTCGCGCGGCTGGCCGGCGCCCCTACGGACCCCGGCGCGGGTCTGGATCTGCTGGTGCGCGTAGGCGATCAAGTGGCAGCAGGTCAGCCGCTCTATCGGATTCATGGCTCCGAGCCGTCTGACTTCGCATTCGCAGCCGAAGCGGCCGCAGAACTCAGCGGCGTGGAGGTCGCCCCATGACCCTCGCCGTTTACGCCTTCAGCGTGGATCGGGGGCCGGCGTCGCGGTTGGCTATTGCCCTGGGCGCACCGCTCCTACAGATCAGCCTTCATAGGATGCCGGACGGCGAGAGCCTACCGTGTGTGCCCGCCACGACATCGTTCGCGCTTCTCTATCGCGCGCTTGATCGACCCGATGACAAGGTGGTGCCCTTGTTGCTGGCCGCCGACGCCCTGCGGCGCGCAGGCGCGCAGGCGCGCAGCGTGTCGTGCTCGTCGCGCCCTATATGCCCTATCTGCGCCAGGACGCTGTCTTCGCGCCGGGCCAACCGCTCAGTCGCGACGTCTTCGGCGGATTGCTCGGCCCCGCATTTGACCACGTGGTCACGGTTGAACCGCACCTGCACCGGACCGCCGATCTCACCCCTATCTTCCAGGGCACGCCGGTCTTGGCGGTTTCGGCCGCTGATCTCCTGGCTGAGGCGATCGGACGAAGCGGTCAGCCCGTGATCGTCGGCCCGGACGCCGAGTCCCAGCCCTGGGTGACCCGCATCGCCGAGCGCCTGGAGGCGCCGTCCGTAGTCGCCCACAAGGTGCGGCGCGGCGATCGCGATGTCGACGTCAGCTTGCCTGGGAAGGCCGATATCATCGGACGCAGGACGGTCATCGTCGACGATATCTGCTCCAGCGGCGCGACGCTCATCGGCGCGATCCAGTGCCTGCGCGCGGCCCGCGCCACCTCGGTCGAAGTCGCCGTTGTCCACGCCCTCTTCAAGCGCGAAGTCGGCGCTGCGCTGCTCAGCGCCGGTGCGCGCTCGGTGATCGCCACGGACTCCTGCGGCCATAGAGCGAAAAGCCTCCAACTCGCGCCGTTGCTGGCGCGCGCCCTAGCCTCGGTGATGGACATATGACCCTCAAGCTGACTTTCCACGGCGCGGCCGGGTGTGTGACGGGCTTCTGCGCTCTGCTCGAAACCGCCCACGCCAGAATTCTGATCGACTGCGGGATGTTCCAGGGTTCAAAGACCCTGAAGGCTCTCAACTACGGTGACTTCCCCTTTGAGGCCGCCTCCATCAATGCTGTGCTATTGACCCATGCTCACATCGACCACTCCGGGCTCCTGCCGAAGCTGACGAAGGCCGGATTCCGCGGCGCTATCCACGCGACGGCCGGCACCCGGGATCTCTGCGAGATCATGCTCGCGGATTCGGCCGGCATCCAAGAAAGCGAGGTCCGGCAACTGAACCGGCGCAACCAGCGGCGGGGCCGCGCGGAGGTAAAACCGATCTATACGGTCCATGACGCAGCGCGATGCGTGGAGCAGTTCGCCAAGGTGAAGCTGGGCGAAACCCTCGCGGTGGCGCCGGGCGTGACAGCCATCTACTGGGAGGCCGGTCACATCCTCGGCTCCGCGTCGATCGAGGTGCGGGTGGAGACCGACGCGGGACTTGAGACATTGCTCTTTTCCGGCGACCTCGGTCCAGGCGGCCGCGATTACGCGCCCGATCCACAAGGACCGAAAGGCGTCGACTATCTGATCATGGAATCGACCTACGGCGACCGCGAGCGGGTCGACCTTGCCGGGGTCCCCCGCCGCGCACTGTTGGCCAAGGAATTGAATGACGCCCACCACGCAGGCGGACCGTTGTTGATTCCGGCCTTTGCTGTGGAACGCTCCCAGGAACTTCTGGCCGACCTGATCACTCTGATGGATGAGCGTCTGGTCCCTGAGGCCGACATCTTCTTGGACTCTCCCTTGGCGATCGAGGCGACTGAAATCTTCCAGCAACGCGGCTGGAACCGCGCCACCGAATCCAATCCCTTTGAAGGTCTGAGCAACAACGGCCGGTTGAAGTTCCTTCGCGAGCCCGGCGAAAGCGACCGGCTCGAAAACCTGAGCGGGTGGCACATCATCCTCGCCGCCAGCGGCATGTGCGACGCAGGCCGTGTGCGCAAGCACCTGAAACGCCTGCTTTGGCGGCGCCAGGCGACTGTCCTGCTATCGGGCTACCAAGCCGCCGGGACCCTTGGCCGCATCCTGCAGGAAGGCGCCCAGCGGGTTAGCATCCAGGGTGAGGACATCCGGGTCCAGGCGCGCATTCGCGCCTTAGACGTCTATTCGGGCCACGCCGATGCGCCCCGTCTGGTTGCCTGGGCGAAGCAGCGAGCGCCGGTGGCAGGTGTCTTCCTGGCGCATGGCGAGCCGGCGTCGCTGGAAGGCTTGAAATCGCGCCTGGCCGCCACGGGCCTACCGGCTGATCGGATCAGAATCCCGACGATAGACGACGGTTTCATGCTGGAGCGAGCCGGCGCGACGCCGCGGGGTCATGGCGCGCGCCGCATTGCGCCTGACGCAGCAGGACGGGCCGATTGGCATAATGCCCGCGCACAACTACTCATGGAGTTGAACCAGCGGCTTGAGGCCGCCGGCGACGACAAGGCGCGCGAACGGCTTATCACTCAGCTAGCGGCCGTCTTGGGCGGCGCATCAGCGACGCTCGCCCCATCTCCGAGGTCGTCCCTGACTTTGGCGGCTGACTGACCCCGGGGCCTATAGCGTCGGAAGTCACGGTTTGATCGAGATCACGGACGGCGGGTTCGTCTCGCGCCAGTGTCCAGCCACGGACGAAGCCAAATCCCATCCGCCGAATGCGCTCCGAAACCCAACCTGGATCGAGGAAGCCTACCTGCGGGCCGGGCGATCAATCGTCGCAGGAGGGACCTATTTTCTTGCCCTAGCCGGCGCCGGCTGGGGGTTT
>JAYUBY010000573.1:0-8676 GCA_043740635.1 Alphaproteobacteria bacterium
GACCGTTAGGCCTAGTTTCCACCCCGTTCGATGAGCTGCGGCCAAGACGGCGGGACTTGCCGCACCATACGGATAAGCAAACGCTGTGGGGTGAACCCCGGCGCGAGCGGTTAGGAGGTCGCGTGGAACGTCGAACTCCTGAGCTAGGCGCCGTTGATAGGCCGCGTCGCTCTCGCCGTGCTCGCGCTGAGACATGTCGGCGTGGGTCTTTGAGTGGGCCTGGATGTCGATGAGGCTGGAGTTCGCAAGCTCAGTCACCTGGGACCAAGTCAGCGCCTCCCCCGACCCGACGAAGTCCGAATAGACAAAAAGGCTCGCTGGGGCAGCGTACTTTTGCAGAAGCGGATAGGCGACGGTGTAGGTAGACCGGTAGCCATCGTCGATGGTCAGAACCACTGCCTTTGCGGGCAGCTCCGCCGCGCCATCGAGGAATTCCCGAAGCCGATTAAGCGGAATGATCGCATAATTGTGGTCGCGCAGGTAGCGCAACTGAGCCTCGAAATCGGCTCGCGTCACTTCCATTCGCGACGTGCTCTTCGAACGGTCCGTGAAACGATGGTAGCAAAGGATTGGAACGCGCTGGGCCTCGCCGTGGAGCAGGCCACCCGGGTCCACTGGCCGAAGAGCGATGGCGGCGAAGCCTCCGGGCCGGAGTTCGCCGCCTGCCCGCGCGGATGTGTCGAAAGGAACGACGCGGTGGGTTTGCGAGGCGTCATTGAGGAATTTCTGGGCGAGAGAAGCCGCAGTGTCGCCCGGCTGGACGGCCACCACGATGAAATCCGCCGAGCGCCCAAGCTCAATCTTCGAGGCCACCGGTCGCGATGGGGCTGGCGCTGGCGAAGGTAGCGTCGCGCAGCCGCAGACAAGGACAGCTAACGCGAACGTCGCGCCGGCGGATCTAACTCCCCGCATCTTGCGGTAGGTGCGGTCGGATCATCGTGCGGTCCTCGTCGGCGGCGGCGGCGGGCGCGGGCTCTTCTCCCGCCTGAGGCTCCGCGGTGACCTCGGGCTCTTCCGCCACGTCGGATTTGCGCATCGCGCGCGATTTTTGCTTTTCCTTGCTAGCGTTGATCGCGGCCTTCGATGCCGTCGCCGCGACGCCAAGTTGGGGGACGTCAGGATCGGTGTGTTGAAGCGCGATCGCCTCGACATTCTCCAGTCGTTCCTGCATCCGCGCCGAGAACGTGTTGAACGCGTCGAAGAGCTCGCCGAACTCGTCGCCGCGATGATGCGATATTCGGAAATTCAGGTCGCCAGCCGCACCATCGTCCAAGGCCCGGCGCAACCGCAACAGAGGTTTGGCGAGCATACGCGTGACCATGTACGTCGCGCCTGCGACCACGCCCAGCACCACCAGGGCCAGCGTGAACATCAAGCCGCGCGTCAGACCCGCCGCCGACTCAAGATCGCGCCGCGAAAGGCTGAGGTCGACTTTGCCGAACGAACGACCGGCGTAGTTGATCGATTTGACGAAGCGGAAGGCGTCACCGGCGTTGGGATCATTGAAACTCGTGACGCGGAGATCATCCAGGGTCGTCTCGGGGTGGTCATTGATCGAGGGGCGGTATCGCTTGTCGATCAGACGAGCGTCAGTGGCGCCGCGGACAATTCCGTCGGCGTCCACCACCGCCATCCCCACGATGTTCTTGTCCGCCGACGCCGCCTTCACAAAGGCTTGCACGGGCAGCCAGTCGCGTTTGGCGGCCGGCAACGTCGCGTTGTCGACGGCGGTGAGCGCGACGTTGGTCGCGACGAATTCGGTCATCGCCGCGCCAGAGGTGATGGCGGTTCGCCGAAGAGCTTGGTTCTGTTTGGCGACCACGAAGCCAACCGCCAGCGCCAGGACGGCGGCGGTGACCACTCCCATCAAAAGGGTCAGTCGGATCTGAAGCGGCAGATAGCGCTTCGCCGTCGCCTCGGCTTTGACGGCCTCCAGGACATTCTGTTCACGCCGCAGCGCGCTGACCAGCTGCGCCCCGTCGGCGAACCGCCGGTCCGGCCGCTTGGACAGGAGTTTGTTGACGATGAATTGCAGGCCGCGAGGGCTCTCCGGAGCCAGCGCGCCAATTGGCGCAGGTTCGTCTTGGGTGATCTGCAGGGCCAAAGTCGCGGCGCTGCCACCGCCAAATGCGCGCTGCCCAGTGATCATCTCGTACATCACCACACCCAGCGAGAATAGGTCTGAGCGTCCATCGATCTCGCGACCGAAAGCCTGCTCGGGGCTCATGTAGCGCGGCGTGCCCAGAACCTGGCCAATCTGAGTCTTCACGTGCTCCGCTTCGATGAGCCCATCGCTCGGCGCGACGCGCGCGATCCCGAAATCGAGAATCTTAATGGAGACACCGTCGCGGCCAAGCATGATGTTCGACGGCTTGATGTCGCGGTGGATAACCCCCAGAGAGTGGGCGTATCGAAGGGCGTCGGCGAGTTGCTGTGAGATTGTCAGCACTTGCTCGGTCGTCAGGCGCCCCGTGCGCGAAATCACCTCGTTCAAAGGCTCGCCATCAAGCAATTCCATCGCGATGTACGGGTAGCCATCGACCTCCCCGACATCGTAGATCGTCACGATATTCGGGTGAGACAGAGCGCCAGCGGCCTTGGCCTCCCTTAGGAAGCGCGACGCGTACTCGGTGTTCTCACGATACTGGTCCTTCAGGACCTTGATCGCCAGCGCGCGCCGGATGCTCGGATCGTTCGCGCGATAGACATCGGCCATCGCGCCTTCGCCGATTTGTTCCTGGACTTGAAAGCGGCCAACGAGGTCAAGCACGGGATGTCGCCTCGTCAAACCGCGTCATACCGCGCGTTGTATTACGCGAACAATGATGTCTATTCATCGCCCCCCACAACCGAAAATCAAGAGCATTGACAATCTTCGCGACCAACACGCGTTGACGGAGAAGATCGCCCGGGTAATTGTCGGCCCGATCATGCGAGGGCATCTTGGAAAAGTCACTATTCATCGACGTAGATTCACTCGTGAAACCACTGGTAGGTCACGAAAACGTTGTTGGAGAAGATTTTCGAGCCTCAATTGACCCGGAATCCCCTTATTTGACGCTTAAGGATTTGAGAGCAGATGCGCGTCGGTTCGAACGCGAATCCGCCAGCAGTGAAAACTCCGACTCGCCCCCCCTTTTGGCGGCGCTCAGTCAGTGGGTGGACATCTGCGAACTCGCCGACCGCACCCTCCGGGAGCGGTCGAAGGATCTGGAGATCGCGTGTTGGTACTGTGAAGCGCTGGTCCGGACAGCGAGTTTCTCGGGATTGGCACAGGGGTTGGAATTGCTGGCTAGGCTGGTGGAAACTTACTGGGATCAAGGGCTCTATCCCGTCGAGGACGAGGATGGAGTTGAGACCCGTATCGCGCCGCTAGCGGGCCTTATCGGGCGTGGCGTCGCAGGAAGCCTCGTCCAACCGATCAAGCTCTTATTGCTGAGTGACGTGCGCGGCGGCCCTGTAACCGCGCTCTGGACGATCGAACTCGCCTTCGCGCCCATTCGCGGCGAATCTCCGGAAGCCCGGGACCGCCAAAGCGAACAGATCGATGCGGTGATCGCGTCCATCGTACGCTCCTCGCCGGAATTCCTGCGCGAGGTGCGAACGAGCGTTTCCAACGCGCTTAGCAATCTCGAGCGGCTCATGCGGGCGGTCGATAATTTCACTCAAGTGGGCAGTTTCGCCTCTCAGGTCTCCGGGCCACTAAATGAGGTCGCCAAACTGCTAGACGATCGGGTTGGCCACCTCTTTGTGGTGGCCGCGCAAAACGACGACGCGCCCGCGGATACGGGTACGGATGTCGATGTCGATACCGCGGTCGCGAGCGCCACGGGCTCGCGGGAGGTAAAGCGGCGAGATGAGGCCTTAACGACCCTCGCTGAAATCGCCGACTATTTCGAGCGCGTCGAGCCTCAATCCTTGACGGGCTTCAGTATCCGCGAGGTCATCCGGCGAGCGAAGCTGCCAGTTGGCGACCTCCTCCACGAACTGTTGCCCGATGAGGCCCAGAGACGAGATTTCCTCATGCGCACAGGGATCCGAGATGTCGCTTCCTGATCCGTTCCTGCGTCTTACCACTAGGTATTATCTACGTATCAGCCGTGTTGTAGATGATGATATCAGAACAAAAGGGGTCGAATAATGGATAGTATCCACGATAAACTGAAAAAAGTCCGTAAGCCGCGGGTCCACATTACTTATGACGTCGAGACCGAAGGCGCCCAGGAGACCAAGGAACTGCCGTTCGTCGTCGGCGTTTTGGGGGATTTTTCGGGAGACCCGACGGAAGAACTGAAGCCGCTGAAGGATCGTAAGTTCATCCAAATCGATCGGGAGAATTTCGACCAGGTCATGCGTCGAATGGCGCCTGGGCTGCGGATGCGCGTCGAAAACACCCTGAAGGGCGACGGCAGCGAGATGCCCGTGGAACTACGGTTTGACTCCCTCGAAGACTTCGAGCCAGGCCGCGTTGTTCAGCAGGTCGAACCGCTGCGCCGCTTAATGGAGACCCGCAACAAATTGCGAGACCTCATGGCCAAGGCCGACGGCTCAGAGAAGCTCGAGAACCTTCTCGAACAGGTCCTCCAGAACGGCGAGCAGCTCGATGGTCTGCGCAAGGAACTTGGTATCACCGACGGCGAGAAGGAATAGAGCCATGGCTGGGACAAAAACCTCGTCGCAGGCGGGTTCGAAGGCCGCCACGACCACCCAAACACCAAGTCTGCTGGAACAGGCCATCACCGCGACCAAGCAAACCGAGCCCGAACAGGTTCAGGAGCTTTTGAGGACGCTCACCGAGGAAGCCACGCGCGGCACCGTGACGTTCTCGAAGAACTTCACAGTGACGATGAGACTGGCCATCGCGGCCATTGACGAGCGCCTCTCACAACAGCTCGCCAAGGTCATGCACCACGAGAAATTCAAGGCCCTTGAAGGGTCTTGGCGCGGCATCCACTACCTCGTGGCGAACACCGAGACCGGCAAAGACATCCGCGTGCGTATGCTGAACGCATCCAAGCGCGACCTGTCGCGCGATTTGTCCAAAGCGATCGATTTCGACCAGAGCATGCTCTTCAAGAAGATCTACGAGAGCGAGTTCGGCACGCCGGGTGGGGAGCCTTACGGCGCCTTGATCGGCGACTACTATTTCGACAGCAGCCAAGACGACATCGAGCTGCTTCGCAACATTTCCGGGGTCGCGGCCGCCGCCTTCGCCCCTTTCATCTCAGCGGCTGGACCCAAGATGTTCGGGTTCGAGACTTTCGAGGAGCTTTCCAAGCCCCGAGACCTCGCCGACAAGTTCACGTCGTCGGAATATTCGAAGTGGCGCGGGTTCAGGGATACCGAAGACAGCCGCTTCGTCACCTTGACGATGCCTCGGGTATTGGCCCGCCAGCCCTACGGAACGCTGACGCGCGCGATCGACGAATTCAATTTCGAAGAAGCGCCGTTCGACGGCCACGGCAACCCAAAGCCACAGAATCACGACGATTACTGCTGGATGAACGCGGCCTATGCGATGGGCGTGCGCATGACCTCCGCGTTCTTCGACAGCGGATGGTGCACGACAATTCGCGGCGCCGAAGGTGGAGGCAAGGTGACCAACCTTCCGACCCACGTCTTCATGTCTGACGATGGAGACCTTGCCCAGCAATGCCCGACCGAACTGGCGATCACCGCTAGGCGCGAGAAGGAATTGTCGGACCTCGGTTTCATGCCGCTCAGCCACTACAAGAATACCGATTATGCGGTCTTCTTCGGAGCCCAGACAACGCAGCGCCCGAAGAAGTACGACCGGCCGGAAGCGACGGAGAACGCGGCGATCTCCGCGCGGCTGCCCTACATCATGGCCACTTCGCGCTTCGCCCATTACCTCAAGGTCATGGCGCGCGACAAGATCGGCTCGTTCATGGAAGTGGAGGACTGCTCAAAGTGGCTGAACCGCTGGATCAGCAACTATGTCAACACGGCGGAAGGCGGCGGCCAAGAGATCCGGGCGAAATATCCTCTCAGGGAAGCCAAGATCGAGGTCACACAGGTGCCAGGTTCTCCGGGTTCTTATAACGCAGTCGCCTACTTGCGGCCTTGGCTCCAGATGGAAGAGCTGACAGCCTCCCTAAGGCTGGTCGCTCGCATTCCGAAGAAGGCCTAACGGCAGGCGGCGCGGGAGGGCGCCCCGTGGATATCGCGACGCCACTCCGCGCCCGCGTGCTCGCCGATTTGGGCGACGCCGAGGGCGACCGCGAACCGACCGAAACGTTCCTGGCGGCCGCCGATGACGTGGCTCTTAGGCTGTGGTTTGGCGATCGGTTTTTGGGCGACATCGACGATGTCGCCCGCCTTCGCCGAGTTCTGGATCGCGAGATTGCCGAGATCGATGACATCTTGGCGGCGGGCTGTAACGCGCTGCTGCACCATCCCAAGGTCCTGGCCCTGGAAGCTGCGTGGCGTGGCGTCTTTTGGTTAACCGGATCCTTGAGCTCCGATGGGCAGACGTGGATCCGGCTGCTCGACTGCCGGTGGGTTGAACTGGCCCGCGACCTCGAGCGCGCCGCCGACTTCGATCAAAGCGCCCTCTTTGACCTGGTGTACAATCAGGAATTCGGCATGCCAGGCGGCATACCTTATTCGATGCTGATCGGACTCTACGAGGTCCAGCACCGACCCACCCGCGAACACCCCGGCGACGACGTGGCGGTCCTGCGGCGGCTAAGCGCGGTCGCCGCAGCGGCGTTTTCTCCAATTCTGCTAGGCGTTACGCCGGCGATGCTTGGGGGAGACTCCTTCGGCGATCTCGATCGCCAAGCAACCTTGGCGGGGACGTTCCGGCGCGCGGAATACACACGCTTCAACGCCTTCAGAGCGATGTCCGACGCGCGGTTCATTGGACTTGTCTGTCCGCGCATACTGCTTCGCGCGCCCTATCGTGGGCGTCAGGCCGGCGATTGCGGATTTCGGTTCGTGGAGAGCATCGACGCGGCCGGCGCCGATCAGGTCTGGGGCGTGGGCGCCCTGACCCTGGCGCACATCTGCCTTCGCGCGTTCAACGACTATCGATGGATGGCGGCCATCCGCGGCACCATCGAAGACGAACTCGCCGGGGGAGTGATTGTCGATCTGGCGACGCCGGACTTTGAAACCGACGCGCCGATGACCATGGTCAAGTTCCCGTTGGAAGTTAGCCTTACCGAAGTCCTGGAGCGCGACCTCTCGGATGCGGGCATAATCTGCATCCGCCGCTGCAAGGACACGCCCTATGTGGCGGTGAACAATCTCCCCAGCGCCCACCGCGCCAAAGGCGCCTTCACCAGTGAGATCGCTCGGATCAACGAGCAGCTTGGCGCGATGATGAACTACATTCTCTGTGTCGGCAGATTTGCCCACTACATCAAGGTGATGGCTAGGGAATGGATCGGCTCGTACAAATCGGCTGAGGAATGCGAACGACGGCTCTCAAAGTGGCTCTCGAGCTACTGCAGCACGGGCGATGACATGTCGTACGATCTTCGCGCGCGCTACCCGCTGCAAGCTGCCAGGGTAAAGGTGCAACCTGTCGTGGGCCTTCCGGGCTCGTTCGAATGCGTCGTCCATCTCAAGCCTCACCTGCTGCTCGACCAGGCTATTTCGGAATTCCAGCTGGTGACGGTCGTCCAAGGCGTGGAGCGCCAGCTTTGACGGAGAAAATACCCATGTCGCTAGCGAGCGAACTCATAAAATCCGCAGATTTGGAGGCCGCCCGCGCGGCCCTGCAAGAGCAGGTCAAAGCCCAGCCCAACAACGTTGTCGCTCGCTTCGAACTGGCCGAAGTGCTGCTCTTGCTTGGCGACTGGGCGCGGGCTGACAACCAGTATGATTTGGTGAGCACGCAAGACACTTCTTATGGCGTTCTGGTCGCACTGATCCGCCAATTGATCCGCGCCGAGCTCGCGCGCGCTGAGGTATTCGCCGAGGGACGCGCGCCGGAGTTGATTGGAGACGCCACGACGCAGGTCGAGATGGCGCTAAGGGTGCTCGTCGAATTTCGCGCCGGCGGCGATGCCGCGGCCACCCGCGAGGCCGCCGACGCGGTCGCACCAAGCCTGCACGGCACTGTCGATGGACGAGACTTTACCTGCGTGCGCGATCTCGACGACGCGACCGCCGATGTCCTGGAAGTCTTGACCAGCACCGGAAAGTACTTCTGGATTCCCTGGTCGCAGGTCCGCGCCCTGCACCTCAGGGCGCCCGAGCATTTGCGCGACCTGATCTGGCGGCCGGCTGACCTCGACGTCATCGATGGTCCAGACGGGGTCGTCTATATCCCAACGACCTACGTCGGCCAGGAGGCCCGAAAGACTGGCGCTACTCGGTTGGGTCGAGAGACGGACTGGGTCGAGGACGGCGGCTTGACGCGGGGCGTCGGTCTTCGCTGCCTTTTGCTGGGCGATGAGGTGGTGTCGCTCTCCGACTTCAGCGACCTGACGTTCAAGGACGTCGCGACGAAATGAGCCTGAAGCCGAGTTCACAGTCCTTCAACAACGGCACCCTTCTCGACCGGCTCATCGATGACCCCGACGACGTCAGCGGCCAAAGCCTGTCCATCAGCCGACTGCGAAATGGACTGCGCCGTGACCTCGAGGGCCTGCTGAACACCCGGCGCCGGTTCCTCTCGTGGCCTGATGAGCTCGGGGAACTCGA
>JAYUBY010000574.1:0-1825 GCA_043740635.1 Alphaproteobacteria bacterium
CCAGAAGCGGAGTACGTCGGCATGAAGTTCGATATCTTCTGCGAAATCCAACGCGCTTTTCCATGGGGCGGGGACAGCGAGGCCGACCTCTTCCGAGACATCCTTGACCAGGCCAAGGCGGCCGATGCCGCGGGTTTCACGACCTGGTGGCAGGTGGAGCACCACGGCGCGCCGGAGTTCAGCTATTCCGCAGCGCCGGAGGTGGTGCTGACCGCCATCGCCATGCTGACCAAGCGCCTGCGAGTGGGGCACGCGGGCGTGCTGGCGCCTTTCAACATCAACACACCCCTGCGCGTGGCGGAGCGCGCCGCCACCCTTGATGTGCTGTCGGGCGGACGGGTGGACCTGGGGCTGGCCAAATCCGGTGGCAAGGAATGGGAGACCTTCGGCGTCAATCCCGACACCGCGCGGCAGCAGGTGCGCGACGCCATGCATATCATCCCGCGCGCCTGGACCGACAAGGTGTTCGCGTGGGACGGGCCGGACTATCGCGTGCCCGAACGGGAGATCGTGCCGAAGCCGGTGCAGCAGCCGCATCCGCCGCTGTGGCAGACCTGCGGCTCGCCGGAGAGCTTCTATATGGCCGGTGAAATGGGAGTAGGGGCTCTGGGCACCACCTTGCTGAGCCCCGTGGCGGTCCTGGGGCAGATGCTTCGCGAGCACGACAGGGGCCTGGCGGACTGCAAGGCTCCGGCGGGCAGGTTCGTCAATCCGCAGAAGGGCTGTTTCACCTTCGTGCACGTCGCCGAGAGTCGCGCTGAGGCGATCGCCAACGGCGCTGCCTGGTCCGCCCTCTGGTACGTCAACGCCGCGCCCCTCGTCTTCAAGGTCCCGCGCCGCGTCTGGTACGATATGATCAAGATGGGCCTGCATCCGAATTCGGCGCGGGACACCGCCGCCCAGGACCGGCTGGACCCGAACGAGACCGTCATCCACGACGACGATCCCCCAACCCTGGTCGTCCTGAAACGAATGGCCCAGGGCGAGACCATCAGCCGGGAAGAGGCGCACGAGACCTTGGAAATGCTCGACTGTGTCGTGATCGGCGACCCCGACCACTGCGCCGCGAAGCTGAGGGGCTATGAGGCGATCGGCGCGGATCGGATGATGTGCATGATGCAGTTCGGCTCAATCCCCCATGAGGCCGTCCTGAGAAGCATCGAACTTGCGGGAAGGCATCTCATGCCCGCATTCACCAAGGCAGCTTAGGCTCAGCCATGGCGGAGGGCGCAACGCGCCGCCTGGGTCATCGATGCGCCCTGGCTGCCGGGCCCACCAGCGAGTCCTCGTCGGGTTCGTAGGGTCTCCGCGGCTCATTGGAAATATCGATAAATGCAGGCAGTCGTGTTCGGGCGAACGCGAGCGACCTTGTGCGCTCCCGCTACGGAATCCTCAAAACATCGCACCTGCAATGGCCGATTCTGATCCGTGGCGGACCTCCAGTGGGACATCGAACTGGAGGCTTAGCGACGCATGGAACGGACTTCACCAGGCCTGCGTGCGGCTGACTCCACGCCCAAACTGCGCGATTCTGCCCGGCGTGCGTCTTAAACAGTGAACCCCTGACCTTGGGAGCCCAGTAGTTGACCGCAGCGGCCGAAACGGACTTCGCTCATCTCGCCCGCCGGTTCCGGCCGGCGCTGATGAGCTATTTCCTGCGGCGGGTGCGCAGCCACGCGGAGGCTGAAGACCTTACCCAGGATGTGTTCATGCGGCTTTCGACCCTGGATGTGCAGGAGTTCCAGGCCGCGGACGCCTATATTTTCCGCATCGCCGCCAACCTGCTCGCCGACCGGGCCCGCCGCAACAAGGTGCGCCGCCTGCA
>JAYUBY010000575.1:0-4163 GCA_043740635.1 Alphaproteobacteria bacterium
CGAGACGCCGAGAACTCCGCCGACAATCAGGCTGTCGATATTTCGCGAGACGAAGTCGGCGAGAACCGCGCCGATGGTGCTGAGGCCGAATGCGAGCAAGCCGCGAGCCTCCGCGAAGCGCCAATGCAGTCCGATCGCGGCACGTCCGTTACTGGTGACCCAGACGAGCTTGACGGTCCACAGCACCAGCTGTTGCGCGACGAGGCTCCACGCGCCCCATCCGTGCAGGGCCGCTGTCACCGCGGTGGCCGCCGCCGCGCCCGTGGACAGCAAGTCTCCCGCGGCGAAGACGGCGAAACGCCCCTCGCGGATGATCCGGCCATTGGAAACCCCCGTGAGGCCGTTCATGAACAGGATTGGGCTGAGCGCCATGATCAGGAGCGGAAGACGCGGCTGCCTCAGGATCGCGCCCATGGGCAAGGCGGCCAGGCAGCAGAAGACCGCCAGGACGCCGCCGATGACTACGGTGAGCCAGAAGACCGTGGACTCCAGTTCGGCGCTGGCCTCACGCTGTCGACCCAGCGCGTAGCCGAGGCCGCCGTCGGCGAGCACGTTCGCCAGCAGGATGAACGGCATGGCCAGCGCGACCAGTCCATATTCGGCGGGGCCGACTAACCGGGCGAGCAGTGGCAGCAGCGCGAACTGCAGGCTCAGTCGGATCACGCTGGCGCCGGTAAGGGCGAGCGCTCCCAGTGACGTCCGGCGCAAGCGCGTATGTCCGGCCGGTCCGCCGTCACCGCCGGGCGCGATGCGCCTCTTTGCCATTTCATCGCCCCTGCGGCGGCAGGCTCACCGGGCGCCGGATGCGACCGGCAACCGATCCTGTTTCGGCTCCGGCGACCGTCCAGCTGCGCAGCGCCACGACGGCGGGCCGGCCGGGCGAAGGCGTGCGCCGGGCCATCGCGGGGCGGGCGCGCCGGAATGCAGCGCCCAGGGCGGCGAAAGCCAGGGCGGTGGAGAAGTAGAAGGGGGCGATGCCGATCGTTTCGATCGGCGTGCGGACCAATTGGTAGAGGAACAGGCTGATCCAGAAGACCAGGGACAGACTTGGACGGCGGACAAACCTTGCAACCAGGGCAATCACGCCGACCAGCACGACCGCGAAGATCACCGCCGCGCCCAGCCATCCGAGCGTCACCAGGATGTCCACGAGGGTGTTGTGAAAGGTGAAGCCGCCACGGTCGTCGATACCGAAGTAGCGCCATAGGCCTTCGGCATCGATGTTGCCCTGCCGCCAGAAGGAATAGTAGCCGCGCCCGAGCATCGGCTTTTCCCGGATCAGGTCGGCGGCGCGATACCAGAGGTAGGTCCTGCCCGTCAGCGTCGGATCCTTATCGAAAAGGTTGGCGCCGAAGTCGATCATCGCCATCGACAAGGTTCGGTAGAATAGCCCCCCCATCACCATGCAAAGCGCGACCGCGCCGGTCAGCCAGCCGCGCATCGCCTTTCCGACGTAGATCAGGGGGGTGAGCGCCACCATCGCGCCCACGCCCATGCCAAGCCCGAGCAGGGCGCCGGCGGAGCGGGTCGCCGTCACGGTATAGAGATCAATTGCGATCCCGCAGACGCCAACCGCGAGCCAGATCCACGCCCGGCTACGCAGCGCCATAGCCACCGCCGCCATCGATACGATCAACCCGGTGGACGCGATGTCTCCCAGCAGGTTTTTGCTGGAGGTCAGACCCGAGAACGCCTCGCCCCCGGCGCCCACCCCAATACCTACGGTGCCGCCACCAATCCGGGCGGCAATCATGTAAATCAGGAAGGCCAGGCAGAGGCCGCGGACCACGCTTTCCTGGCGACGCGCCGATGACAGCAGGAAGCCGACGACCACCGTCACCGCCAGTTCGAGGGCAAAGCGCAGGCTCTCGGCGGGCGCCTCAGACCAGAAGACCGAGAGCAGGGCGAAAGCTGGAATCGCGAACAGGAAACTGCGCGGCGCGAGCACGGCCCCCAGCCCCTTGCGGCGATAATAGAGGTAGAGCGGCGCGAGACCCGCCACCAGCGCCGCGCCGGCCGTGGTCAGCTGCGCGATGAACAGCAGCGGCAGGAAGAGCGCGAGCGCAAAGGCTCCGTCCCCATCCAACCCGCGTGGGGCGGGTGCGGCATCGGCGAATCCGGTGTCGTGCGCGGACGTCGTCCGCCTGGAGGCTTCGCGTGGCGCTCGCCACGCCCCTGGCGCGGGCCGAGCGACCTGGCCGCCCCTGATCCGTCGGATTGGCCCGTTCTGGCCCGTTTCGCCCCACACGCCGCTCATGCCGCGAACCGATATGCGCGGATGTAATCGATCACATAGTGAGCCGGGAATGGGGTGGAAGCGTCGGGCGCCCCGGCCCAGTCGCCCCCAAGGGCCAGGTTCGCCAGGATATACATCGGCTTGTTCAGATCCGGCGGCGTGGTCAGGCGCTTGACCTCGCGCCCGTCCACGAACCAGACAAGCTTGTCGTGGTCCCAGCTCACCGCGAAGACGTGGAAGACATCCGGTGCGATCGGAATTTCAGTGCCCGCGTCCTTTGCGCCGAAGTTGGAGTGCGCGGTCGCATAGTACCGCGACGAGTCTCCCACGCTTTCCATGATGTCGATTTCCGGAGGCCAGGACAGGTCGCGCGGCAGCAGCCAGAACGCCGGCCAAACACCCTTTCCGTGCGGGAGCTTGGCCCGCATTTCGAAATAGCCGTAGGTCTGCGCGAAGGAAGGCTGCGTTGTAATCAGACCGGAGGTGTAGCGGAATCCGCCGAGCCGGGCAGCCAGGTCAGCCGGTGCGCGATTGGCGGTGATCGTCAGCATGCCGTCACCGACCTGGAACGGATCCAGCCCGAGGGCGGGGCCGACCTCCGGTCGGGCGCCATGGGCGCGGACCTCGGGATCGACGTAGAGTTCCAATTCCTTGTTCGACCGCAGCGTGCGCACGTCATAGTCGTCGTCCGCCTTGCCGTCCCGGAAGGTGGTGCGCCAGGCGCCCGTTCCGTCCCGAAAGCGGTCGAACCTGGTGAATTCGTCAGCGAAGGTCAGCACCAGCGGGCGCCCGTCTGGGGCCGCTTTCAATGGCCCTTGCGCCACTTCACCGGATGCGGCGCGGCAGCCGACGATCAGGCAAGCGGCCAACCCAACTGCGGCGACGGGCCTTCGTATGTTCGGCGCCATTCGAGCGGCCCTCAAGCGGCGGCGATGTAATAGTTCTTGAAGTAGCCGTAGTAGTCGCTGCTGTCGCCATAGCCGTAGCGGGCCTGACCCTTGACGTTGACCTTGGTCAGCAGGGCGCCCACGACGTTCGCGCCGCACTCGTGAAGAATGTCGACCGCCGCGTGGGCCGCGCGGAGCGGCGTCTTGTTCCACTGCACGATATAGAGGACCCGGTCGGCCTTCGCGGCGAGGATCCGCGCATCGGCGACACCCAGGATCGGCGGCGTATCCAGGATCACGTAGTCGAACTGATTGGAAAGCTGTCGCAGCAGCTCGTCCGTTACCGGGTTCGAGAAGAGATCATAGGGCACGCTCTTGCCGCTCGCCGGCAAGATGAACAGGTTGGTCCGGGCGTCGCGCACCAGGGCCTCGCGCACCGGCACGCCCTGTTCGACCACTTCCACGATCCCGACATCGCGTTCGCCAATGAGCTTGCTGACGCCGCGCTGGCGCAGGTCACAGTCGACCAGAGCCACCCGCGACCCTGAGAGCGCCAGGGTGCGAGCGAGGCAGAGCGAGGTGAGGCTCTTGCCTTCGCGCGGGACCGCTGAGGTCAGGGCGATCAGCTTGGCGTCCTCGCCCTGACCCGAGATCATCAGGAAGGCGCGCAGGTTCCGGAAGGCCTCGGCAAACCCCGAATAGGGGAAGTTGAGGAGGTACTCGGCCGGGGTCGCGTCGATCCCTGTCAGTCCCTTCGGGCGGACCGAGTTGAAGTCGGGCAGGACGCCGGCGAACGGCACGCCCAGCTCACGCTCGACATCCAGGCGGCTGCGAAGGTGCTTGTCCCAGAACTCGGCGATCAGGATCGCGGCCGCCGCAGCGATAAGCGCGCCAAGCATGGCCAGCACAGCCGCGATCTTCATTTTGGGCGACGACGGAGAGGTGGGGACCGGCGCCGCGGAATTCACGCTCGCGTCGGCCTGCTGCAGACTGCCTTCGGCGGCCACCTGCTTGGCGCGATTGAGGTAGGCTTCGTAGAT
>JAYUBY010000576.1:0-2036 GCA_043740635.1 Alphaproteobacteria bacterium
ATGTGGCGGTGGGAGTTGGGCGCTTCTTCGACGCTAAGTTTCCTCTTTTTGGGAGGGACGATGCCGACGGAGAGGATTGCGATGCGCCGAGTGCGCGAGATGCTGAAATTGCGGTTGGACGCCGGGCTGTCGCTGCAGGAGGTGGCGTTCCGGTCTGGCCTCGCCCGTTCGACCCTGCGTGAGATGGTCGGCCGCTTCGAGCGGTCTGGCTTTGCGTGGCCGCTGCCGCTGGACTTGAGCGATGCTGAACTTGAGGTCCGGCTTTATGGCGACGCCGGCAGCAAGCGGGGCCATCGGCGCAAGCCAGAGCCTGACTGGGCGGTGCTCCACCGTGAGCTCAAGAGGAACAAGAACGTCACGCTCGAGACTTTATGGAGTGAATACAACGAGGTGTATCCAGACGGCTATCGATATAGCCGCTTCTGCGAACTCTATGCGGGCTGGGAAAAGCGCCTGCCGGTCACCATGCGCCAGACCCATCTGGGCGGGGACAAGCTGTTCATCGACTACGCCGGAGACAAGGTGGCGGTGATCGTCGACCGGCGCACCGGCAAGACCCAAGACGCGCATATCTTCGTCGCGGTGATGGGCGGCTCGAGCCTGACCTTCGCTCACGCCAGCTGGACAGAAAGGCTGCCCGACTGGATCGACGCGCACGTTCGGGCCTTCGGCTACTTCCAGGGCGCGCCCAGACTACTCGTGCCCGACAATCCCAAGGTCGCCATCATCAAGGCCTGCTTCTACGATCCGCAGGTCAACCGCACCTACGGCGAGATGGCGGCGCACTATGAGACGGCGCTGTTGCCGGCGCGGCCGAGGCGGCCGCGGGATAAAGCCAAAGTCGAAGCTGCGGTGAGGATCGTCCAAAGATGGCTGCTCGGAAAACTGCGCCGTCGCCGGTTCTACAGCCTGGCCGACGTCAACGCCGCGATCGCCGAGTTGCTCGCCTGGCTCAATGACCAGCGGGTCCTTCGGCATATCCAGCGCACCCGTCGTCAGCTGTTCGAAGCCATCGACGCTCCGCTTCTGAAGGCCTTGCCGGCCGAGCCCTACGCCTTCGCCGAGTGGCGTGTTCGCAAGGTGGGCATGGACTACCACGTGGACGTGGACGGTCACTTTTACTCCGTCCCCTATCGCCATGCGCGCGACACTACGGACCGTTGAAATCTTCTTCGAGGGTGACCGCATCGCCGTCCACATGCGGGGCTCCGGCGACGGCAAGCACACCACCATCGCCGACCACATGCCCTCCAGCCATCGACGCCACAAGGACTGGACGATCGAGCGGATTACCCGGGAAGCCAGCGCCCTTGGTCCCTCGGTTGAGCTGCTCTGTCAGATGATCCTCGAAGATCGGCCGCATCCCGAGCAGGGCTTCCGCTCCTGCCGCGGCATCGTTGGTCTGTCCAAAAGCTTCGGGGCCGCTCGAGTGGAGGCGGCCTGCCTGCGCGCCCTGGAGATCGGCGCGCGCGCCTACGGCCCCGTCCGTTCCATCCTCGACAAGAAACTCGATGGCCAGCCCGTACAGCGCCTGCGCGGCTCCGCCGCGCCGGCCGAGCCTGAGCCGGCGAGCGAGCACATCAACATCCGCGGATCTCGATACTACCACTGAAGGAGAGACCAACTTGCTGACCCATCCTACCCTCGATCAGCTGCACGCCATGGGCCTCTTCGGCATGGCCAAGGCCTTCTCGGAGCTCAACGCCAACCCCGAAGCCGTCGGCCTTCAGCATGCTGAATGGCTCGCCATGCTACTCGATCGCGAAGCCGTCCATCGCCAGGATAAGCGCCTGGGCGCTCGGCTGCGCTACGCCAAGCTCCGCCACCAGGCGGCGCCGGAAGACATCGACTATCGCGCTCCGCGCGGGCTCGATCGTCCGCTACTGCAGGAGCTGCTCAAGGGCGGCTGGATCGACGCCCACGAGAATCTGATCATCAGCGGCCCAACCGGCGTCGGCAAAAGTTGGCTAGGGTGCGCCCTGGGTCACAAGGCTTGCCGAGACAATCACTCGGTCCTCTACGTCCGCGCGCCCAAG
>JAYUBY010000577.1:0-29250 GCA_043740635.1 Alphaproteobacteria bacterium
GATAGAAAGCCGACCTAGCTTCCCGGAGACCTTCGCCTTGCCGACCTTGATCCTGCTGCGCCACGGCCAGAGCCAATGGAACCTCGAGGACCGCTTCACTGGCTGGGTGGACGTCGATCTCACCGCTGAGGGCGAGGCCCAAGCGCGAAAAGGCGGCGAACTGATCGCGGCTGCAGGCATCGCCATCGACCGCTGTTTCACCTCGGTCCTGACGCGTGCGATCCGAACGTCCTGGTTGGCGTTGGCCGCGGCCGGCCAGACCTTCGTGCCTGAGATCAAAGACTGGCGGCTGAACGAGCGCCACTACGGCGGCCTGACGGGTCTCAACAAGGCCGAAACCGCGGCCAAGCATGGCGAGGCGCAAGTGAAGATCTGGCGTCGGTCTTATGACGTGCCGCCGCCACCGCTCGCCCCTGGCGGCGAGTTCGATTTCCACAAGGATCGTCGCTACGCCGGTGCAGCGTTGCCGGACACTGAGAGCCTGGAGACCACGCTCTTTCGCGTTCAGCCCTATTGGGAAGCTGATATCGCGCCAAAACTCTCGGCCGGCGAAACCTTGCTGATCGCGGCGCACGGCAATTCCCTGCGCGCCATCGTCAAACTGCTGTTCGACCTCAGCGGCGAGGCGATCGTTGGGGTGGAGATTCCAACGGGAAATCCGCTGCTGATTGATCTGGACGCGACATTGAAACCCACCGCCGCACGCTATCTGGATCAATCCAGGGCACAACCATTGCCAGCGATTTAGGCTCTACGGATGACCCGGCCCGGCGACGAACATTGGATGCGGCGGGCAATCGCCCTTGCGCAATCAAACGTCGGTCTGACTGGAGACAACCCCTCTGTCGGGTGCGTCGTCGTGAAGGACGGCGTGGCGGTAGGCGAGGCGGCTACGGCGCCGGGCGGCCGGCTTCACGCCGAGGAGCAAGCGCTGGATCAAGCCGGCGAAAAAGCACGCGACGCGGCGGTGTATCTCACTCTGGAGCCATGCGGTGAGCGCTCGTCTGGCGCGGCATCCTGTAGCCAGCGCCTGATCGAGGCCCGCGTCGGTCGCGTGATCATCGCTTGCGAAGACGCGTCCGTTCTGGCCGGCGGACGGGGACTCCATCGGCTGGGGGACGCCGAGATCACCGTGAAGCTAGGCTTCCTGCGCGAGGAGGCCACTGTCCTCTACGCGGGCTACCGTCCCCGGCGCTGAGCTAAATCGTTGGAAATGGGCCGTTAATCACCTTGGTCTAGGAACGGGTAACCATCCCGTCTTTGCGCCAGGGTCCATGTCCGAAGCCTCACACATCACTCGCCGGATCTCCCAGGCTGAAGCCGATCAGATCTGTGCGAAGCATGATCGGTTGTGGGGATCCAAGCCGGGCGGCGCGCGCGCGGTTTTCGCCTGGGCGGACATCTCCGGTCTTGACCTTTCCGGCCGCAATCTTTGTGACGCCGACTTCAGTGGCGCGATGCTGACCGGCTGCAAGCTGCATAAGGTTCGGCTCGATAACGCCATCATGTTCGGGGCTGACCTCCAGGACACCGACATGCGCTTCGCTTCGCTTCGCCGGACCGATCTGCGCGGCGCCTGCCTCCGCAATGCTGACCTCACCGGCGCCGACATGTTCGAGGCGGACCTTCGTGAGGGCGTGCTGGCCGCAGCCGACGCTAAGTACGGCTTCCGGCGCATCGAGGCTGGCGCATCCCGCGTGGGCGACGCTCAAGGCGCGAAGCTCATCGGCGCCAACCTCGAACGCTCCAAGCTCTCCGGCGTGATTGCCGTTAAGGCCGACTTCACCGATGCGATCCTCAAGGACGCACGCTTGGTGCGCGCCAACCTCAAGCAGGCCACACTTAAGGGTTGTGACCTCTCCGGGGCCGATCTCTCCGGCGCTGACCTAGGCGGAGCGGATCTTCGCGACGCGGTGCTGGTAGGCGCCAAGACGCTGCAGTGGAACGTTTCCAACGCCAACATGGCCGGTGCGCTGACCGACAAGCCGGCCGGCATCGCAGCGAGCGCACTTCCTTACAAGACGATGATCCAAGATCACGCCCGCTGGTGCGAGACGGGCGGCTTGCACGGCGCGCCGTCCGTTTTCGACGGCGCGGACCTTCGCGCGCTGGAGACGGTGCGTGGCTACAACCTGACGGCTCTCTCCGCGAAGGGTGCAGTGTTCTACGGCCTTGATATGGAGGGCGTGCAACTGCAGGGCGCCCACCTCGAAGGCACGGACCTTCGCAATTGCAATCTGCGACGCGCGGACTTGCGCGGCGCCAAGCTGGCGGGCGCGAAGCTCTCGGGCTCCGATCTTCGCGAAGCACAGATGGGACCGCTTCTACTCGGCACTGACCGCGTGCTGGCTTGCGACCTGCGCAGAGCCGAGCTGAAGGGTGCAGACCTGAGCGGCGCTGACCTCCGACAGGCGCTGTTTATCGACAGCGACGTTAGCCGGGCCAATTTCACTGGCGCCTTGCTGCGTCAGGCAAACTTCACCGGGGTCGCCCGCCACGGCGCGCGCGGCCTCGACGACATCATCTAACGCTCGCGCGATGAAAAAGGGCGACGATCACGCGCCGCCCTTCATCAGACTAGCTTGCGAGAGTTACGCTGCCTTTTCGGCTTCAATGAGGGTCGTCTGAGCCGTCGCGATCTCAATGCGGCGGGGCTTCAAAGCTTCGGGCAATTCGCGCTTCAGCGAGATCGAAAGCAGGCCGTCGGCCAAAGCGGCTTCGGTCACCAGCACGTAGTCGGCGAGTTGGAATTTCCGTTCGAAATTACGTTCGGCCAGGCCGCGGTGCAGGAAGCGGCGCGGCTCGTCGTTGGCGGCCTTGCGGCCGGTCACGGTGAGCAGGTTTTCCTTCACCTCGATGTTCAGTTCTTCCGAGCGAAAGCCGGCGACGGCGATCTCGACGCGATAGGCGTTCTCGTCTGTGCGCTCGATATTGTAGGGCGGATAGCCGCTCGCGCTATCCACAGCGGCGGAGTCCAGGAGGTCAGCCAGACGGTCAAAACCCACGACTGAGCGATAGAGGGGGGAGAAATCGATCGTACGCATCGGTCACATCCTTCTTTCGAAGCAAGGTTGCGGTTCAGATGGACGCCATTGCGAGCCCGTAGGCCTCGCGTCGGCGTCCAGAAGGCCCGGACATCCAGCGCCTCCAACCCATGAGGTAGGCGTGCAAATTTCAGGATCAAGGCCTTGCGACGTCGCTGCCTTTGACGCGATTGAGCGCCCGCGCTAGGCCTTTCGCCGAAGCTCACGTTGGGGACGTGGCGAGGTGGTCATGGCGTTTCCGGACACGAGGTTTTCACGACGCGGTGTGCTGGCAGGCGCCGCTGCGCTCTCCGCGTGCTCAGGTCGACCCAAAGCTCCCGAAGCGCCTCGGACCCTCGACGCCGCTGTAGCCGGGGCTTGGCGAACACCCGCTGACCAGGTCCGAGACCGTTGGCGGCACCCCATTGAATCCCTCAGATTTTGGGGCCTCAAGCCCGGCGAGACCGTGGTCGAATTTTGGCCAGGTGCTGGCTGGTACACCGATATCATTGCGCCGTTCCTGGCCGCGACCGGCGGTCGGTTCTACGCCGCCGACCTGGAGCCTTCCGACGCAGAGGGTCGCGCAATGGTCGAGGCCTACCGCCGCAGGCTTGCTGACAATCCAAGGCTCTACGGCAAGCCGCAACTGACCGCGTTCGGGGCGGCCAGCGGTCCCGTCGCGCCGGCCGGGTCCGCAGACCTCGCCCTCTTCCTGCGCAACCTTCACAACTGGATGGCCGCAGGCTTGGCGGAGAAGGCGTTCGGCGACGCCTTTGCGGCGCTGAAGTCCGGCGGGGTGTTGGGCGTTGAGGAACATCGCGCCGACCCGGCCGGCACGCCCGACGTCATGGCTTCGTCCGGCTATGTTCCGCAGGCCTATGTGATCCAGCTGGCGCAGGAAGCGGGGTTCACGCTCGCCAAAGCCAGCGAGATCAATGCCAATCCGAAGGACACGCGCGACCATCCCTTCGGGGTCTGGACCCTGCCGCCAGTGCGCCGGTCGTCGCTGCCCGGTAAGCGCGCCGATCCCGCGTTTGACCACGCCAAGTTCGACGAGATTGGTGAAAGTGATCGAATGACGCTCAAGTTCGTCAAGTCTGGCCCACCCCATGCCTAGCTTGGTGGCCTGACGGTTTACTTCGTACACATCAGAAGCGAAGCTCGCGGCTAGTTTGGGGAAGCGAAGCGATGGCGACACTGGAGGAGTTGACCGATCGGATCCGCCGAGCCGCGTCCGATGCCGGCGCCTCGAACTTCGACGCATCGATCAAACTCGATCTCAAGGGCGAAGGCGTTATTCACATCGCAGGCGCAGTCGTCACCAACGACGACCTGCCTGCCGATCTGGTGGTCACCGTGGGGCTCAAGGATCTCACGGCCCTTGGCAAGGGCGAGCTCGATCCGACGCGGGCGATGATGACAGGACGTCTCAAGCTTTCCGACATGGGCCTGGCGATGAAACTTCAGCCTAAGATTCAGTCCCTGTTCTCTAAGGCGGCCTAAAGCAGGGTGATGGCCGACGCAGCGACCTTGATCGAGACCGACCTCGCCAAGGCGCCGCCTGGCGGAGAGGTGGCGTGGTTGGTCGGCGCTGGAGGCTCGAAGCTGCGGGCGGCGCTCTTCACGCCCGCGACCGTGGCTCAAGGGAGCCGCGTCCGCGGCTCCATCGTGCTGTCGGGCGGGCGAACCGAGCCGATTGAGAAGTACTACGAATTCATCGGCGAGTGCCTTCAGCGGGGCTTTGTTGTGCTGGCTCACGACTGGCGCGGCCAAGGGCTGTCACTGCGCGAGCTCAAAGATCCGCTAAAGGGACACGCCAAGGGCTTCAAACCTTACCTCGACGATTTCCGTGCCTTGCTCGACACCTATGAGGCACGCCTGCCTAGGCCTTGGGTGGCGGCGGCCCATTCCATGGGTGGGTGCCTGACCTTGTTGGCCATGACGCAGGGCGAAACGCGGTTTGCCGGCGCGATTCTTTCGGCGCCGATGCTGGGAATCCGTACGCCGTTCCCGATGTTCGTCTCCCGGATATTGACGACCCTGAACATGCTGGTTGGCCGGGGTTCGGCCTATACGCTTGGCGGTGGCGGCAAGCCTTTCGATGACACCTTCGAAGGCAACGTCCTGACCCATGATCCTGTACGCCATGCCCGAACTTGGAGCCTGGTCGCCGCAGAGCCGAGGATTGCGCTTGGCGCTCCGACCTGGGGCTGGATTGACTTCACGTTGCGCGCCACCGCCTATCTCTCTCGACCCGAGACACTGCGGAATGTCACTGTGCCTGTGGTCATTGTTTCCGCTGACGCCGACCAGCTTATCGATACGGCCACTCAGGCCGCCGCCGCCCGACACCTGCCGCAGGGAAAGTTCATTAGCGTCCCCGGCGCGTACCACGAAATCCTGATGGAGACCGACCCGATGCGTAACATCTTTCTGAGGGCCCTCGACGCACTCACCGGCCGAGTTGCGCCGACGCCGGCCGCAGCGCCCAAACCCGCGCCTACGCCGACGCCCGCTCCGGCTCAGGCACCGGCAGCTGCAGCCACCCCTGCCCCTGCCAAGCCCGCAGCCGTTGTCGCAAAGCCTGCGGCCGCCAAGCCGGTCGCGAAGAAGCCCGCCGCAAAGAAGCCGGCGGCCAAGCGCGTGGCTAAGCCTGCTGCCGTAAAGGCCGCTCCGGCTAAGACGGCCGCGAAACCTGCGGCGGCCAAGGCGCCTGCCGCGGCTAAGAAGGCTGCCGCCAAAAAGCCGGCGGCCAAAGCACCGGCCGCTAAGGCGCCCATAGCCAAAAAGGCGCCCGCAAGGGTTGCCTCAAAGCCAAAAGCCGCCAAGGCCCCGGCAGCGAAAAAGGCGCCTGCTAAGCCCGCGGCGGCCAAGAAGCCCACAGTCGTGAAGAAACCCGCTGCGGCGAAGAAACCCGCTGCGGCGAAGAAACCTGCCGCCAACCCTGCGGCGGCCAAGGCGCCGGCGGTTGCCAAGGAGGCCCCTAAAAAAAAACCAGCCGCCGCGAAGAAGCCTGCCGCGAAGGAGCCTGCCAAAAAAAAACCTGCGGCCAAGAAGCCGGCCCCAAAGCAGGCTTAGGCGCCGACCGCACTCAGGGCGGCCAGCGCTTCATTCAGACAGGCGCGGTCGCCCGCGATGGCAATCCTCCCGCCATGCGGGCCGACCGGTGCGCCGCTCCAGTCGGTGGTGAGCCCGCCGGCTCCAGCGATAATTGGGATCGCAGCGTCGATATCCCATGCCTTTAGACGGGTTTCGATCACCAGGTCGATCGTGCCTGCTGCGACCATGGCGTAGGCGTAAGCGTCACAACCCAACCTCGCCAACTTGGCGCCGGCGCGAACCGCGCGCCAAGCTTCCCGCTCGGGTCCCTGGAAGATGGCTGGATCAGTGGTCGCGATGAGGGCGCTGGACAGCGTCGGACAGGGGCGAACCTTCAAAGGGCGGTTCTCGCCGCGGGTCATCAGGCGCGATCCGCCAGCGTGTCCGATATAGAGCTCATCAAGGAACGATTGGCCGATGGAGCCCAGCACGGGCTTTCCCTGAAACCTAAGCCCGATCAGCGTGGTCCAAAGTGGCAGACCGGCGATGAATGCGCGGGTGCCATCGACGGGATCCAAGACCCAGACGAACTCCGCGTCCGGGCGGTCCTCGCCATATTCCTCGCCGATGACCCCGTGATCGGGATAGCGCTCGGAGATGAGCTTGCGGATCGCACGCTCAGCGCCCTTGTCCGCCTCGGTGACAGGGTCGAAGCCCTCGGCGCCTCCCTTGTCGATCAAGCCGTGGTTGGCGCGAAACAGCGGCAAAATAGCGCCGGCTGCCGCGCGATTGAGCTCGACCAGGAACGCGTCGAGCTCAACGAGAAGTTTGGAAGATGGAAGCTCAGGGTTTGGAGCGATCATCCGACCGCTTTACCCCTTGGCGCGACTTAGGGAAACGCATGCCCCGCGTTGGTGGGCTCGCTTTCATTCAAGGACTTGGCCAGGTCCAACAGACGCTGACGGGGCCGCTCACTCAGGTTGTAGAAGGCCTGGATGAGGTCCTTGGTTTCCTTGCCCGTATGGGGCTCCGGCGGCTCAGGATCCTTTTCGATCACCGATTCCTGACCGAGGCCTTCGTAGAAGTAGCTGATCGGAACCTCGAGAACCTCTGAGAGCTGCCAAAGGCGGGCCGCCGACATGCGGTTGGCGGCGCACTCATACTTCTGAATCTGTTGGAAGCGCACGCCGCATGCACCGGCGAGCTGCTGCTGTGTCAGACCCAGGATCCGGCGGCGGCGGCGAAGCCGGCGACCCAGATGAATATCGATCGTGTCCGTCATGACGCGACGCCCATTTCCTTCCCCTGTCCCGAAGCGGGACGGCACGCCGGTCTCGTCGCAAAGCCCGCGCCAGGACCTACGCGTTGCTATGTTCACGACCCCAGCTTTAGTAGAGACGCATGACAGAATCCCCGGCCCAGCGGCGACAGAACATCCTGTGGCGACTTGAAGCTTGGGCGTACGTGGGCGCCGAGTTTTTGGCGCGTCTGTTCCCAATCGATGCAGTTTCGAATTTTGGCGGCTGGCTGCTTCGAACGCTGGGCCCGTTGACGAGCAAGCACGGGTTCGCGAGGACAAACCTTCGCATTGTCTTCCCGGACGCGACCGAAGCGGAGATGGCTTCGATGCTTCGCGCCCAGTGGGAGGAGACCGGCCGCACCTTCGCTGAATCCCCGATCCTGGACAGGATCATCGCTGACCCAAGTCGGGTCGAGGTCGTGGGCGTCGAACGCCTCGCCGAGATCGCTGCCGGCGCGCCCGCCGTTTTCATCTCCGGGCATTTCTCATGCTTCGAGGTCATGTCGGCGGTGATCGTGCACTCGGGCGTGACGTGTCAGATCACCTACCGCGCGCTCAACAATCCCTATGTTGACGAGCGGGTCCGCAAGAGCCGATGGCGCTACGGTGTGCGGTTGTTCGCCCCGAAGGGCGCCACAGGCGCTCGCGAGTTGTTGCGGGCCCTAGGCCGCGGGGAATCCGTGGCGTTGATGAACGATCAGAAATTCAACGGTGGTGTCGCTTCGCCCCTGTTTGGCGTGATGGCTCACACCGCGCCAGGACCCGCTAGCTTCGCGCTTCGGTTCAAGATTCCGATCCAACCAATGAGCGTCCAACGCATTCACAAGGCGCGCTACAGGGTAATCGTCCACGAGCCCTTCTGGCTTGAGGACACCGGCGACCGCGACGCCGACATTGAAGCCGGTGTCCGGCGCATCAACGCCTTCATCGAAGATCGCGTCCGCGCCCGCCCGAGCGAGTGGTTCTGGGTCCACCGACGCTGGTCGAAAGAGATCTACAGGAAGGCTAGCCGTTAGCTTCGCGCCAACGCTGCAGGGCTTCGCCTGGGCCCGCATAGGCCTCCTGCCGGCCGGCATCCCAATATCGAAGCTGCTGTAAAGGAATCTTCAGGCCCGTGACCGCGCAGATCACATAGCGGCCGGGTTTCAAAACAGCGAAGTCGCCGTCGCCGTAGTGGAGTTTGGCGAGGTCAGAGCCCGTAAAGTCGCGATCGTGAGCATTCATGGGCGTCTATTTAGCGCGCCACCGTACGTCAGAACAGGTCGCCTTGCGCTGAGGGTCCCGTTTTTCGCTTGGCGGCCTTGGTGAGCGGGGCGATTGCGGGAGCAGCAGGGCCTTCGATAGTGGCCTGGCGGGAGATCTGGTCGCCAAATTTGATGGCGACTTCCTCGCCGCTCGCCAGGCTTGCGCCGGCATGGACGATTGAGCCGTCCGAGCGGGTGACGCGCGCGAAGCCGCGTTGCAGCGGCCGTTCGGGGTCGGCCGAGGCGTAGAGCTTGGTGAGCGCGCCCAATCGTTCGGATGCGCGCTCGAGGCTGCGCTGCACGCTAGGCCGCAGTCGCGCGGTGACGCCCTCCAGCCTCTGGCGATGCACCGCCTGCGGCCGTTGCAGGAGCGATGGCGAAAGGCGGGACGAGACCCGAACCAAGTCCCGCTCGTGGGCCGCGGCGTTTCGGGCCAGACCCGCCGCCAGCCGCCCGGAGATGATGCCGAACCGCTGCGCTGCCAGTTCCACTAGGTCCGTTACCCGCGTCAGGCATCTACCGGCGGCTCCCACGCGACCCCGTCGATCTTCCACGGCGCGACCGCCGCTTCGATGCATTCGTGCGCCCAGGTCGCCCACGACAGCCTTAAGTTCGGCCAGAACCGGCGTCGCCATTTCGGCCGCAGCGGTCGGCGTCGGGGCGCGGCGGTCGGAAACGAAGTCGATGAGGGTGGTGTCCGTCTCATGGCCGACGGCGCTGATCAACGGGATCGAGCACGCCGAGACGGTCCGTGCTAGAGCTTCGTCATTGAACGGCCAGAGATCCTCCACCGACCCGCCGCCGCGGGCCACGATGAGCACGTCGGGCCGGGGGATCGCAGCGCCAACTTCAAGGGCGTCGAAGCCACGGATCGCCGCTGCAACCTGTGCCGCGGCGACGTCGCCCTGTACCACCACCGGCCAAACCACCACGCGGCACGGCCAGCGGTCGCGGATGCGATGTAGGATGTCCCGGATCACCGCGCCGGTTGGGCTGGTAATGACGCCCACCACGGCAGGCATGGCGGGCAGGACCTGCTTTCGCTCGGCGGCAAACAGCCCCTCCGATGCGAGTTTGGCCTTCAAGCGCTCCAGCTGCGCCAAGAGTGCGCCAACACCGGCCGCCTCCATGGTCTCAATGACGATCTGATAGCGCGAGCCTGCCGGGTAGGAGGTGATCTTTCCTGTGACGATTACCTCTAGCCCTTGCTCGGGCCGGATCGACAGGCCGCGCACCTGGCCCTTCCAGATTACGCCATCGATCGCAGCGCGCTCGTCCTTGAGCGTCAGATAGACGTGGCCGTTGGAATGAAAGGTGGTCTTGGAAATCTCGCCGCGCAGCCGCACGAACCCATACGCGTCCTCCAGCGTCCGTTTCAGCGCGAACGCCAGTTCGGAGACGGAATAGGGCTTTGCGTTGCCGTCTTCGGTCTCAGGAAGAGGCGCGTCGGGGGCGACGTCGGTCATCGGGGAAACCTAGCGGCTCGCGGACGCATTCCCAAGATCGCTTCAGGCAAGGAAAAGGGCGCGCCCAACTCGACGGGCGCAAAAGCGCCGCGGGCCGGACACGCCCCCATCCCCAACGGATCAGATGTAGCGGCGCAGGCTCCGGGCGAGTTCGTTAGGTCCGGAGCGCTTCTTCGACTGGGCCGGCTGATAAGCCACTTGGCTGTGTTCGTGACAGTACGGGCCCTCGCCGGAGCGGCGGCCGCAGAACGTGAAGTTGTCCATCGACGGATCGCCAATCGGCCACTTGCACATGTGGGCGCCAAGCGTCAGGACGGTCGCCGTGCCGGGAGCCTCATCGACATAGCGCACCGGCGTTGGATGGTGCGCGGTCAGGGAGGTCGGTTCTGCCAAGCGGCGCGGGGCCGATGGCGTCGCCGTGACGGGACGCGCGGGGCGCGGTGACTTGAAGGTCGTTCGGGCGGGCTTCGATGGTGTGGCCCGGCCGGAAAGGCCCAGACGGTGGACCTTGCCGATCACCGCGTTGCGGGTGACCCCGCCAAGTTGCTTAGCGATCTGGCTGGCCGAGAGGCCATCCTGCCAGAGTTTCTTGAGGAGTTCGACGCGTTCGTCCGTCCAGCCCATGTTCGCCTCCCACCTTTCAGATTTCGAGGCGCAACCCCTGCGCCGTCACCGAAATCAACATCTTGTGGTGTGCAGCATTGCCTTCGCCCACCAGCCACCACCAGTAGTAAACAACTCCTTAAGACCCACAATAGGCGCCCTATCTTTCGTCCACAGGAACTAGATATTGATTCGAGGCTGTGCACGGTTGCGGCGTCTTCACGCGCCTGCGCGGCGCCCTTGCGAGGACGGACGCGGCGGCGCACATGAGGGGGCATGAAGGACATGGCCCTCGCAGAAACCGTTATTCCGCCTCAGCCGCGCGACTACCCGGGCGTGAATTGGGAGGGTCTGAAGACCCTCTACGTTCGCGAAGTCCGCCGCTTCTTCAAGGTGGGTTTTCAGACGCTGGCCGCGCCGGTGGTTACGGCGCTGCTCTACATGCTGGTGTTCGTGGTGGCGGTCGGCGGCGGCCGCCAAGTGAACGGCATCGAATACGGGACCTTCGTGGCGCCCGGCCTGATCATGATGCAGATCTTGTCGAATGCCTTCGCCAACTCTTCATCCTCGCTGCTGCAGGCGAAGTTCAACGGACTGATGGGGGACTTTATCACGCCGCCTCTCTCTCCGTTCGAGCACCTGGTTGGTTTCGGCGCCGGCGCTGCGACGCGCGGGCTCCTCGTGGGCGCAGTCAGCCTTGTGGCGATCGTGCCCTTCGCTCACCTGTCGGTGGCCGAGCCCTGGGCGGTCGTCTATTTCGGCCTGTGCGCCGCGATGATCATGGGCTTCATCGGTATCATGGCTGGTCTGTGGGCTGAGAAATTTGACCACATGGCTGCGGTGACCAACTTCGTGATCATGCCCATGACCTTTCTGTCGGGCACATTCTACCTGATCGAGAAGTTGCCGGAGCCGTTCCGCAGCTTCTCCAAGTTCAACCCGTTCTTCTATCTGATCGACGGCTTCCGTTATGGCTTCATCGGTCGGGCCGAGGGCTCGCTTGCGGTCGGCGCGGCGATGGCCGGCGTCCTTGTGCTGGCTCTGGGTTGGGTATGTTTCCGGATGTTCCAGACCGGCTACAAGATCAAAACCTGAGCCGCCAATTGCCGTTCTGCGGCGCTTTACCCCGGCCTGCATAGGACCTAGCATCTCACAAAGGCGTAGGGCCGAAGCCCCCATTGCGCCCGGGGGGGCGATATATGACGGCTGCAGCTCGAGTAGCGCTGCCAAAGTCAATCGGTCTGGGCGCTGGCGTCGTTCCGCTTTTGGCGCTGTCGATCTTCATCAACTACGTCGACCGCGGGAACCTTGCCACCGCCGCCCCGCTCATCAAGGACCAGCTCAAGCTCTCCGCCAGCGAGATCGGTCTTCTGCTGTCGGCCTTCTCCTGGACCTATACACCCAGCCAGATTCTCGCCGGCTGGCTGTCGGAGCGGATCAACGCCTATCGAACCCTGGCGCTAGGTCTGTTCATCTGGTCGGTGGCGACAGCGTTTTCGGGACTGGCGACAGGCTTCTGGATGCTTGTCGTGCTGCGGCTCTTGCTGGGCATCGGTGAAAGCGCCGCCTTCCCCTGCAGTTCCAAGCTCATCGCCCAGCACCTGCCGCAGAATCGTATGGGCGCGGCCAACGGATTGATCGGCGTGGGCTTGGCGCTCGGACCGGCGTTCGGAACCTTCTTCGGCGGCAAACTCATGGCCATTTCCGGCTGGCGGCCGCTGTTCATCGGCTTCGGCCTGCTCTCGCTACTTTGGCTTATACCCTGGCTGCTGGTGACCCGTGGGGCGTCGGCCACTCCAGAGCCCGAGGATCACGGTGAGGCCCCGTCCTACTTGGCTATCCTCGCCAAGAAGGAAGCTTGGGGCGCAGGCCTCGGCCACTTCTGCAACAACTACGCCTTCTATTTCGTCATCAGCTGGTTGCCTCTCTACTTGGTAAAGTCCCGCGGCTTCTCGATTGGTCAGATGGCCGAGATCGGCGGCATGATCTACTTGGTCTACGCTGCGAGCTGTCTTGTGGTCGGTCGCGTCACCGATTTCCTCCTCCAACAAGGCATCGACTCCAGCCTCGTTCGCAAAGGCGCTTGCATCGCGAGCCATGGCATCGTGGCGGTCAGTCTAGCGGTTTGCGCGGTCGGCTCCTCGCAGGTCTCGATCATCTGCCTCTTCGTCGCCGGTGGAGCCTTCGGCCTCAACACCTCCACCATGTACGCGGTGGGGCAGACGCTCGGCGGGGCCCGTGGCGGCGGCAAGTGGATCGGTCTGCAGAACTGCATGGGCAATGTGGCCGGCATTGTCGGTCCGATCATCACCGGGGTGATCGTCGACCGGACTGGCCAGTTTTACTGGGCCTTCCTCGTCGCGGCAGTCATCTCGCTGATCGGGATCGCAGGCTGGACCCTGTTGATACGGCGAATTGAGCTCCTGGATTGGACGACAAAGCCCGCGTGACACGTGCCGGGTTCATGGAACTGCGATTGACATAGCGCCTCGCGCGGAAGAAAACGCCAGCCCTTCCAGTCCCCGTCGCAATGCGGCGGGGATGCTTCCGTTTTAGGAGGGCTCCTACGGTGACCGAGACGACCGCCGCCCCCGTTCCCAGCGACCACATCATGGCGGTTTACAGCCGCACTCCGCTGGCGTTCGAGCGAGGCGAGGGCGCGCGCCTCTACACCACCGACGGGGACGTCTACCTCGACTGCATGGCGGGCATTGCGGTGAACGCGCTGGGGCACGCCAATCCCAGGCTCGTCCAGGTGCTGAAGGACCAGGCTGAAAAGCTCTGGCACACGTCCAACATCTTCACGATCCCTGGTCAGGAAAAGCTCGCCAAGGCGTTGACCGACGCAACCTTCGCCGACGAAGTATTCTTCACCAACTCCGGTGCCGAGGCGATCGAGTGCGCCATCAAGACGGCGCGCAAGTATCACTGGGCCAAAGGCCACACCGAGCGGATCGACATCATCGGTTTTGACGGGTCGTTCCACGGCCGGACCATCGCGGCGGTCAACGCGTCGGGGAACGCGAGCTACCTGGAAGGCTTCGGCCCGCCGCTGCCGGGATTTGCGCATGCTCAGTTTGGCGACATGGACGCACTTCGCGCCCTCATCGGCCCGACGACAGCGGCGATCCTGTTGGAGCCGGTTCAGGGCGAGGGCGGCGCGCGCTCTTGGCCCGACGCCGACCTGACCGCGATCCGCAAGCTCTGCGACGAGACCGGGACACTGCTGGTCTACGACGAGATCCAGTGCGGCCTTGGGCGCACCGGCAAGCTATTCGCCTACGAATGGGCGGACGACGCTGCGCCGGACATTATGGCCATCGCCAAAGCGTTGGGCGGCGGCTTCCCCGTGGGCGCGTGTCTCGCCACCGCAGAGGCTGGCCGCGGCATGACCGTGGGCAGTCATGGGTCGACGTACGGCGGCAATCCCTTGGCCATGGCTGTGGGCGAAGCCTCATTGGCCGAGCTGGTGAAGCCGGAGCTGATGGCCCACGTAAGCGAGATCGCTGGTTACTTCACTCAACAGTTCACCGGCTTGAAGGAACGTTTTCCAGACGTGGTGGAAGACATCCGCGGCAAGGGCCTTCTGATCGGCCTGAAGCTGAAGACGCCGAACCGTGAGTTCATGCAGCACGCCCGCGACCAGCACCTCCTGATCGCTGGGGGCGGCGACAACTGTGTGCGCCTGCTGCCGCCGCTCAACCTGACGATGGCTGAGGCCAGCGAGGCGGTCGCCAAGCTGGAAGCTGCGTGCGAGACCGCGCGGGCTAAGGCGAAGGCTGAGGCGTGAGTCAGCCGGTCCGTCACTTCCTGGATCTTTGGAGGCTCGAGGGCTCCGATCTGCGCGCGATCCTAGAGGACGCAAAGCGCCGAAAGGCCGCGCGGCAGGGTTGGCCCAAGGGCCGCCGGGACGCCGACGCGGTCGCCGACGGGCGAACCTTGGCGATGATCTTCGAGAAGAACTCCACCCGGACGCGCTTTTCGTTCGATGCGGCCATGCGCCAGCTGGGTGGCGACGTGATCATATCTAACGCCGTCGACATGCAGCTTGGCCGCGGCGAGCCCATCGAGGACACCGCGCGAGTGCTGTCGCGCATGGTCGACGCCGTGATGATCCGCGCCAACAACCATCAGGATGTGGAGCGCCTAGCGCTGTCTTCGACGATCCCGGTGATCAATGGCCTGTCGGATAAAAGCCATCCCTGCCAGATCATGGCCGATCTGCTGACGATCGAGGAGCATCGTGGCTCGGTGGCGGGCAAGACGCTGGCTTACATCGGGGACGGCAATAACGTCTGCGCCAGCTTCATCCACGCCGCGCCCAAATTGGGCTTCCGCCTAAACATCGCCTCGCCGGCCATCTACCACCCCGATCTGCACGATCTGGCGCGCGCTGCGCAAGAGCAAGGGCAGGTTCGCGCCTCCGACGACCCGCGCGAAGCGGTCAAGGACGCCGACGTGGTGATCACCGACACCTGGGTTTCAATGGGTGATACCGACCATGACGAGCGCCTGGACGCGCTCGAGCCGTTCCAAGTCGATGAGCAGCTTATGGACCTCGCCAAGGGCGATGCGGTTTTCCTCCATTGCCTGCCGGCCCACCGCGGCGAGGAGGTCACTGACGAAGTGATCGACGGCCCAAAG
This sequence comes from Alphaproteobacteria bacterium, assembly GCA_043740635.1. Taxonomy (GTDB): domain Bacteria; phylum Pseudomonadota; class Alphaproteobacteria; order Caulobacterales; family Caulobacteraceae; genus Phenylobacterium. The sequence goes on from JAYUBY010000577.1 coordinate 15,320, forward strand.
AGTCTGATCTGGGACGAGGCGGAGAACCGCCTGCACGCTCAGAAGTCGATCCTGGCCTGGTGCTTCGGCGCAATCTGACAACTGGCGTCCCGCCCAGCTAGGCGCAGACACGCCGCCCTCGCAATTTCGCCGTTTCGTCCTATATCGCGCCGATGCCGAATCCTCCCGTACCCGATGACGCAGTCACCGCCTTCCAGATCGAGGGCGAGCCCGTGCGTGGTCGTCTTGCACGCCTGGGCCCGGCAATAGATGAAATTCTGCTGGCTCACGACTATCCAGAGCCGGTGGCCAACCTGCTGGGCGAAGCCTGCGCCCTCGCGGCCTTGGTTGGTTCGAACCTCAAGTTCGACGGCCGCCTGATCATCGAGGCGCGCGGCGCCGGGCCGGTGCGTTTCGTGGTCGCCGACTACGACACGTCAGGTGGCCTTCGTGGATACTGCGGCTTCGACGCCGACGCGGTCGCCGCAGCAAGCGGTGGTTTCGTGCGTCCGGGCGCCAAGTCGCTGTTGGGCGAGGGTCATTTCATGATGACCGTCGATCAGGGCCCGGACATGGACCGCTACCAGGGGGTCACGGCCATCGAGGGCGAAACGCTGGCTCTCTGTGCTGAGCAATATTTCGCCCAGTCCGAACAAACACCGACTCGGGTGCGCTTGGCTGTGGGCCAGGCCTGCGGCCTTTGGCGGGCGGGCGGCATGCTGATCCAGAGCGTAGCCGAGGACGACGCTCGGGGCTCGACGACCGAGGCCTGGCAACGCACCCAGGCTTTTTTCGAGACCGTCGGCGAAGACGAGTTGGTCGACCCCGAATTGTCATCGCAACACCTACTGTTCCGACTGTTTCACGAGGATGGCGTACGCGTCTTCGGCTCCCAACCGCTGCGTGCCTTCTGTCGCTGCAGCCAGTCGCGGATCGAGACCGTGCTGAAGTCTTTCGACGTCGCCGAGCGAGCGGACATGGTCGAGGCCGATGGCCAGATCCACGTCACCTGCGAATATTGTTCGAAGGTCTACTCCGTAGCGCCCGAGACGTTGGAGACGGCGGGCGCCTCTTAGGACGGCGAAGCGGGCGACGCCGTCAGGGGGCGTTCTGGGGGCCTGCCGGAGAGGCCTGATCTGCAGATGACGCTGATGGTTGCCACCTGAGATTCAATCGGGGTCATCCAGGTCTTGTCGGCCGAGACCTTCTTGGCGAGTTCACCTTGCATGTTGTTGTGCGCGAAGATCGTCATGCTGAGCACGGCATAGCGAGTGCTCGCGCAATCAATCGACCAGCGCGCGATCCCTGAGCGGGCGACACCCGGCCCCATCTTGACCGGACGAAACAGTTCTGTACGCACGTCGGCTTCGACCATGTAAGGCGCGGTTGGAGTTGCCCCCTCAGGCCGGATGAACCGTGCACCTTCGGTATCGTGGGTGATGAGCATCCAGGCGTCTCGGTGCAGGTAGGTAGACGCCCAGGCTTCGACGTCGGTGATCTCAAGGCTGGCCGGCGGAGGTGGATCGACGACCTTGGGAGGCGCCGCAACCGAGGCCTGCGCCATTGCCGCGGCCATGACGATGGAAAGCAGGGCAGTTCGGGCGCGTCCCATAGCGCTCATGATGTCATAGCCCTGGGCAAAGGCGAAGGCGTCAGGCCGCCTCCAGCGCGCGACTGACGTCGCGGCTTAGGTCGCGTGGGCCTTCGAGGCCGACGCTCATCCGAACCCAGCCCTCGGTCAGGCCGATTTCCAGCCGCTCCGCCTCGGGCATCGAACGGTGGGTGGTGGTGCAGGGGTGGGTGGCCATCGACTTGGCGTCACCCAAATTATTGGAGATGTCGACGATCTGCAGGGCGTTGAGGAACCGGAAGGCCGCGTCACGGCTCCCAAGGTCAAAGGCTACGACGTTGCCGCCGCCGGTCATTTGGTTGGCGATGATTGCGGCCTGCGGGTGGTCGGGCCGACCACAGTAGATGGTCTTGCGAACCTTGCTGCTCGAGGCGATGACGTCCGCGATGCGGCCGGCGTTCTCGGTTTGGCGGCGGACCCGAAGTTCCAGGGTCTCCAGCGCCTTGAGCAACACCCAACTGTTAAATGGCGACATGGCCGGGCCGGTGTGGCGCAGAAGGTCCTTGTAGGCCTCGGTCATCAGCGCCTCGGCTCCCAGGATCGCCCCACCCAATACGCGACCTTGGCCGTCGATGTGCTTGGTGGCCGAATAGACGACAATGTCGGCGCCTAAAACCAAGGGTTTCTGGAAGATCGGCGTGGCGAAGACGTTGTCGACGATCAGCTTGGCGCCGGCCGCGTGAGCAATCTCGGCGACCGCACCGATGGCGGTCACCTCTAGCAGCGGATTGGCCGGGCTCTCGATCAGGAAAGCCTTGGTGTTGGGCCGGACGGCGTTCTTCCAGGCCTCAAGGTCGGTAGCGTCTACGTAGGTCGCCTCGACGCCAAACCGGGGTAGCCACTCAGAGATAATCCAGCGGCACGAGCCGAAGAGGGCGCGACCCGCCACCAGGTGATCACCGGCCTTCAGCAAGCCCATCAGCGACACGTGCACCGCGCTCATGCCCGACGCGGTTGCACGGCACATTTCGGCGCCTTCGAGCAGCGCCAGGCGATCCTCGAACATCTGCGTCGTCGGGTTACCGAAGCGCTGGTAGATGAAGCCCGGCCCGCCGCCAAAGCGCGTGTCGGCCGCCTCGGCGCTCTCATAGGCAAAGCTCTGCGTCAGGTAGAGCGCTTCCGAAATCTCACCGTGCTCGCTACGGGCCAAGCCGCCGCGCACCAGCCGAGTCTCGGTTTCCCAATCACGCGGATCTTCGGCCATGACAGGCTCCTGCCTCTTCAAACGTTGGGGCAAGAACGGCAGCCACCCCGCGCCGTCAAGCCGCGGTTTGCTGCAAGCGCGACCAGATTGCTTGCAACCGGCGGCTTCTAAGCTAAGTCTTCCTCGCCCATGAGTGAGACTCAACGCCCGGGCATCCTGCCCTGCCAAGCCATAGATGCGCTGATCGCCAATGGCGCGATTAGCGCCGACACGCCGTTCGACTTGGACCAGGTGCAGCCGGCAAGTCTCGACCTGAGGCTGGGCGCACGAGCTTGGCGGGTGAGGGCGTCGTTTCTGCCCGGCCGCCATACCGTCCGTGAGCGGATCGCCACGGTGTCGATGCATGAGGTCGACCTAACCCGAGGCGCGGTCCTGGAGCGCGGATGTGTCTACATCGCCGAATTGCAGGAGCGCCTGAAGCTGCCGGACGGCATTTCCGCGCGGGCCAATCCGAAGAGTTCAACCGGTCGGGTTGATGTCTTCGTGCGCCTGTTGTCGGACCACGGGGCTGCTTTTGACGACGTGGATTCGGGGTACGACGGGCCGATCTACATGGAGATCGCGCCCCAGACCTTCTCGGTGCTGGTGCGCACCGGAACACGGCTGAACCAGCTTCGGCTGAAACGGGGCGAACCGCCGCGCCTTCGGATCGAGAGCGTGGGCGTCGACCTGACAGGTGAAATCGCGGGCTTCCGCGGCCGACGCCATGCCGGCCTTGTCGACCTCGACCAGGAAGACGGCCACGACCCGCGCGACTTCTGGGAACCCCTGCGCCCCAAGGACGGCCAGTTGCTGCTGGATCCCGGCGAGTTCTACATTCTGGCCTCAAAGGGCGCGGTGGAGATCCCCGTGCTGGAAGCTGCAGAGATGACGCCCATCGACCCATCCGTGGGCGAGTTCCGAGTACACTACGCCGGCTTCTTTGACCCCGGTTTCGGCACCGACGAAGCACACGGCAAGGGCTCGCGCGGCGTTCTAGAAGTCCGCAGCCATGAGACACCCTTCATCCTGGAGGACGGCCAGACGGTCGCCCGCTTGGTCTATGAACCCCTGACCGAAAAGCCTGACCGCCTCTATGGCGACCTCGGTTCGCACTACCAGCGGCAAGGCTTGAAGCTCTCTAAGCACTTCCGAATCTGGGGCGAGTAGGCCTCGGATTTCCGACTTATTGAGGAAAGAAAACACGACTTTTTGTCGTGTCTGCTGGCGATTATATAGTTTGCAAACCCAAGAAGGCTATGACATAACGATTCCACCAAAGGAATCAATGCTATGTCGATTTTATCCGCTCCCCACTTCCACGACGAAGCCGCCGCGTTCGCGCGGGTTGAGAAGGTCATCTGGCCGCTGGGTCCGGTGTGTCCCCATTGCGGTGGAACGGAACGTATTTACCCGCTGCAAGGCGTGCGGACGAACCCCTCGAAGAAGAACCCGCAGGGCATTGTTCGGCATGGCTTGAAGAAGTGCGGCCAATGCCGGGGCCAATTCACGGTGCGTATGGGCACGATCTTCGAAGAGTCGAAGCTGCCCCTGCATATCTGGCTTCAGGCCATGCATTTGATGTGCAGCAGCAAGAAAGGCGTCTCGGCGCACCAACTGCATCGGACGCTTGAAATCACCTACAAGAGCGCCTGGTTTCTCGCGCACCGCATCCGCGAAGCCATGCGTTGCGGCGAGCTAGCACCCTTTGGCAGCGGCGGCGGCATGGTCGAAGTTGACGAGACCTTCCTCGGCCAAAATCCCGACGCGCCTCCGTCCAAAATGGCGATCCACACCATGAACATGGTCATGACGCTGATCGATCGTGACAGCGGTCGCGCACGTAGCATGGTCGTGGACAATCTGAACGCCTCGAAAGTCGCTGAAATCCTCAACGCCAACCTCGCCAAAGAGGCGCGGCTGATGACCGACGAAGCCCACTTCTACAAGACGCCGGGTAAGGCGTTCGCGGATCACCAGTCCGTTTCTCACGCCCGCGAAGAGTACGTTCGCAAGGGTGACGTGACGATCCATACGAACACTGTCGAAGGCTTCTATTCGATCTTCAAGCGCGGCATGAAAGGCGTCTATCAGCATTGCGCCCGGAAACATCTTCATCGCTACGCGGCTGAATTTGATTTCCGTTACAGCTATCGGATTGCGCTAGGTGTCGATGACGCCGCGCGCGCTGAACGGGCGCTGCAAGGTGTGGTCGGCAAGCGCCTCACTTACCGGTCAACTGGTGAGCGGGCAGAAGAAAATCTCGCCTAAGAAGCGGCGGCACAAATCTCGATGGCGCATGAAGCGTCGCAAAATGGCAAAGTAGAGTCTAAAATCAACGGCTTAGCCAAGTCGTTGAAACGACTTGATTTTATTGACGATTCTGATATCAAATAACTAAATGGGTCGCCGTAGGCGGTCGGCGCTGGGTCGCAAGAGATTGCGGCCCTTCTGCTTATGGGAACACCTTTAAGCCGTGGCCCATGAAGTCTCCACCAATGGTACGAAGCTTCCCTTTAACGGCCTGCCAGTCGACCCTCGCGTCGTCATTCGTTTCGACAAATCGACAAGCGGCATAGGCAACCAAATCAGCGTATTGGTGGCCAGCGACGTTCTGGTCCTTTCCGCGGAAGTCAGCGTCAAAGGCGAACTTCTTGCCCCTGTAATTCTTGCCGTCGCAGATCTGATCGAACCACGCTTGTGTGCGTCGGTCCTCAGCGCGCCCGCGCGCCTCAAAGACGCACAAAAGCCGATGCCCCTTCAGAAGCTCGGCTTCCCAATGCATGTGAAGACGCTCCAATAGAAACTGGAGGCTTAGGAAGAAAGGGTCTTCAGGCGTCACGTATTGGCCGACTAGGCGCTTCTTATGGACGGCCGCAGCAATTAGGCATCCGTCTAACTTGCCGATGGCCCAGGCCACAGCGTCCATGAACTCCGTCCTCACGGCGGGGTCCTTGAGAATGTCGAAAGGCGGGCTCCGCTGGCGGAGCTTATGGCCGTGGAAGACTACGCACTCGTTGCCGAAGAACGAGTATTTGATCGTCATGAGATTCGGCACCGCATTGGCAATGTACTCATCGACCGTGGAAGTGAGCGCGCACTGAGCGCAAACGGGGTAATGTGGGTCGATTTTGCGAAGCTCGAAATCGCCGGATTCATCAATGAAGGCGATGAGGTTTGTGCGTGGAAGGTCCGCCATGTCTGAGCAATCTAAACTCCAGGCTGAGAAGTTCAAAGAACTCGCGCGTGAGCTAGAGTGCGACGAAGATGAAGACGCGTTTGATGCGCGGCTTAAGAAGCTAGCCGAGAAGAAGCCCGCTAAGGACGAGACCAACAAGTGACGGCTGTGTCCCTAGTCGCCCTTGCGGCGGCAGCCATTTGCATCTGGAATTTGCTCAATGGGCTGCGCTCGGGTCGTATGCACTTCGGGCTGAGCAACATATCGGCGGTTGCTGAGAGGTCATCCGATCCTAAGGGTTTCTGGTACTACGCCGCGCTGAACGCCGTCTCTCTGGCAGTCGCTTTAGTCGGGTTCACGCGCTCAATGCACTACGACTAGCGCGCAAAAACCCTAGCGAACGCGTACCGGCAGGGGGTCGGGCCAGAAGTAGGGATTCCAGTCCGGACTAAAGACTCTCAGATTGCATTGGGTCCCAGTCATAATGGCGATGACCTGAATGCGGACTTCTTGCCGGACAGCGCCCTCCGTCATTTCAATGACCACAAGTTTCGGCTCGTTCTCGCCGAAGGTCTCACCGAAGGTCTCACCGTCTTTGCCCCAGCGGTTTGGTACGCTCCGGTCGACAATGGCAACCGTGGCGAGCGCGATGGTGTGGACGTGATCCTTCATTTCATTGACGCTATCGTGGGCTTCGATGCGATGCCTCGACGCTCGGTTTTCGTAGCCCCAGACCTTTAGCTGACCGCCTTTTATGTCCTTTGTGTATTCGATCTTAGCGACGGCGGTTCGCCGCCCCTCGCGCTCTTCGGGCGCGCAATAGGTCAGCTTGAAGAGCGGCGTTTCATCAAAGGGGCGCGGAATGATCTTCGCGCGCTGCTCACGGTCGATCTGAGCGGGAACGGTGAAAAGTCGAAACGCAAAGATTAGGGGGAAGGCGAGAAACGGAGCCAAAGCCGAAGCGATGCGCGTCACCGGACTCGCATCGCGGAGGACGGCTAATAGGATGAGCCCAATGATCGCCTGTGTGATGAAGCTGACCGCCACTGGGATTAATCCCAGCCTGAGGTCGCTAAGCGCTTCTTTGACGGCGCGTTTCGCGATTCGTGCCCAATACCCCATTCCATCAGGCTAGGCCGTAACGGCTGGGTTTGCAAAAGATACAATCGCCTGTCTGCTTGACATAAATTTTGTGTCGTGTTTCCTTGTCATTCAGACAAGGAGACCAACCATGAAACTTTCGGTGCCAGACCAGCTGCCGCACTTCCAGGTGACACCCGGCCGAGCAGCGGCCTTCGGAGCCGCCGTCGGCGGGTTATCTGCCATGATGGCCCTCAGCCTCCTCTATGGCGTGCTGGGAGACATCCTGGGCGCGGCGCCAACTTACGTCATCGTTGTTCTCGGCGCCGCCGTCGCCTGGGCGAACGCGCGTTGCAAAGCCGACTAGGCGCTAGTCCCTCAAGCTTTCGCCCAAGGAGGCGTTGCAATGCACACCAAATGGTCCCCGGCAATGCGCCGCTACCAGCTCCGCTTCTGGCCGACGATGATCGCCTATGCCGTGCTGCTTGTGGCGGTGGTCCGGCTTTTTCGGGTCCACCCGCCACAAGGCGCTCTGAAGTACGCCCTGGCGTTAGCGCCTGCCGTGCCGATCCTGGGCGTGATCGTGATCATCGGTCTCTACATTGTGGAGGAGACCGATGAATTCCGCCGGATGCAGACGATCCAATCCATGCTTGTGGGCCTGGCCACAGTACTGGCGGCTGGGACCACATGGGGGTTCTTGGAGGCCCTCGCCGACGCCCCACACATTCCGGCCTATTACGTGTTTCCGATCTATTGCATCGGCATGGGTCTGGCACAGCCGGTCATCGCGTGGAGGTATCGGTGAAAAGCCGCCTAAAGGTGCTTCGCGCCGAGCGCAACTGGAGCCAGGCCGACCTCGCCGACAGGCTCGAAGTCTCACGTCAGAGCGTCAATGCTATCGAGACCGGCAAGTACGATCCCAGCCTGCCCCTTGCGTTTAAGATCGCTCGCCTGTTCGGGACCTCTATCGAGGCCATCTTTGAGGACGCCTGAAGCGCCTTAGTCGCGCTGGTAGATTGACCGTTTGGGCGCCTCGGTCACCCGCCGCAGCATCGGCTCGAAGGCCTGTAGCGGCATGGAGTCGTAGGCCGGATCGAAGCTATTCTGGTCGCAGAGGTGGCAGAATTGGGCGCAGTACTCGAAATGCAAATGCCCCTTGAACTGCTCACGCATGTCGCGGTCCAGTCCCAAGTAGTGGAAGAAGTAGTATCCCTGGAAGATCCCGTGCTGCGCCATCATCCAGTGGTTTGCCTCGGAAACGTAAGGCCGAAGGATCGTCGCGCCTAGCTCGGCGTGGTTGGCCGGCATCAAGATATCGCCGATGTCGTGCATGAGGGCGCAGACCACATATTCTTCGTCCCGGCCGTCGCGGTGCTCGCCCGGGTGGCGGTCTGCAGCGAATGTTCGAGCCGGTCGACCGCCAAGCCGCCGTGGTCGGTGTCGAGCAGCATCAAGTGCGCCAGAAGCCGGTCGGCCAGTTCGCCCCGATGTGGCGCAGCGGCACGCATGATGGCAGCCCAGTCCTCCTGGGTGCCCTCGGTCATGGAGTGGAATTTCCCGCGGTCCAATGTGACGTCGCCGTCGGCCATTTGGGAATCCTTCGATCTCCGGCCAATGGTGCGGCGGGAGCGGTCTGAGATCAACGCAAGCGTCAGGCCGGCTCTGTCGCAGGCTCTTCGACGAAGCCCTTCCAGGTAGCCATGTACTTTACGAAGCTTGGCCCCAGTCCCTCGGCTCGCAGGTGTTCGGAGCTCACCGGGGTCTTAACCGGCATGAAGGCGCGGTCAGCCGCCAGGCGCTGCGGATAGTCGTGGTGCAGAATGGCTGCGCGCCCTAGCAGCACGTAGTCCATGCCGCGTTCGAGGCAGAGGCGCGCGTCAACCGGCGTCATCACCTTGCCGGCGCATCCCAGACGCACCTGACCGCGTGGCAGCTCGGTGAAGTAGCTCATCAGGGTCCGGCCCTGGAATTCTTCCTCCACCGGCTCCTTGGCGTAGTCCCAGAGCGACATATCCAGGTAGTCGATCTTGCCGTCCGCCAGGATACCGCGGGCGAAATCGATGATTTCGGCAAGCTTCAGGCCGAACCGCTCGGGCGACAGCCGCAAGCCCAGGCTGAAGTCGGGGCCGGTGCGGGCGCGCACGCCATCAATGATCTCGTGGATGATCCGCCCGCGGTTCTCAAGGCTGCCGCCGTAGCGGTCAGTACGATGGTTGACCTCGGGGCTGAGGAATTGGGCCAGGACATAGCCGTGTGCGCCGTGCAGTTCGACGCCCTGGAAGCCAGCGCGCTCGCATCTCACGGCGGCCGCGATGAAGTCGTCCCGCAATTGCTCGACCTCGGCGAGGGTGAGCGCGCGCGCCCCGAATTCTTCATTATCCGAAGGGCAGTGTGGCGCCTCGCCGATCAGGTCCTTGGGCGAGCGCATTCCGGCGTGGTGAAGCTGCGCGACGGCGACCGAGCCGTAGTCTTTAATCTGCGAAGCAAGCCTCGTCAGTCCCGGCAGGTGCTCGTCTCCGAACACTCCAAGTTGGCCCGGGAAACCCTGGCCGACCCGCTGCACGTGCGCCGCGCAGGTCATGGTCAGCGCAAAGCCGCCTTTGGCCCGGTAGGTCAGCCATTTGAACTCATCGTCCGATAGTGTCCCGTCCGGGTGGCTCTGCAGATTTGTTAGCGGCGCGAGCACAAAGCGGTTTTTCAGCACCGGCCCGTGGGCCAGGGCCAGGGGTTCGAAAAGGTCGGACAAGGCGTGGGCCCCTCAAACGGTTGTTCGAACACCCTTAGCGGACGCCCACACCCCCAGGCAATCCAGCGGACCTGATAGGACCCCCACGCCTTCTACAGGGGGACCTTCGGGTCAGAGTCCCGCTACCCGAGTTCACCTCCCGGGCAACTTGAGATTTATGGCTTCCGGTTGAACGATAGGGGAGAGCCTCGCCGAGAATGCGGGAAAGCTATTCCTGCCCTGGAGCGCTGGTCAGGGTCGCTGTTCGCCAACGCCGAGCTGGATGACCGGAGTACCCTGCGCCCCGCCCAAGGTCCCGGCCAGGATAGGGAAGAGCCGCGCCCGAGTTACCCCGGACGCGCCCTCAGCTCGACATCAGCGCGGCCGACGCAGAATCTGCGGTCGTTCGCCACCGAGCGGCCGGATCAGCGAAGCCGCCGTCACGGACAGGCTCGGTTCTCAGATCGTCGCTCTGGCCCATCGTGGTCGCACCCGGGCTCATGAACGATCGGTCCTCGGGGACACGCCAGCGGCGCTCAGCAACCACCTGCTCCACAGTATAGGGCTCAGCCGAACCCTCGAAGCTCTGCCAGCCGGCCGCGCGATAGTCGGCGCCACGGGTGTCGGCGGTCACACCGCCGACATTGTTTAGCACGCGTTCGGCCTCGGCGCGGTGGTGGCCGCTCGCGCAACGCACGCTGACCAGCGTCCCGCCGCGGCGGACACCCTCGGCATAAGCCAACGAGACGCTGGACGCGATCCGAAACGGCGAGGTCGATGCGGTGGTGGTGAGTGGACCGAAAGGCCAGGTAGTCTACACGCTTGAAAACGCTGACCGGTCCTATCGCGTGCTTGTGGAGCAGATGCGCGAGGGCGCAGGGACAGTGGGCGTCGATGGCACCATCCTGTTCTGCAACAGCAGTTTCGCGGAGTTGATCGGCCGGCGAATGGAAGACCTGCTCGGGGAGCAGATTTTCGGCGTGGTCGAGGATCCCGCGCAGCTCCGGCAAATGTTGACGGGCGCCGGCGCGGATGGCGCATCTGCCGAACTGAACTTCAAGCTCGCCTCCGGAGTCCTCGCGGCCGCCAACCTGTCGGCTGTCGAGATGGTCGTCGAGGATGGGGCGGAACATATGTTGTGTTTCATCATCACCGACTTGCGGCAGAACCACGAACGGGCGCAGGAGCTTTCCGCTGCGAATACCCGGCTGGCTGCGGAGATCGCGGAGCGCAATCGCGCGGAACAGAGCTTGGCGTTTGCCCTGGATGCGGCAGACATGGGAAGTTGGGATTTCGATCTGCGAGCCGACCAGAGCCTTTGCTCGCGGCGCCACGACAGCATCCTCGGCTATGCGGAGCCGCAACCTCCCCGCGGCGGAGAAGCGGGGCTCCAACACTTCCTGCCTGAGGACCGGCCGGCGGTCGCTGAAGCGTTTCGGACAGCCTTGACCACCGGCCGCGTCGACATAGAACGGCGCATCCGACGTGCGAGCGACGGGGCGGACCGATGGGTTCAGGTGAAGGGTCGCGCCTTCTATCGCGATGGTGCTCCGGAGCGGTTGGCCGGTATCATCGTCGACAACACGGAACGCCGGCTGATTGAGGAGGCGCTTCGCCAGGGTCAGAAGATGGAGGCAATTGGCCAACTAACCGGCGGTATCGCCCACGACTTCAACAACCTGCTGATGATCATCGGAGGTCGCCTGGAATCGCTGTCTCGGCGCGTTCAGCTGGACGAGCGCGTTCAGCGGCTCTTGGACGCCGCTCGCCTCGGCGTGGCGCGCGGCGTCAAACTTAATGAGCAGCTGCTGGCCTTTGCGCGCCGGTAGGACATGCGCGAGGAGGTCGTCCGCTTGACGGACCTGCTTCCCACATTCGAGACGCTCCTCGACCGGCCGATTGGCGAGGCGGTGCACGTCGAAGTGAAGCGTACGCCCGACCTTTGGCATTGCCGCACTGACCCCCACCAGCTCGAAACGGCGATCCTCAACCTGGCGATCAACGCCCGCGATGCGATGCACGAACAAGGTGCGCTCACCCTCACCACGGCCAACGTGGCCGTCGATCGCGCCAAGGCTGCCGCCAACGACGCAAAGGCGGGTGACTATGTCCTGGTCTCCGTCTCCGACACGGGCGGGGGCATGCCCCCTGAGGTCGCCGCCCGAGCGTTCGAACCTTTCTTCACGACCAAGGAGGTCGGCAAGGGTACCGGTCTGGGCCTAAGCCAGGTCTACGGATTTGCCCGCCAGTCCGGGGGGTTCGTCGCGCTCGAAAGCCAGGCCGAGATTGGCACGACCGTCAACATCTACCTGCCGCGCGCCGACGCGGACGTTGCCCGGGCGCCGGCGCAGCATATCAGCGCCTCTCCCGAACAGGCCGAAGGCACAGTGCTTTTGGTCGAAGATGATGAAGACGTGCGCGCGGCCACCGGTGCGATGCTTGAGGAACTCGGCTATAAAGTCGTCGCGGCTGGCTCAGGCGACGCCGCGCTAGGTGTGCTCGACGACGGCGCTGAGGTCGACCTGGTCTTCACCGATGTCATCATGGCCTCAGGGATCACGGGCATCGAACTCACCCGCCTGATCAATGCTCGCCGCCCTGACCTGCCCGTCCTTCTCACCTCTGGGTACACCGCCCAGAAGCTGGCGCCCGACGCCATGAACGGCGACCTTCCACTGCTGCGAAAGCCATACACTTTGAACCAGCTCGCCGATGCGCTTCGCGAACTTGTGAAGGTCGCCTGAGTTCCTTCACGAAAAAAACCTTCGGAACCTCATGCACGCCTTACGTTTTCTGGCGTGTCGAGGCGCCGCTCCAGCTGGCGTCCTGGCGTCAATCGCAAAGTCGCGATGCAGAAGCTTGGGTGCCGGCGGAGTTCAGTGGAACGTGCGGAAGTATTTTTTTCACACGAGCGACGGCGAGGCTCTGGAGGACAAAGAAGGCACCTTGCTCCCCGACGACGACGCCGCGAAGGTGCTGGCTCAGATGGTCAAGGAGCGACCTGCGGATATTTGGCGCGACGACCAGTTGAAGGTCACACTGACCGACGACCGAGGGATGACCTTGGGCATTCTCGATCTTTCGGCGATCACGCCCGCGAGCCTTCGACGTCCACGAACCAAGCCCGCCTAGGATTCGGCCTTCAGGGCTTGGGCAGTTACGAGACGGTCCGCCAGCACCTCCGCGCTGACCGGCTTTCGAACGATCGGCGCCCTGTTAAATCGGACCGGGATGACCTCCGTATCGCCGTAGCCCGTCGCGAAGACGAACGGAATACCCCGTTCCAGGAGAACCTGGGCAACGGCTTCAGAGGTGCCTATGCCAAGATTGAAATCCAGGACGGCGATGTCCGGTGTCTGCGCTGCGAGCATCGCCAGGGCGTCTCGCACGGTGGGAGAAGCGTGAACGTTTGACGCGCCGAGCCTCCGCAGGACTTCCTCGGTGTCCATTGCGATCAAGGCCTGATCCTCCACCAGCAGGACGCTCAACCCGGAGAGAGGGGTTTCGCCAGAAGGGTAGTCCGGCCGCGCCACAGCGGACATCGGATTCTCCCGCAGATGGTCGCCCGGAATGGTGAATCGCGCCGTGACGCCGTCCGGCGCGTAGGCGACGATAGCCGAGCCGCCGAGATCGTATTCGATGGTGGACGTGATCAGCTTGCTACCGAATCCCATACGCGTCGGGAGCGCCACCTTAGGTCCATCGCGTTCAGTCCAGGTTAGCACGCAATCTCCACCCTCCGCTACAAACCAAGCGACCTCTAGACGTCCCGTGGATACAGAGAGTGCACCGTACTTCGCTGCGTTGGTCATCATCTCATGGATCACCAGGGCAATGACGCCGAACGCGCGGTCATCCAGCCCTATTCGGGGTCCGGATGTGACCACCCTGTCGTCTGCCCCATAGCGGTGCAGGCCCGCTTCGGCTTCGATCAGGGTTTCAAGGTCGCCGACGCCGCCGCCCGCTGAAAGCGACTGGTCATGGGCAAACGCCAGGGCGTTGAGACGACCCTCTAGCGAAGCTGAATAGGCAGCGACGCTGGGGGCGTGAGCGCCGGTTTGCAAAGCGACGGACTTCACCAGGGAGATGATGTTTTTCACCCGGTGGTTCAGCTCGTCATTGAGGACCCGCCGGCGTTGCTCTGCCCGCGTGA
>JAYUBY010000578.1:0-1649 GCA_043740635.1 Alphaproteobacteria bacterium
GGCAGTGCTCAACAAGCTTGTTCGCGTGGACCCGCGCAATTCGGAATACCACCGACAGCTGGCGCGGGCCCTAGCAGGCCAAGGCAAACGAGACGCCGCCATTGCCCGCCTGCGCCAGGCGCTCCTGCTGAAGAAAGACAGCCTCGAGGCGTTACTGGATACCATCAATCTGGAACTTGAGTTCCAAAATTTCGTGATCGCCGAAGGTCTGGTCGACCGCGCCCTTTCTATATTGCCAGACCACCCCCGGCTGCTAGAGGCGCGCGCCACTGTGCTGCGGCGAGCCGGCCAGCCGCGCCGCTGCGAAGCCTATCTCCTCGAACTTTTACCGCGCTTTCCCGACGCTGCCTGGCTCCATGCTCAGCTTGGCGGTGTCATCGCCGATGTCGATCGCGAGCGCGGAAATCTCCACTTGCGCAAGTCCGTCGAGTTGGAGCCCGGTCGGCTTGAGCGCCTCATACCGCTGATCGAGAGCCTTGAGCGCATGCACAGCGGCGACGAAGGCGCAAATATCGAGGAGGCCTATCAGCTTGCCAGGCAGGCGCTCGCATTGAAGCCCGTGAACCCAGGCCACTTGAAGGTCCTGAACGAGATCCTGATCCGGGTATGCGACTTCGACGGACTTGCCCAGCTGGGGGATTTCAAGTCGCTGGGACGCGGTTGGGCGACCACGAACCGCCACACCGCGCTTCTGAAACAACTCTCCTTCGTTCGGGGATCCGAAGATCGCATTGAGTTGCTCGAGCAGCACCGGATCTGGGGACGACGGCTCGAGGCTCAGGTCGCAGAAGCGCCGATTGAGAAGCCATCGCCGCGGCCTGCGGATGGCCGTATTCGGCTTGGGATCATGTCCTCGGATCTGCGCCGTCACCCAGTCGCGGGCTTCGCGCTCCCCCTGTTTGACCACATCGATCGCGAGCGCTTCGACGTCTATTGCTACTCGTTCTACCAGGGAGCCGAAGACGACGTTCAGGCCCACATCGCCAAGCAGGTGACAGCGTTTCGGTGGATACCGGACGCTTCCTCACGCGACGTCGCCCAGGTCATCGCCAACGACCAACTGGATATGCTACTGGAGCTGGGCGGCTCGACGGATATGAACCGCCTCGACGTCATGGCCTTCAAGCCCGCGCCGCTGCAGGCAAGCTGGCTGGGCTACCCGCACTCGGCGGGGCTGTCGACCATCGACTACTTCGTCTGCGATCCCTACTCGCGGCCCAACGATCCAACACTGATGATCGAGCATCCCTTGGTCATGCCGCACACTTGGCTGGCGCTCGGCCATTGGGCGTTCGCCGTCGCCCACGTCATCGCTGAGGGCCTTCCTGAGGAGCGGAACGGCTTCATCACCTTTGGCACCGCGAACAATCCCCACAAATGTAGCCGTCAGGTTCTGGGTGCGTGGGCCCGTGTGATGGCTGCCGTTCCGGGTTCGCAGTTCATCTTTGTGCGGCCGGAAGGAGGTTCGGCGACCTTCTGCAAGAACGTCCTGGCGGAATTTGCGGCCAACGGGATCGGCGAGGATCGCATCGTCTTCAAAGCGGTCCGCCGCGCGCACATGCCGCTCTACAACGAGCTCGACATTTCACTAGATTCCTTCCCGCTGACTGGCGGTACGACCACAACCGAATCGTTGTGGATGGGCGTGC
>JAYUBY010000579.1:0-4047 GCA_043740635.1 Alphaproteobacteria bacterium
GGCTCGATGCCGCCGTCGGCCACCCCGCCGCGGGCAAAGAGGCCGACACCATCCGCCACCTCCTGCTCCAGGTTGAGGCTGATCCCGCTGCGACTCCCGTAGCGCCGGACCGCGGCGATATCGGCGGGTTGGCCGGTCGTCTGGGACAGGGCCACGGCGTCGTCGAATGCACCCATGCGGCCTCGGCTGAGGAAGCCGGTGATCTTCAGCTTGCCCGGCCGCCCGCCGAGCTGATGGCGTTCCTCGATCTCGGCGACGCCCTGGAACTGGCTGAAGCCGTACTCCAGGTGTTCGCTGTTCGGCACCTTGGAAAGGTTGAAGACGCCGCCCCGCAGCGTCCAGCGGCCCACGTACCACTCGGCAGCCCCGCCCACCGTATAGCCCCAGGCGTCGGCCGCGTAGTCGACGGTGCCGGTGTCGATCAGCGCCCAGTTCATGAAGTCCGCGCGTGGATCGTGGGCGTATTGGTTGGTGTCGAAGACGTCAGTGACGCCGAATTTGCCCGCGGTAAGCACCAGCCGGTCGGCGGCGCGCGTCCCGGCCAGTTGGTTGAGGTCGGCCTCGACCTTTTCGCGCTCGCCGCCCAGGTCGACCGTCTGCCGGAAGAACAGCCGCTGCAGCCGGAAGTAGGGCTGAGCCCTCCCGACTTTGTAGGCCTCCCCGCTGGGAAATCCGGCAACACCCAGGGTGCCGCTCAGCCCGAAGCCTTGATCGAACTCGGGATTGATCCAGGCCTCCATCCCCGGCCATAGCCGCACGCCGGCGTAGAGGGTCACGTCGGCGGTCTCCCGCCCGCGCGCCGCGGGATCCAGACTGTTGGGCCCGCGATAGGGGGAGCGGAAGGCCAAGGTCGCCTGGTCGACGACCGTGGCCTGGCCATGAATGGCCCAGCCTTGGTCCGCCTCGACCTGTCCCGCCGCCGGCCCAGCTGCCGCGCTCTGCGCATCATTCACGGGATCAGCCAGAGCCGGCGCCGTGGTCGCGGCGCAGGCTGCCGCCAGGAGGCCCAGCCCACATGGCGCGCGGCGGGGTTGCTTGGCGCGGACCCGCAGCACGTCTGCCGCGAGAGCTTCCTGGGTCGGGTCACGCAAAGCGAGAACAGCCAATGCGGTCGGGGCCATGTCGCGCAGAGCCGACCAGCGCAATTTCTCGGTGAGTTGGTGGAGGATCGAGAGCATCGTGGTCTCACTGTTCGGGGTGTCGATTGGGACGTGATGAATGGCGCGCTGGTCGTCAATTCACGGCGGTGGCGCAACAGGCGAGTGAAGGCCCTGGCGCTGCGCACCGGAGCCATGTGGCGCCCAATAGGCGTTCACCAGGGCTGCAAGAGCGGCGATGAAAACGGGGACCGCCAACACGGTCCCCCAGTGTCCCCGCTCGCGCCGGCGGCGCCGTTCTGGGCGGCTCGGGCGCGAACTCAGGCGGTCGGGCTGGCGATGGGTGTCTCGCAAGTCGAGATCGGGTCTACGGGGCATCGAGAAGCGTCCTGCTGGAGTGTTGCGACTAGCCGTGATGGCTAAGGGCGAGCAGGACGATGCGGGACAGCACCAATCCGGCGGCGATGACCAAGTAGCCTCGCAGGACCGCCATCCACGCCTTGTCGAGCCTCGACATACTCGGCGGCGCCAGGAGCGAAAGCGCCGGCATTCGCCACGTTTCCCGCTCCTTTCGGTCGATGGGCTCGCCCCTGCCCCGACGCCAGACATTTGCGCCCAGCCACGCCAGCACCGTGAGCAGGCTTCCCCCGGCTAGGATGCCCTCGATCGCTTGCCCGTCGAGATCCGGGTAGAGCACCGACGCCGTTAGAATGACCGACAGCATGACCAACGCAGCAATTACGCCGCCGGTGAAGAGGTTGAGCCACGGCCCATTGCGCCAGGGTCCCAGGACCGCCTTGTCGTTGCACAGCAGCAGCAGGAACACCGTAGCGCTGGGAAGCAGCACGCCGGCCAGCGTCTGCACGGCGTTGGTCAGCAGACCCAAGGGCGTGCCGGGGATCAGCACCAGCGTCGCCGCCAAGGCGATCAGGCCGGCGTAGACCAGGTAGAAGCCCACCGCGTCCTTCGGCTTGCGATGCAGCGAGTGGTTGAGCTCAAACACGTCACCGATGGCGTATGCAGTCGCGAGCGAGACCGCGCCGGCGCCAATTATGCTGGCGTCGATCAGCGCGATAGCGAAGAGCACACCCGCCAGACGCCCGCCCGCATGCTCGAGGCCGACCGCGACCGCGCCCGCGTCGGCGAAGTGTCCGAATTCTGGTCGCCCAGCGAACGTCGCCGCGGTGAAGGCCATCATGGCCACCGCGCCTACGATGACGACGAGGATTCCGATCGCGAGATCGACCTTGCCGTAGGTCATGAACCGCGGCGTGATCCGCTTGTCGATCACATAGCTCTGCTGGAAGAATAGCTGCCAGGGCGCGACGGTCGTCCCGACAATGGCGATGACCAGCAACATCACCTCACTGAGCTTGCCACCCTTGGGAAGCTGCGGAGACACGAGGTCATGGGCGATCTGCCCGACCGGCGGGTGGATCAGAAAGACGATCGGAACCAGGGCCAGGCTCGCCCCCACCAGCACCATCATGAACCGCTCAAACCGGCGGAAGCTTCCCGTCGCGGCGCAGGCGATCGTCACGGCCGCCGCGATCACTACCCCCAGGACCTTGGGCAGGCCGAGATATTGCAGGCCAAGCGCCACCCCGATGAACTCGGTGACGATGGTCAGCGCGTTCAGCAAAAAAAGGTCGATGATGCTGAAAGAACCCCAGAACCTTCCGAACCTTGCGAAGATCAGACGTGCATGACCAACCCCGGTCACGGCGCCCAACCGCAGCACCATCTCCTGGTTCACGAACAGCACAGGCACGAGCAGCAACAGGGTCCAAAGGAGGCTCGTGCCATAGTTCTGGCCGGCCTGGGTGTAGGTGCCAAAGGCGCCAGCGTCGTTGTCGCCAACCATGACGATCAGGCCCGGCCCGACGATTGCGAGTAGGGTCAGAAGCCGCTTCCTCCAATCGGGCCGGACGCCGTTGTCATCTTTAGCGATCGAGCCGAACGCGCCCTGGATGTCGCCGACATGGGCCCGGTCGAGCTGGGCGCCGGCGTCGAGGGTTAGACTGGCGATGTTGTCGTAAGGAGCCATGGCTGGATCTCTGGACATGCGTACTGAGTGAAAACGTACTCGTGCGGGCGCGCACGTCGGCGGACTGCCGGAGTGCGGGATCTTGACCGTGGTCAGATCACTGAGAGGGTTCGGGGGTCCGGCGCCAACGGCAGGCCAGCCGGCCATCGGGGGCGGAGCGCCATTGCATCGTCACCGCACATGGTCGCAGGACGTGGGCAGCCAGGTGTTCGGCAGACTCGCCGCACCAATGGGCGTGTTTGAAGAAGCAGATCATAAGATCCTCCCCTAGCTGAAGCGTTGCGCTCATGCTCGGGAGGGCGGGTTCGAGGAGGTCAGCGCCTGGGAGCGATGTCTCCGGTGAACCTACATTCCCGAACGACGAACCGGCCGAGCGCTGGAATGAGCAGCGACGCGATGCGTCGACTGTCTCCCTCGCTGGTCGGGCTGGTAGATCGCGGTTTCATGTGATCCGTGGTCTGATTGTTGGAGACCGATCCAAAGGGCCGGCCAGGCCAGCATGTAACGCCGTGAGTGGTGTTTCATGCCGAACCAGAGCCGTGATATACCTAGGGGGGTTATATATTCAAGAGGCCGGAACGCAAAAAATGAGTCATGTGGAGAAAGAAAAGTCCAAACTGCTGGTGCGGCTTCGCCGAATCCGCGGCCAGGTCGAGGCGATCGAGCGGGCGGTGGACGCCGACAATGAGTGCTCGCGGATCCTACTGCAGGCGGTCTCGTGCCGAGGGGCGCTTGAGGGATTCATCGCCGAGGTGATCGAAGACCACATCCGCGAGCACATGGTCGATCCTGCGGCGTCCCGCGACGACCCCCGAACCCTAGCGGCTGAAGAGCTGGTGGAAATCGTCCACGCCTATCTGGCGTGACGGGCTCCGGGTCGCACCCAGGCTAGGTTACAGCGCT
>JAYUBY010000580.1:0-5712 GCA_043740635.1 Alphaproteobacteria bacterium
CCACTGGGCAGCGGTGTTGGTCGGGGTCGTGCTCGCCAGTCACAGCTAGTAACGCCGTTCCATAAAGACGTCGGCGCGCAGGTAGGCAGTATCGACCGGCGCCAGTTGCTGAAACCCCATGGCGCGGTAAAGGCCCAATGCGGGCGCCAAGCTGGAATTGGTCTCGAGGTAGAGCCTAGGCACGCCATCAGCCGCGCCGACGTCGATGCAGCGCTGCATTAGGTCGCGCCCAAGGCCTGATCCCCGCATCTCCTCGGCCACCGTCATCTTGGCGACCTCGTATCCGCCATCGGTCATCTTAAGCAGCGCTGCACAGCCCACGGCGCGGCTATCTTTCAGGGCGATGAAAATCTTCCCGCCCTTGGCGATGATCTTGCCTTGCGGATCCCCCAGCACCTCGCGGTCCTTGGCCTCCAGGGCGAAGTATTTCGAGATCCAGGCCTCATTGAGCACCCGGAACGCTTCGGCATGTTCGGCGGTGAACTCGACGATCTCCATGGACGGGCGGGCTCCGTTCAGGTCATGAAGGCGAAGCTTCGCCCACCAATCTCGATGATCTAATGGCCAACCCGATCTACTCAAGCCTCCCGACGACGATCTTCGAAGAGATGTCGGGTCTCGCCCGCACTCTTGGCGCCGTCAATCTCGGCCAGGGCTTTCCGGACGATCCCGGCCCCGAGGCGATCCGCGCCAAGGCGGCCGACGCAGTGCTGAACGGTTACAATCAATACCCGCCCATGGCGGGCCTGCCGGAACTGCGCCAGGCGGTGGCCGGCCACTATGCCCGCACCCAAGGCCTCGATCTAGATTGGGCGAGCGAGGTCACAATCACCTCCGGCGCCACCGAAGCCCTGGCCGCAGCCTTTCTGGCTCTGATCGAGCCAGGCGACGAGGTGATCGTATTCCAGCCGCTCTATGACGCCTACTTGCCTCTGATCCGACGGGCCGGCGGGGTCCCGAAGCTCGTTAGCCTGCAGCCGCCACACTGGCGGTTCGACCGGGCGATGCTGGAAGCCGCGTTCTGCAATCGCACGCGTTTCGTGGTGCTCAACAACCCAAACAACCCGGCCGGCGTGGTCCTGCCCGACGAGGACCTCGCCCAGCTAGCCGAGCTCTGCGTCACCCACGACGTCACTGCCATCTGCGACGAGGTCTGGGAACAAGTGGTATTCGGCAACGGCAGACACCGGCCGCTGATCGCCTTTCCAGGCATGCGCGAACGTTGCGTGAAAATCGGCTCCGCGGGAAAGATGTTCGGGCTGACGGGCTGGAAGGTGGGCTTCCTCTGCGCCGCGCCAAAGCTGACTTATAGCCTAAGCCGCGCCCATCAGTTCCTGACCTTCACGACCCCACCCAACCTGCAAAGCGCGGTCGCCTGGGGTCTCGAAAACCCCGAGGACTGGTTCCGCCATATGCCGCGGGACCTGGAACGTTCCCGAGACCGGCTAACCAACGGCCTGAAGAGGGAGGGCTTTGCGGTCCTGCCCTCGCAGGGCACCTACTTCCTGAATATCGACCTGACCGCCTCAGGCGTGGCCGAGGGCGATCGCGACTTCTGCCTTCGCGCGGTGAAGAAGGCTGGCGTCGCAGCGATCCCGGTCTCAGCACTTTACGAGGAAGACGCGGTTACGAACATCGTGCGCCTCTGCTTTTCGAAGCGTGACGACACCCTCGACTCCGGCATTGAACGGTTGGCCAGGGCAAGGGACCTCTCGCGCGGCGCCTGACGAACGCCGGTCTTCCGAAGGTCATCCTAAGATCCTAGCCTCAGTCACAGAGGAGGCTTCGCTATGCCCACAACCTTGCGTCATTTCGCGATCAACGCCGATGACGTTCCACGCGCCAAGGCCTTCTACGAGCAGGTTTTCGGTTGGACGCTTACGCCTTGGGGACGACCCGGCTTCTACCAAACTCGTTCTACGGGCGATGGACACATGGGCGCTTTGCAAGGGCGGCGCGACATTGGCGGTCAAAAGATGCCGGGGATGGAGGTCAGCTTTGGCGTCGAGGACATCGACGCGACCATCGTCGCGGTCGAGGCACATGGCGGCAAGATTGTCATGCCGCCATCCCACATCGAGGGCGTCGGACGCTTGATCTTCTTTCAGGACACTGAGGGCAACATTGCCGGCGCGATGCAGTACGAGTCGGTACAATGGCCGGAATGAGTGTCCTTGGTGACCCGGCCCTGCAGGCGATCGTCGATCGCCTGCACGCTGAAAGCGAAGCCCAGGAGGCTGAGACGGGCGCCTGGTTCTCTGAGCGCGGCAAGCGGGGAGAACTGTCGTGGGATGGCCTGGACGAGAAGTCCCACCGCTACATGGCAGACAAGCTGGTGGCGCTAGAGCCGCCAAAGGCGGAGTTTTGCCACCTGCTCTGCCGGTCGATTGGGGCCCGGCGTGTGGTCGAGGTCGGCACCTCGTTTGGCGTCTCGACGCTCTATCTGGCAGCAGCGGTCAGGGCGAATGGCCACGGCGTTGTGATCGGCACGGAGCACGAGCCGACCAAAGCAGCGGCCGCTCGCAAGACCTTCATCGAGGCTGGTCTTGCCGAATTCATTGACCTGCGCGAGGGCGACCTGCGTGAGACCCTGAAGGTCATCGATGGCCCCGTTGACTTCGTCCTGATGGACATCTGGACCGAGACGGCCAGACCAGCGATCGAGCTGATCGCACCGCATCTTCGTACAGGTAGTATGATTGTTGCCGACAACACCACTCGTGTGCGCCACGCCTACGGCCGGTTCTTCGAGTTCGTCGAGGATCCCGCAAACGGTCTACGCGCCATAACCCTGCCGTTCGACGGCGGCCTTGAGATGATTGTGAAAGCCTAGACGACCTGGCCACTGTCGCAATCGCCCCCGTAGGATGTCTATCTGAACGCCTTACCGCAAGGCTGGAGATGCTGTTCAACCTAAGGCCACACAAACATCGGGAGTTTGTCATGAGCCACACGGGAAGCTGCTTCTGCGGCGCGGTCACGATCAAGGTGAGCGGATCGCCGGAAGGCATGGGCTATTGCCATTGTACCTCGTGCCGATCCTGGTCGGGCGGGCCGGTCAACGCTTGCAGCCTCTGGAAGCCTGACGCGGTGAAGGTCACCAAGGGCGCCGACAAGGTCGCTACCTACCACAAGACCGAGGTCAGCTACCGCAAGTACTGCACAGAGTACGGCGGCCACCTGATGACCGACCACCCGCCATTGGGCCTGGTCGATGTCTTCGCAGCCACGATCCCGACGCTCGATTTCCAGCCTGGCGTGCACATCAACTATTCCGAGACCGTCCTGCGCATGAAGGACGGCCTGCCCAAGCTGAAGGACTTCCCGACTGAGTTTGGTGGGTCAGGCGAGGCGGTGGCGGAGTAGTTCGGAAAACATCTCGACGTCGTCACCCTCAGGTCAGCCGAAGGTTGATCGGAGGGGGCAACCGCCGCGCCTCATCACCAACCCTAGCTTGAATCCCCGGATCGTCTTTCAGACGACAGGAAGCTGACGACGGTTCGGCTCAGCAGGTCGAGCCGCCATCGACGACGATGGTCTGGCCCGTCGTCCAGGCGCCGGCGCGAGAAGCCAAGTAGACGGCGGCTCCCGCCAGGTCTTCCGGCTCGCCCAGGCGACGAAGCGGCGTGCCGGAGCTGGCGCGTTTCTCGCCCTCCGGCGTGTCCCATAGCGCCTTGGCGAAATCGGTTTTCACCAGTCCCGGCGCGACGCAATTGACCCGGATGTTGTGCGGACCCAGTTCCTGGGCGAGGTTTCGAGCGAGCTGCATATCGGCGGCCTTGGAAATGCAGTAGGCGCCGATCACCGTCGAACCCCGCAAGCCGCCAATGGACGAAACGATGATGATCGCCCCGTCCTTACGTTCCTTCATCTCCGGCGCGACCATGCCAATCATCCAGTTGTTGGCGACAATGTTGTTCGACAGGATCTTGCCGAAGGCGTCGTCCGAGATATCGAGCTGGCTGCCGTAGAACGGATTCGAGGCGGCGTTGCAGACTAAGATGTCGATCTTGCCGAAAGCTTTGCGGGTCTCGTCAATCAGCCGTTGCAGGTCGTCCTTCGACGAGATGTTGGCCGGCACCGCTATGGCGTGGCCGGCGGCGCGCGCATTGATTGCGGCGGCCACCTCTTCACAGGGACCCGCCTTGCGTGAGGAGATCACGACCTTCGCGCCATGAGCGGCCATCTGCTCTGCAATGGCCTTGCCGATGCCGCGCGAGGACCCGGTAATCACCGCCACCTTGCCGGTCAGGTCGAACAGCGTGCCTGCCAGGCTACCCGTCTTTTCCATCACTTCGCTCATGGCTAGGCTTCCTAAAACGTTCGTTTGATTTGGCGGTCATTTGCGGTGCGGGCCCCAAAGACGTCAAGGGCAGGTCAAGCGAGCCGGCCCGCGAATTTGGCTTGCGGCTCTTCCGGCGCAATCGCCTATCCTTGGCCCAACGAGACAAAAAGGGGAAGACGAGGATGTACCTGCTGCGCCTTACGGCGGCGGCCGCGCTTGCGGCCTTGATCGGCGCCTTCTCGGGCAGAAGCGCGATGGCCCAGGTGCCGATCCCACACCCCGGCCAGCCGCTCTACCGGCAGCACTGCGCGGCCTGCCACGACCGCCCCGACGAAACTCATGCGCCTACCAAGGCGACCCTCGAGGCCATGAGCGTCCAGACGCTCACCTACGCGCTGACCGAAGGCAAGATGCGGGTCCAGGGAGCCGGTTTGACCGACAAGACTCGCGTCCAGTTGATCAACTACCTGACCGGCAAGTCGTTCGCGACGGTGGATGCCTGGAGCCAGGCCATGGCTTGCGACGCCAGCCACCGCGACGCCGACATCACTGGCGCTGCCGCTGTCTCCACATTCGGCTTCGACGCACGCAATACCCGCGTGCTTACGTCCGCTCAGACGGGCCTGACCAAGTCCGGCCTCGGTAAGTTGGAGCTCGCCTGGGCGATCGCCTTCCCTGACGTGACCATGATGCGCGCCCAGGCCGCCGTGGTCGGAAACACTGTCTTTCTGCCGATCGCCGAAGCCTCGGCTATGTACGCCTTCGACGTCAGCGTGCCAGCCAAGCCGTGTCTCAAGTGGGTCTACAACACACCCAAGGGTGCGCCGCTGCGCACCAGCGCCGCCTACGGCGTCATCTCCGCGCCGGGCTTAAAGACCGGCCGAAAGGTGCTGGCATTCTCGGGGCATGGACTCCACGGTCCACGTCGTCGACGCCCGCACGGGCAAGGCCGTCTGGACGAAGAATGTCGGCGCATACTCCTTTTCGATGACCACCGGCACGCCGAGGATCCTGAAGGACCGGATCATCGTGCCCGTGTCTCAGTATGAGATCATGACCGCGGCGGACAACGCTGTGCCCTGCTGCACCAACCATGGCTTCGTCCTGTCACTGGAGCCAGCTACGGGCGCACAGCAGTGGCGCTACGACACGATGGAGGATGCCAAACCGGTCCGCGACCGGGGCGACGGCAAGATGCTGTTGGGTCCCTCCGGCGCGCCGATCTGGAATTCGCCCGTCGTCGATGAGCAGCGTGGCCTAATCTATTTCGGCACCGGCGAAAGCAATTCGCCACCTGCCCACAAAAACACAGACGCCCTGATCGCGATCCATCTGGCCGACGGAAAGCAGGCCTGGAGCCTTCAGGCCACCGAGCGCGACATTTATAACGCCGGCTGCGGACCCAAGCCGAGAGTCGGGCTCTACAA
>JAYUBY010000581.1:0-1850 GCA_043740635.1 Alphaproteobacteria bacterium
GTCCGCGGCGGCCCAGATGTAATCGCCGGTGAGGTTCACGTGCTCCCAGCCCAAGGGGGACAGGTGTTTCAAGAGGTCGTCGGGGACGTCCTCTATGCCGCGTAGCGCGGCGACGGCGCGCCCGAGATATCGGGTGTTCCAGAGGATGATCGCTGTGACCAGCAGGTTCAGCCCCGAGGCGCGGTGCTGCTGGTTCTCGTAGGTGCGGTCACGGATTTCGCCGAGCCGATGAATGAACACGGCCCGGGCCAAGCTGTTGCGCGCCTCGCCCTTGTTGAGCTCCCGGCCCGTGTCGCGGCGCAGGTCAGGGTCTTCGATCCAGTCTAGGGTGAAGAGCGTCCGTTCCAGCCGTCCCAATTCCCGCAGCGCCGATGCGAGACCGTTCTGACGAGGGAACGAGGCCAACTGGCGCATGATCAGTGACGCCGTAACGGTCCCCGTGCGGATCGAGGCGGCCACCCGCAGAATTTCCGGCCAATGGGCACGGATCAGGGCGATATTGATCCGACCTGCGATCAGGGGTTCCAGCGACGGATAGGTGGTCGGCTTGCCGAAGCAGTAGAGCTTGCGGCTCTTCAAATCTGGGATCCGCGGCGCGTACTGAAAACCCGACAGCGCACACAGAGCGAAGACGAGGTCGGAATCGCCGCCGCCGTCCGTATGGTGCCGCCGCACGGTGACATCCGACTGATGATAGAGAAGCCCGTCGAGGACATGCAGCGCCTCGCTCGCCGTGGCTGCGATCACCTTGGTATGGAACGGCGCATAGCGATCGGAGACGTGGGTGTAGAATTTGCCGCCTGGCTCGGCGCCGTAGTGGGCGTTGTGACTGGCGCCGTCCCGGCCGAGCCCTCCAGCCTTGAAGAACTGCCCATCCGATGAGGAAGATGTCCCGGCTCCAAACAGCACGGCCAGCGGCTCACGCTGCTGTTGATTGACCAGGCGCTGGAGCGCCATGGCGTAGGTCTCCTCCCTGATGTGCCAGTCCGACGTCCAGGCCAGCTGACCCAGGCTGCCGACGTCACAGGCCTCGGCCATGCGGGTCAGGCCGAGGTTGAGGCCCTCCGCCAGCAAACTCGCCATCAGCACCTGCGGGTTGGCCGCCAGCTCGCCGGTACGCAGATGGGTGAAGCATTCAGGAAATAGGGTCCATCGAGCGACCTCGGCGAGAAGATCGGTGATCCGAACCCGAGGCAGCATCGCGTAAAGGCGCGCCGCCAAGGCTTCGGCTTCCGGCGGCGTAGACTTCTCGATCGGCGTGATCTTGAGGACGCCCTTTTCGAGGGTGACATCCGGCAGCAGGCCCCCCTGCGCCTTGACGTTGATCGCAGCCAGGCGGTCGTCCAGGATCGTGCGACGGGCGTCGATGAAGCGCTCGAAATCGGCGTCGACCGCGATCGGCAGAGTTCCGCTCACCTCCAACTCGCGCAGGGTTTCCGGGGAGATCAGGCGTTCTTCAAACGAGCGGTAGCGCCTGCTGCCGGCGACCCAGACGTCGCCGGCGCGTAGGCGATCGCGCAATTCGGAGAGTACGCAGAGCTCGTAGTACCGCTTGTTGATCACGCCATCGACAAACACGTGCCGCGCCCAGCGTTCCCGGACGAAGCCGGTTGGCGGAGATTTCGGGAGATTGGAGATCTGACCGGCGTTCACCTCCCGCAGGACATTGATCGCTCGCAATAGCGAAGCCGCGGCCGGGACGCCTTGGAACGTGAAGGTCTCGAGGAAGGCCGGGGACCAACGGCGGACGCCGGCATAGTGCTCGCCTAACATCTGGAAGGGATCGAACTCTTCCGACCGAGAAAGCGCCTGGGCTTCGGCCACGGTTTCACAGAACCGCTCCCATGGGA
>JAYUBY010000582.1:0-4622 GCA_043740635.1 Alphaproteobacteria bacterium
TCAGCCGAGTACCGCTTCCGCTTCCCAGTCATAAAGTCCGTCCTTCAAAGAGGTCGAACCTACCTTAGCCAACTGTCCGAATTTCCGGCGCCACCTCAGTGTCGATCGCGGTGGCTCACCCGCACCGCATCTCAGAGTCGGGCGTTCTGTTCAACGCTGTCATCGTGCTTCAGAAAAATTCTACCGGCGTGGTAAATCTAATTCCAGGCGTGACCAATCTAGCCGCTGGGTCGGTGAATATTTCAGGATCGACCATTTCCGCAGTCATACCGTTATCTATGCTCCCCAGCACTGGGTTCTCGCCGCTTCAATACGGTTTCAATATATGGCCGCGCAGCTCTGCTGTGGCGCCGGGGAACGCAGCCATCTCTGATTTCGCGCCGAACAACTCGACGATCACAGCTGTTCCCGAGCCCAATTCCTGGGCGCTCATGCTTTTCGGGATCGGTGGCCTTGGGGCTATCATGCGGCGGCGTCGCACGATCCAAGGGTTGATCCGGGCTACGTAGGGCGCTGGTTGCCGGTGCTAAGGCCTGCGCTTCCCGTTCACCTCGTTATTGCGCCAGTCATTTCCGCCGCCGACGGCCCGATTCTCTGGCCCTGCACTCGGCTGCCTAAATCATAGCTCGAAACACGGGTTAGGTTTGCGCTCGAACCGGCAGAGGTTGTCTTGCGCCTTCTCACACGCGTCCGGGCATCCGCTGATCCGTTGACGACGACGTGTACGACGCTATGTATCGCGACTGACCGCGGCCACGCCTTACGCTTAGAAAACCACGCGAAATCAGCGTCACCCGTTAAGTCAGACGCCTGCGATCATCCCCCAGATTTGACGGCTGTCTTGTCCAGCGCAGTCCGAAGCACGTGAGCGAGCTTTTGGGCATCGTCGTTGGCCCAGATGTGCATGTAGAAGAGGCGTGGAACATCATTTAAGGCATGGCTATGCAGCGCCGTGGCTTGAACGCCATTGTTCTGCAGAACTTTCAGGACCGGTTCGACCTCGCGGCCCAGCAATGCAAAATCCCCTGCGATGGCGGCCTTCCCGTTGCCGGTCGGTTGGAAGTTGATCGAGACGCCCATTCCCATCGACGGCGGCGTCTCCATCCCTTCCTCGGTAAGCTTCTCGGGGCGCGCCACATTGAAATGCAGCACGCCTCCGCTCACGTTTCCGGGGTGGCCAAGAATGTTCCGAACGGCGGCGACGTCAAATTCGATGTCTTCGCTCTCCTTGGCGCCGCCGCCCTGGGGAAAAGGTGATTTTGTGAGCGAAACCGCTTGCTTGATCGTCCGCGCCATCTTCACAGGGTCGCCGTGTCCGCCCATGTGGATGTAGACGATTTTCGGTATCTCCCCGATGAGATGGTTGTGGATGGCAGTCACCTCCACGCCTCCGTCCTCAAGGGCTTTCATCACTGGAGCGACCTCCTCCTCAGTGAGAACGAGATCACCCATCACCATCGCGTCGTTCTTGCCGACGTGTCGGAACGCCGCCCAAGCGCCCAGGGCAAGACCGGGCTTGATTTCAAGGCCGCCGACCATGACGTGCAGGTCCTTGCGCGGCATGTTGAACCGGATGACGTCCGCGGGCAGGACATCTCCGGCGAATCCGAAAACGTCTGCGACACTCTTCCAGTCGGCCGCGCCGGCTGGTTGGTGATCCATTTTGGTCTGCGCCCCGGCAAGGGTTGGCAGCCCGACGACGGAGATGACAAGCGCGACGAGGCCCGGTGCGGCGCGCGAGAGTGAATTTTTCATGGCGGTCGACCTCAAAAAGAGGCGCTGGCTCAGTCTACAACCAACGCTCCTAACCCTTCTGCACAGCAGAAGGCGCGGAGCGGGTCTTGGGCGAAAATCGCCAAGTCGGGCGCCCGCAGCTGCCCGCGGATCGAGTTCTACGCGCTGCGACCGGTAGCGCAAGCCCGGCTTAGCGCGAGCCTTGCTGGGCGTCGCGCTGGGCTTGCTGCCCGTGGCGGGCCAGAACAAGATCGCCAGCGCTGAACCGCTAGGCATTGGGACGCAGGCATGATCGCAGCATCTCGTTTTGTTCGGACCCTCTCGCGCGCCGTGGCCATCATGCTCTGCGCAAGCGCTTCCGGCTGCGTAGGACGCTCCCAGGCCGCCCAGCTCCCGCTGAAGCTGGTAGCTGACATTCCGATCGGCGCGGCGACGCGCCGCTTCGATTACGAGAGCCTCGATCCGAAGACCGGCCTGCTGTTCATGGCCGACCTTGCCGGCGGGCGGGTGCTGGTAGTGGACGTCAAGGCCAATCGCCTGGTGAAGGTCATCCCGAACGTCTCCGGCGTGCATGGAGTCCTGGCCGTGCCGGAGCAGCGCCGGGTCTACGCCTCGGCCACCGGCGCGGACGAGGTCGTGACCATCGACGAGCGTACCCTCACCGTGATCGGACGCGGCCCGAGCGGCCACTACCCCGACGGCATCGCGTGGGAGCCGACCCGCAACAAGCTCTATGTTTCCGACGAGAGCGGCAAGGTCGTCGGTGTCATCGACGCAGCCACGAACAAGCTGCTAAGCCAGATCCCGATGGGTGGTGAGGTGGGCAACACCCAGTACGACCGGGCCGACGGCCTGATCTACTCCAATGAGCAGACCACCAATGAGCTGGTGGCCATCGATCCGGCGGCCGACAAGATCGCCGGCCGCTGGCCTTTGCCCGGCTGTACGGAGAACCACGGCTTGCTGATCGATCCCCAGCGGCAGTTGGCCTATGTCGCCTGCCAGGGAAACGCCAAGCTGCTAGTCATCTCCCTGAAGGACCACAAGGTCGTCTCGAAGCAGCCGATCGGCGCCGGGCCGGATGTCCTGGCGGCCGATTTCGCCCTTTCGCGGCTCTATGTGGCCGGCGAGGCTGGCGTTGTCTCGGTATTCGACATCTCGTCGCCGACCCTACGCAAGCTGGGCGAGGAAAAACTGGCTGACAACGCCCATATCGTCGGCGTCGATCCCACGAGCCACCGCGTTTATTTCCCCTTGCGCAACCTGGGCGGACAGGCGGTGCTGCGGGTCATGGACGCGATCCCCTGACACTCTGCTCGCTGATCCGCTATGCTGCCGGCGCGGGGTCAAGCGGTGTCCCGTTCAGGCTCATGGGGCCCAACGACCGCGCAGCTCCGCTTGGAGACCGCGCCATGACTACGCCTTCCGCCGATCGACCCGCCACACGCCGGACCTTATTGCTAGGCCTCCTGCTCGCGCCCACCATCGTCGCCGCGGCGACGCCCTGCCGGCCAACACGGGTACTCTTCGTCTGCCCGGCGGGCACCGTGAAGAGCGCCATCGCGCGCGAACAGTTGAAACAGAGCGCGGCCCAGCGTGGCCTGAAGGTTGAGGTTCATTCCCGCGGCGTCAGTCCGGCAGACCACATGACGCCGGAACTCGCCGCGAAGCTGCAGCACGACGGCATCGACCCGCGCGCCGAACCGCTAAGGCCTCTGGCGCAATCCGACATCGCCCACGCCGACGTGGTCGTAGGATTCGAAGAGGCCATCGCCGCGCCGGGGATGGCCAGGGCCCGCGCCTGGGATATTCCGTCGTGGAAGACCGACTACGCGGGCGCGCGCGCCGCGATGCTACCGAAGATCGACGCTCTTCTTGACGAAATCGCCCGCAAGCCATGCCCAGCCTAGGAAACCCCCTTGCTGTCCAACGCCTTCGACCGACAGCCCCTTCACGGCGCGCCGCCGCTAAGGTTCTCTTCTCCAGCCCTCGGAGCTAAGAATGATCCGTCCCAATTTCCAAGCGCCTTCAGCCCGAACACCCTTTCAAAGCTTGATCGCGGTCTGCGCCGCGGCAGCGCTGATCGGCCTCTGTGCCTGTACGAAGGAAAAGGACGGCGAGGACGACAAGCCCGTCCAAGCCTCGCCGCCGTCACAGACCACAGCGTCGGCGCCGGAACCCTCAGTCGGCGGGGTGCCAGCGCCACCCAACGGTCAGGCTCCCAATGGCGCGGCGACCGTCAACGACAAGGTCGTGAAGCATTGATCAAGGCGCTCGCCCGGACTGGAGGCTTCGATGTCATCCAGAACCTCACTAGCCGGGACGACATCAACGGCTGGATGTAGGCTTCGCGGCCTGATGAAAGCGCTATATCGGGCGGGTGGCGCCGCGCTGGCCGACAACGGCTGATTTTCTTTAACGGCCATCAAGCTGGCCTCGGACAACCCTGAGCTGCCTACACCGTTGACGGTGACAAACCGGCGCTACTGCAGCAAGTCGGTCCGCACGTCTGCACCGTCCCCGGTGGGCTCTCCACTGGCCACCAATGGCATTGCAACCGTGCCAAGCTACCACCCCGGTCTTTCGATATCGCCTTTCATCAACCCTCGGGGTTTCCACCCTTTAAGATGATAGCTTGACCTATCGCGCGGCTCACGCCGCGGCTTCGGAACACAAATCAGCAGATGGTCACCGCTGATGCCCCCATGGCGCTGCCGCCCAAAATAAAACCCCGTGACTTGGAGCGTCCCGACGACCTTGTAGAATGCTAATATCAACCGCCGCTAATTCTGACCGCAGCAAGCCCATGTCCGCGCGCCGAGGGATTGGATGCGGTCTGGCTCGGCGATGAGGCGGTTCCAGGCGTCGCAGACGGCGTCGAGGATGGC
>JAYUBY010000583.1:0-36397 GCA_043740635.1 Alphaproteobacteria bacterium
TCAGCCGAGTACCGCTTCCGCTTCCCAGTCATAAAGTCCGTCCTTCAAAGAGGTCGAACCTACCTTAGCCAACTGTCCGAATTTCCGGCGCCACCTCAGAGCTCCTCGCCGATAACGGCGTTGTAGCGGTAGTCGGCGTCTAGCCCGCCATATTCCTCCGGCACCTGTGGGCAGAGCAGGCCCGCCTCACCAGCCGCCAGCCAGAAGGTACGGTCAACGACGCCTTCCTCTTCCCAGCGGTCGAGGTGCGGGATCAGCGCCTTGTCGTAGAACTTCCGAACCTGGTCGCGGAAGAGGTTGAGGTCGGCGTCGTAGACTGTGCGGGTGTCTGTCTGGAGCATGGTGACTTCATAGCCGCATGAACCCATGTCCGGCTAGATCGCGCAGGCTGCGACGATCTCGGCCCGGAGTTCGGGGATGCCCCAGCCCTTCTCGGCGGAGGTTGCTAGGACGCGGGGGAACGCTGCCGGCCGCTTGGCGATGGCTGCGAGGGTCTTGGTGGTGACGGCCTCGACCTCGGAGGTCTTCAGCTTGTCAGCTTTGGTGAGCACGATCTGGTAGGAGACAGCCGCAATATCGAAGGTATCAAGGGCTTCCTTGTCCACATCCTTCAGGCCGTGGCGGGCGTCGATCAGCAGATAGGCGCGCTTCAAGTTTGGGCGGCCGCGCAGGTAGTCGCGGCCGAGGTTCTGGAACTTCTTTACGTCGCCGCGAGAGGCGCGGGCGAAGCCGTAACCAGGCAGGTCGACGAGGCGCAGCTTTTCATCGGCGACAAAGAAGTTCACCTCGCGGGTGCGGCCGGGCGAGTTGGACGCGCGCGCCAGATGCAGGCGGCCGGCAACGGCGTTGATCAGCGTCGACTTGCCGACGTTGGAGCGACCAGCGAAGGCGACCTCCGGTAGGTCGGCAGGCGGTAGCCCGGCGATTTGCACCGCACCCATCATGAACGATACCTCGTGGGCGAAGAGGACGCGCGCGGCCTCTAGCTCGTCCGCAGTGAAGGTTCCGTCGGTCACCCGGGTGGCGCCTTGCCGGTAAGGCGGGCCAGCGTTCGATCGATGGGATTGTCCACTTTGAAGCGCCGCATCATCACGTACTGCTGGAGCGTGGTGAGCACGTTCGACCAAGTCCAGTAGATCAACAGGCCCACGGCGAAGGGGGCCATGATGAACATGAACATCAGCGGCATGAGTTGGAAGATCCGCTGCTGAGCCGGGTCGCCGGCCGGCGGACTCATGGATGTCGTGAGGAACATCGTAAAGCCGTAGAGCAACGGCAGGATGCCCAGGTGCAGCGGGCCATCGAGATAGGTCCCGATCAGGGGCACATGCGCCGGGTCCCAGGGGATCAGGCCGAACAGGTTCCAAATCGAGGTCGGATCGCGCGCCGATAGGTCGGTGAACGCCAGGAAAGGAGCGTGGCGCATCTCGATGGTCACCGAGAGCACCTTGTAGAGCGAGAAGAACACCGGGATCTGCAATAGGATCGGCAGGCAGCCGGCCAATGGATTGACCTTTTCCCGCTGGTAGAGGGCCATGATCTCCTGCTGCTGCTTGGCCGGATCTTCCTTGAAGCGCTTGCGAATTTCCTCCTGCATCGGCTGGAGTTTCTTCATCTTGGTCATCGACTCGTACTGCTTGTTGGCGATCGGGAAGAAGGCCAGGCGCACGCAGACGGTGAGCAGCAGGATGGCGATGCCGAAGGTGCCCACGTGGGCGAAGATGAACTCCAGGAAGATAAAAATCGGTCGGGTGAGGAACCAGAACATGCCCCAATCGACTGCGTCATCGAAATGGGTAATCCCCAGGGTCTTTTGGTAGCGCTGCAACAGGGGAACGGTCTTGGCGCCGACGAAGACGTGCTGGGTGGTGCTGATCTGCTGAGCTGGCCCGATCGTGCGGGCCGCACCAGTGTAATTGGCCTCGTAGACGTCAAGCGAGCCGGATTTCGCGTCGCGGAAGACAGCGTGCACAGGTTCGGCGGCGTTTGGGATAAGCGCGGCTAGCCAGTACATGTCGGTGATCCCGGTCCAGGCCGCCGAAGAGTTGAATTCCTGAGCGGCTGCGGACTTGGAGAGGTCTTTATATTTGAAGGCCCGAACGCGACCATCGAGGTAGCCCACCGAGCCCTCATGCACGACGCCTTTCTTTCCGACATCGGCCGGCACCCCTTGGCGCTGGACGGAGCCATAGGGCGCCAGCGTCACGGGTAGGGCGCCGGTGTTGGCCACCTTATCGGTGAGCGTGAACATGTAGTGGTCGTCCACCTCCACCTTGCGGGTAAAGGTCAGGCCCTGGCCGTTCGTGTAGGTAAGCACGATCGGTTGTTTGGGGGCGAGCGTCGTTCCTTGTGCCAGGGTCCAGACGGTGGCCGGGCCGGGCAGGCCGGGCACATTCTGGCCGACCCAGCCGAAGTCGACGAACCACGGGAAGGCTGTGCCCTCGGGGCGCAGCATCTCCACCGGGGGCGAACCCTTAGCGGTTGTCTGGGCGTACTGAGTGAGGAAAAGGTCGTCGAGGCGCGCTCCACGAAGCGAAATCGAGCCTTTCAGCGCCGGCGTAGAGATCGGCACACGCGGGCTGGCGGCCAGCGCTGCTGCTCTAGTCACTGCGGGCGGAGCGTTCAGCGCGGGAGCGCCAGGAACCAAGGCTTGCGCCGCCGCAGGCGGGTGCAGCTTGCGCTCCTGCTCCAGCCGCTTCTGCTGCGGCTCTAGGAAGAACGTGTTGTAGAGAACAAAGAGCACGAGCGCGCACACGAGGAAGATGATCGTGTTGCGGCTGGAATCGTCTTGCATGGAGTGGACGCGGTCCGGCTAAAGAGAAAGGCCCTTAGGACGCAGGGCGGTCGCGGTCGGCGGCGAGCCTTATCAGCGCGCTTTTCACATCGTCAAGCAAACGCGGCCAAGGGCGCGACGTCACGCCGCCTCTGGCGATGAAAACATAGTCAAAACCTGGGGTGGCGTGCGCCGGAAGCAAGAGGCGGGCGGCTTCGCGTAGACGGCGCTTGGCGCGATTCCGCTCGACAGCCCCGCCGATGCGCTTGGTGGCCGTGAACCCGGCGCGGACTATGGGCACGGCATCGCGTGCGCGGGCCTGGATCAGCACCGCGCCACGCGCGCAATAGGCGGCCTTGGCGCAAGCCATGAAATCCGGGCGCTTCTTGAGGCGTTCAATTTTAAAGAGGGCGTCGGTCACACCGACACCTTAGCGCAAGCCGAAGATTAGGCGCTCAGACGCTTGCGGCCCTTGGCGCGACGACGAGCCAGCACCTTTTGTCCGTTCTTCGTGGACATGCGCAGGCGGAAGCCGTGGCGACGGGCGCGGACGAGACGGGAAGGCTGAAAGGTCCGCTTCACGGAAGGCTCCGGGGTCGAAAATCGAGCGGCGGTGGATAGTGGAAGGGTGAGGGCGTGTCAACCGTGTGACCCTCATTAGCCCGTCATAGTGTCAGTCGCGGCGTCTATAAATCCGGTCTTACCACCGACTTTCCGATCACCTTGCGGTCGGCGAGAGAGTCGAAGGCGCTGCGCCAGTCAGCCAGGGGGTATTCGGCGTCCACGCGGGGTTTGACCAAGCCGTCTTCGGCCAGCTTCCAGATGGCGGCGTGGTTTTCGCGGCCCTTCTCGGGGAACTGGCGGCCGAATTCGCCGGCGCGGACGCCGATGACCGAGAAGCCCTTGATGAGCGCGATGTTGACCGGAAGCAGCGGCAGGCGGCCTGAGGTGAAGCCAATTGAGAGGATGCGGCCGCCAAAGGCGATGCAGCGCAAGCTCTCGTCGAAAACGTCGCCACCGACAGGGTCGTAGATCACGTCCGCGCCGCGCCCGCCGGTGAGCTCCTTCACTCGTTCGCGGAAGCCGTTCGAGACGTTGACGGTCGCCGCGGGTGCGTACATTTCGGCAACCACGGCCAGCTTAGCGTCGGAGGCCGAGGCTGCGATCACCTTGGCGCCAATGATTCGGCCGAGGTCGACGGCCGCCAGTCCGACGCCGCCCGCCGCGCCGTGCACTAGCACCCATTCGCCAGGTTGCAGGCGCGCGCAGCGTTCGAAGGCCACGTACGCCGTGAGATAGGCTACCGCATAGCCGGCCGCTTGGCTGAAACTCAGGGTCTCCGGCTTGCGGCTGAGCCCCGCTGCCGGCAACACCGCGTATTCTGCCATGCCGCCGCGGCCACCGCCGCACACCGCCTCGCCCCGTTGAAAGTCCGTGACGCCTTCGCCCACCGCCTCGACCTCGCCTGCCAGCTCCATGCCGGGGACGAAGGGAACCTGCGGCTTGTGCTGGTGATCTCCGCGGGTCTGCATCAGGTCAGGGAAGTTCACGGCCGATGCCCGGACGCGGATCAGCACCTCGCCGGGTCCCGGCTTGGGCGTCGGGACTTCCTTGACCACACAGCCCGCGTAGTCCGGGAGCAGGGCCTCGACGACCAGAGCCTTCAAACGATACGGCCTTCGAAACCCTCGCGGACCAGGCCCGCCACTTCGCGGCAGGCCACGTCAGCGCAGGGCACTGCGCCGGTAAAGGCGCTGAAAGCGTGCGCCAGGCTGTCATAGCAGCGGTAGATCGTGGGAACGCGGGCCTCCTTCAGCCGCCGCGCATAGCATTCGCCCTGGTCAAGCAGTGGGTCGAAGCCGGCAGTTACCACGACGGCGGGCGCGAGGCCGGAGAGATCCTCGGCGCGCAAAGGCGAGAGACGGAGATCGGCGGGGCCGTCGCCCGGCGCCATATAGTGGCCCATGAACCAGTCCATGGTCGATCGGCTCAAAGGGAAGGCGTCGCCGTAGGTGGTCATCGAGGCGCTTTCGCAAGCCACATCAACGCAAGGGTAGATCAGGAGCTGCAAGGCGGGCTGCGGCTCGCCGTTGCGCGCCATCTCCTGACAGACGATGGCCGCGAAATTGCCACCCATGGAATCGCCGCCGATGGCTGCCTTGCCGGACGGCGCCCCGAATTGGTTGGCGTTGTCACGGGCAAAACGGTAGGCGGCGAGAGTGTCCTCAAGTCCCGCGGGGAAGCGATGCTCGGGCGCCAATCGATAGTTGACCGAGATCACCGGGCCGCGCCCGGTCTTAGCCAGGATGGTGCAGAAGGCGTGGCACGTCTCCAGGTCGCCGATCACGCCGCCGCCCATGTGGGCGAAGACCATGACGGGCGTCTGGGCGTCCAGAGTGTCCGGGCGGTAGAGTCGGGCGGGAATGTCGCCGCCAGGTCCGGGAATGGTAAGGGCCTCGATGCGAACGCCAGGCTCCGGGTCGCCGCTCATGGCTGCGACGGCGCCCGCGCTGGCTCGGCGAGCCTCCTCGGGCGAGAGCGTGTTCATTGGCGGCTGGCCCCGCGACTGGGCGGCCAGGTATTGGAGCCTTGGATCGAGCGTGCGACCGCCCTGGTAGACCACCCCGCCGCCCGACATCAGACGCAACATCGGAGTCGGCAGGCTGAGCAGCTTGCGAACGACCAAACGCTGGGTTGCGGAGCTTGGCATGGTCAGGTCTTTGCCTTAGGCAGGCCCTTTAGGCCGCTGAGGATCATGGTGACGGCGAACTCCGTGGCGCCGGCGGTGTCGATAGGGCGGCGTTCCAGCATTTTGTCGCCAACGTCTCGGGCGATGGCGATGCACGCGGCGGCCATGTAGTCCGGATCCGAGAAGGGGCTCTTGCGTTCGGCGATGTCGTCAGAGAGCGCGTCACGAATCTCGGCAAAGACCGCGGCCATTTCAGGGGTCTCGCCCTGGACGTGCGGATGCGGCTCTCCGGCCGGGCGACGTTCGATCCAAGTGCGCTGTTCCTCG
This sequence comes from Alphaproteobacteria bacterium, assembly GCA_043740635.1. Lineage (GTDB taxonomy): Bacteria > Pseudomonadota > Alphaproteobacteria > Caulobacterales > Caulobacteraceae > Phenylobacterium. Next base: position 5,790 of record JAYUBY010000583.1, read on the forward strand.
GCGATGAAGCCGAAGTAGGCGCTGATCGCGCGATGGACGAATTCCTCGAACGTGTAGCCCTTGCTGCGCAGGCTCTTGAGGATCGGGGCGAAGCGCCGTGCGCCATCGTCGGCAAGGGCCGCGAATACCTCCTCCTTGGAGCGGTAGTAGTTATAGAATGTGCCCGCCGCGAGGCCGGTGCGGCGAATGATGTCGCGCACGGTCGCAGTCTCGTACCCCAACTCACCAAATACCTCCCGGGCGGCGTCAAGGATCGACTGACGATTGGCGACCTTGGTCTGTTCGCGTTTGCCAACGGCGGGGAGGTAAGTGACCTGGGACATGAAGCTCTTTTTGGGACAGACTCAAAAGTGACACGCGTCACTCTAGGGGCGTCCGTACGGAAAGCAACCGCTGGGCCAATCAGACGGTTCGCTGAGCGCGGTCTTTTTCGTTGGCGGAGCGGATAGAGTCCCGGGCAGCTTCCCATTCGGCGTCGCCCCATTCAGCGAGGCGGGTGAAGCCGCCGCCGCCTCGCAGGTGCGAGCCGCCATCGATGGCGATGGTCTGGCCGTTCACATAGGCCGAGCCCGGATCGAGCAGATAGACGGCGAGGTTGGCGAGTTCACGCATCTCGCCGTTGCGACCCAACGGGATGGTGGGATCCGCCTTCTCTGATTCCGTACCCGCGCCAGGGTTCAGTCGCGCCCAGGCGCCTTCAGTCGGGAAGGGTCCCGGGGCGATGGCGTTAAAGCGGACCCCGCGATTACCCCATTCCACCGCCAGAGACTGGGTCATGACGTTCAGGCCGGCCTTGGACATGGCTGAGGGTACCGTGAACGGGCCGCCGTGCCACACCCAGGTGGTCAGGATCGAGACGACCGAAGCGTGCTTGCCTTCAGCCAGCCAGCGCTTGCCACATTCCTGGGTGACGAAAAAGGAGCCGCGGAAGACGATGTTGGCGATAGCGTCGAAGCCGCGGGCCGAAAGGTCCTCTGTTCGGCTGATAAAATTGCCGGCTGCGTTGTTGACGAGGCCGGTCAGCGCGCCGCCGTCAGCCCAGACAGTGTCGATCATGTCAGCAATAGCTTCCGGCACACGGATGTCGCAGGCCACGCCAACGCATTTGCCACCGTGAGCATCCATGAGGTCCTTGGCGGTCGCCTCGACGACGCCACCGCGACGGCCGCAAATATAGACCTCAGCCCCCAGCAGCAGGCATGCCTCGGCCATCACCTTGCCGAGCCCGGTGCCGCCCCCGGTAATCAGGATGCGCTGGCCCTTCATAAGGCCCGGACGGAACATCAGGTCGTCGAGAGTGAATTCGGCCATGGCGGTCCCCTATGTCGTTGGACCGCAATCGAACGCCTCTGACCCTAGGGAGGTCAATCATCGCCGGCGTTCTAATTTCGCCAGTCGGGCGAGCTCAACATCCAATGCATCACCTGAGGCGCGAATTTGGCTCCGACTTTGCAGTCGTCGCCGCGGCTCTCGTCGCGCTTCCCGCCCAGGCCAGCACCCTGCTGCTGAACAGCGCCTCCATGAACCAGGGTTATACGGCTCAGATTACCGGGCCAAGCGCCGGGTTCACCGGTGGCGGCATGGACGTGTATGAAGGCCCGCTGACCTTCAGCGTGACGGACGCCTCTGGTACCCACAACATCACCGCGTTCTGCGTCGACCTGTTCGACGACATCGGCCTGGGGAGCTTTCAGCCGGTCCTGAACTATGAAACCGAGTCCTTGACGACCAACAGGGACGTGGATGGTCAACACCTGGGATCCGCGCTCAGCGGCACGCAGCTGACCGAGATCAACCGGCTGCTGACGCTGGCTTCTGGCCTCGAGACGACCCCTAACCTGGCGGCGATCCAAGGAGCGATTTGGGAGATCGAGAGCCCGGCCTACACCGTCACCTCGCACAACGGACTGGATACGACGACGGCCAACTACATCACCGAAGCGGCGATCAACAATCCAGCGACCACCGGCTATCTGTCGACGGGTGTCGAGACTACGATCATCTCGAGCTACGACCGCAACGGCAACTATCATCAGGCCTTTACTTTCTCGGTTCGCGGCGGCGTGCCGGAGCCGGCGACCTGGGCGATGATGATCGTCGGCTTCGGCGCGGTGGGCGCGGTAGTGCGCAAGCGCCGCGCGGCAGTCGCCTTCGCCTAGAAAATTCTACGTATCGTACCACGTGGCGGCGCCCCTTGTCGGGCGCCGTTTGCGTTTGAGGGCTTAGGCGCTGACCCGCTCAATGATCTCCATGGCGGCGGCCGGTGCGCGCACCTTCCCCTCGTGGATGACGAAGGCGTAGACGTCGCGCGGTGTCTTAGGCGCGGGATTGGCCGCGTCGGCCATCACCAGGTGCGACGGTGCGCCACCCTCGGCGTAGGCCTTGAGGCGGCTCGTCCAGAGATCGAGGTCGGCGGGCTTGTAGGCCGTGGGCTCGTCGTCGGAACCGGTTTGCAGGCGAGCATAGACCACATCGCCTGTGACGTCGGCGATCATCGGGTAGGTGGAGTGGTCGGCCAGGCACACGACTGCCGAGTACTTGCGGGCGAGCGCTACGAAGGCTGGATCGACAAAGGTTGAGTGGCGCACCTCCAGCACATGGCTGAGCGGCAGGCCGTCCTGGGCCTTGGGCAAGAGCTTCAGGAAGCCCTCGAAGTCCTCTGGGTCGAATTTCTTGGTGTTGGCGAATTGCCAGAGGATCGGGCCGAGCCGGTCGCCAAGCTCGGAGAGCCCCTGGTTTAGGAATTTACCCATGCTCTCTGCGCCGTCGGCCAGCACCTTGCGGTTGGTGCAGAAACGCGAGGCCTTTACGGCGAACTTGAAACCCTCCGGCGAGGCAGCCCGCCATTTGGCCCAGCTGTCCGGCTTGAAGCTGGAATAGTACGTGCCGTTGATCTCGATCGCAGTGAGTTTGGAAGCGGCATAGGCGAGTTCGTCTGCCTGACGGAGGCCCTCTGGATAGAAGACCCCACGCCAGGGCTCGAAGGTCCAGCCGCCGATGCCCGCCCGTATCTGTCCCGCCGCCATGATCGCTACTTACGTGCCAAAGCGGTCTTGTCCCGCGCTGCCTTAAATTCCGAGCCCGCCTTCCACTCTGGCCACTCGCGCGAATTGCCGAGGTCGCGGCCGAGGTCGTAGACGATGGCGAGATCCTGGGCGAAGCCGGTCAGGTCCCAGCTCGGATCAAACTCGTCAGCCGGCTGGTGGTAGCGGTCGCGGGTATAGGCCTCGCTTGCCGCCTTGCCGGCCGCAACGCCGCCGTTGACCAGGTCCTGGCCGCCCTTGAAGGAAATCGACGGCAGGCCCTGCTTGGCGAAAGAGAAGTGGTCGGACCGGAAGAAGCCGCCGGCCTCTGGACGCGCGTCCGGCGTGAAGTAGCGGCCGTGCGCCTTGGCGACGTTGATAAGGTCGTCCTGCAGGGTCAAACCGCCGTCGCCGGAGGTGGAAACATCCTTGGCCGGACCGTTCACCGCGCCGCCGTCCATATTGATGTTCGCGACGGTCGTGGCCAGTGAGTAGAGCGGGGTCGTCGCATAGTATTCTGAACCTAACAGGCCCTTTTCCTCAGCAGTCACCGCCATAAACATCTGCGTCCGATCAGTGCGGGGCGAACGGGCGAAGGCACGTGCGAGCTCGATGAGGCCGGAGACGCCAGAGGCGTTGTCCACGGCGCCATTGTAGATGCGGTCGCCCTTGGCGTCAGCCAGACCCACGCCCAAGTGGTCCCAGTGGGCTGTGTAGATTATCCGCTCGTTCGGGTGCTTAGTCCCCGGCAGGACGCCCACGACGTTGTGCGAGATCACCTTCCTAGCCAGGACCTGGAAGGCGGTTGAGAACGTCACGCCCGAGAGCGTCACGGGTTTGAAATTGCGCGTTTGGGCTTGTTTCTTAAGGGCCTCAAAATCCAGGCCAGCCATCTTGAAAAGCGCCACCGTTGGATCGCGCTGGATCCAGGCCTCGATGGGTGCATGGACCTTCGTAGGGTCCTTGCGGATGATGTCGAAGACCGCGTTGGTATTGGAGTTCTTGACGGTGTTCCAGCCATACGCGGCGGGCCCGGTTTCGTGGATCACGATGAAGCCGATTGCGCCCTGACGAGCAGCTTCCTCGTACTTGTAAGTCCAGCGACCATAGTAGGTCATCGCCTTGCCACCGAAATCACCGACGCCGGTCTCGTAGTCGGGGTCATTGACCAGGACGAGAGCGATCTTGCCGTGAAGGTCGACGCCCTTGAAGTCGTCCCAATTGCGTTCAGGCGCTTTGACGCCATAGCCCACGAAGACGACCGGCGCATTCCTGACGTCAATGTGGTTCACGCCGGTCTGGGGCGCGCGGATGGCGACCTCCTGACCTTGCTTCCAGGAAAGGGTCTTGCCACCGGCCTTGGCCGTGAAGGTCACCGGGCCTGTGATGTTGAACTCCGCCAGGGGAACGTTCTGGGTCCAGGCCCGGCCGGACTTCGTTTTGTCGCCGCCCGGCTGCAGGCCGGCGGCCTTGAATTCTTTGGCGATGTAGGCAACCGCCTTCACCTCGCCGGGCGTCACCGGACCACGGCCTTCAAAGGCGTCGGACGAGAGCACCTTGATGTGCTCCGATAGCAGGGCGGGGTCGATCTTGACGTCAGCGGCCCAGGCGCTTGAGACGATGGCGCAGGCAGCGACGGCGCCGATAAGAATCTGTTTCATCGATCACTCGAAAAAGGGTGCGAATTTATGCGCGACCCTAGCGGCGCCGGGGCAGAACGGCTAGGCCGGCCGGAGCGGGTTTTCGATGAAGGCTGCAACGCCGTCGAGGACGCGCTGAAGGCCGAACTCGAAGTTTCGTTCTGGGTCCGGCCTGGGCATCTTACCACTCTTGTAGGCCTCGCCGATCCTGACAGTGGTCGGGTAGCGCGCGGGATCGACGAGGCCTTGCAGCAACGGCGTGTTAATCGCCCACCACTGCTCGTCTGTCATGCCGGTCTGCTGTTCGATCTCACGGGCGTCGAGCGCCGCGCGCACGGCGCCTCGGACATAATCGCTGACGACGGACGTGACCTGGTCCATCTCCATCTCGGTAAGGCCCAGGCCGTCGATGGCGCGAAGCGTGCTCTCGACCCTCGCCAGCACATTGGGCCCGAGCGGCGGACGATGGGTGCCAACCTGCAGGATCCAGGGATGGCGCTGGGCGCGGCCCCAGCCCTGCCGAGCGATCTGCTCCAGCCGGGCGCGCCAGCCGACGGCGGGGTTCGGCGTCTGGTCCTCACCTGCTACCCGGTCGAGCATCAGATCCACGAGCTCCGCTTTCGAGGGCACGTAAGTGTAGAGAGACATGGGCGACAGGCTGAGCGCCTCGGCCACGCGGCGCATGGAAAGTGCGCTCAACCCTTCGGCGTCTGCCAGCGCTATAGCGGCCTGCACCACCTCCTCGACGGAGTGGCGTGGCTTGGGGCCGCGACGTCCGGGCCCAGGCAAGCTCCAGAGCAGAGCGATACTCCGCCCGGGATCTCCGCCGCCTGTGAATTCCGCCGCCATGCCGCCAAACTACACATCGAATAACACTTTACAACATACGGAGTTTAGATCAGAGGAGGGCGCGCGGACACGCCCGACAAGAGGCGGCCTGTGGGAGATTCATCACTGGGCTTGTGTGTTCATGTCGCTGGACGGCCGTATTTCGCCTCTGGATCCAATGGGGGCGCTGCATCCAGCGAGGATGCGGGCGGCGACTAGGGGCAAGACCTTACGGCTCGTCGCGTCTCGGTCACGAAAATCTTCCATGCGTTCTGCTGTGTCTCTCGCCGTCTTGGCCTGCCTCGCGCTCGGCGCGTGCGCACATGTGCGCCCGGCGGACACCCGCCTGCCGGCGGATTTCGAAATTTCGAAGGGCTCGGCGCCAGCAGGTGCGATCGACCTCGATCGCTGGTGGCTGGCGTTCAACGACACCGAGCTGAGCGGTCTGATCGATCAAGCTCTCGCCGCCAATCCGGATGCTCGAAGCGCCGCGGCGCGCCTGAACGAGGCCCGCGCCAATCGCACGGAGGCGCTGGTCCACTACCTGCCGCAGGGCGACGTCACCGGCTCCACACGGCGGACCGACACTCACCAATTGGCCGGTACAGTGATCAGCTTCCCGGGCTTTTCCTCGAGCGGTGTGAGCGACGCGCAGGCGGCGAATTTCAACGTCAGCTGGGAAGTCGACATTTTCGGTCGTTTCCTGGCGGCTCGTAAGGCTGTGAACGGCGACATTGCCGCGGCCCGCTTCAACTACGAGGGCGCGCGCGCCAGCCTCGCCGCCAGCACCGCGGACGCCTATTTCCAAGCCCGCGGCCTCGCCATTCAACTGGTCGACGCCCGCGAGACCGCCCGGATCGAGCAGGAACTTTATGACAGCTCAAGCAAGCGCGGAGTTCTCGGAATTGCTGCAACGTCCGACGCTGACCGGGTGGCCGGAGATCTGGCGCAGGCCAACGCTCAAACAGCGGGCCTTGAGGCCGAGCTGCAAGCCCAGCGGCGCACGCTGCTGATCCTCGCAGGCCGCACGATCGAGCCCACAGCCAATATAGCGGTTGAGGCGAGCGTCGGTAACCTGCCGCCCATCCCTGCTGCGATCCCCAGTCAATTACTGAAGCGCCGGCCTGACGTGCGCGAAGCCGAGGCGCGCGTGGCCTCGGCAGCCGGGCGCGCTGACGCTGACGTGCTGGCTTTTTTGCCGACGCTCAATTTTACGCCGTCGCTTGGTTGGTCGAAGTCGTCGCAACCGGGCTTCTCGGTCACCGCACAGTCGGTGGTCAGCGGCGCGGCGATCACACAGCCGCTGCTGTCGATCCCGGCCAAGCTGGCCGAGTTGAAGGCGCAGAATGCGCGGACCGAACAGGCGGTGATCGCCTACGAAAAAGCTGTGCAGACAGCCTTTTCGGATTCCGAGGGTGCACTCGTCCGGCTCGATGCGGACCGCAAGCGCGTGGCGTTGCTTACCGACGGTGAGGCCCGCGCGGCGCGTGGTTATCGCGCCTCAAAGGTCGGTTACGACCGCGGTTTGACGGATCTGCAGACGGCGCTCAGCGCTGAGCAATCCTGGCGGGCCACCCGTTCACAACTCACAGCCGCACAGGTGCAGGCGTTCCGTCGCACTGTTCAGGCCTACAAGGCGCTCGGCGGCGGTTGGCCGGCGGAGCAATTCCCAACCCAGACGCAGGCCCGCTGAGACCCGCATGAGACATTTGAAATCTACGGTCCTTCTTCTGCTGCCGCTCGTGGCGACCTTGTCGTTGGCGGGCTGCAAGAAGCCGCCGCCCAAGACCACGGAGGCTGAGCAAGCCCGCGCCGTGCGCATCGTTTCGCTGGAAACCCGGTCGATCTCCGGCGCGCTCGCCGCCTCGGGCGACCTGGTAGCGCGCGAGGAGGCCGCGGTTCTTCCTGAAGTCAGCGGCTTCCGCGTCACCGCGGTGCTGGTGGACGTGGGTGATCATGTGACCAAGGGCCAGACCCTGGTCAAACTCGACCCGGCGCTTCTACAAGGCCAACTCGCCCAGCAAGAGGCGCTGGCTGCTCAGGCGGCGGTAAACGCCAAGCAGGCCGAGGATCAGGCCAGCCGGGTCAAGGACTTGGACAATCAAGGTGTGCTCTCCCAGGAGGCCATCGACCAGCGCCGCTTCCAGGCGCGCGCGGCCGAGGCCACAGCCAATGCTCAGGCAGCGGCGCTGCGGGACATCAAGACCCGCAATGCCAAGATGGCGGTGACTGCGCCGGTATCGGGCCTGATCTTGGAACGCACCGTTCGTCCGGGCGACATGTCGGCCGCCGGCGGGGCGACGCCCTGGTTCCGATTGGCGCGCGATAGCGAGATCGAACTCGCCGCGCAGCTGTCTGACAGCGATCTGGCCAATATCCGGCCCGGCCAGCATGCAGAGGTCACCCTGCCGAGCGGCGTGGTGGTGCAGGGCGTTGTTCGCCTTGTCAGTCCGCAGATCGACCCCCAGACCAAACTCGGCATCGTGCGCATTCATCTGCCGGTGAGGGCTGATATCCGCGCCGGCGGCTTCGGGCGAGCAGTCTTCACCGATGTTTCGGGCGCAGTGCTCGCCGCCCCGGAGACCGCCGTACGCTATGACGCCGACGGCGCTAGCGTTATGGTCGTGGGTCCCGACAACCGCGTGCGCCACGCGACGGTCCAGACCGGCCAACGCGGCGGAGGCTATGTCCAGCTCCTGAAGGGTCCTGCGGTCGGGTCAAAGATCGTTCAGAACGCCGCGGCCTTCCTGCTGGACGGCGATATGGTTCGCCCGCAGGCCGGAACCGACGTCCCGACTTCGGTTTCCGGAGCGCCCGACGCTGTTCGACCGGCCGCCCGCCGATGAGCGAAGTCCACCAACCGCACTTCGCCATCTCGGCGTGGGCGATCCGCAATCCGGTCCCCGTGGCCGTATTATTCCTCGGCCTGATCATGGCCGGGCTGATTGCCTACATGGGGCTGCCGATCAAGCAGTACCCCAATATCCAGTTCCCCGTGGTGGCTGTGACGGTCACCCAGAACGGTGCCGCGCCCGGCGAGATGGAGACCCAGATCACGCGGCCGGTGGAAGACGCGCTCGCCGGCGTCACCGGGGTCAAGACTGTCCAGTCGACCGTAACTCAGGGCGTCTCGACGACTTCGATGCAATTCGAGATCGGCGAAGACCTGCAGAAGAAGACCGACGACGTCCGCTCTAAGATCGCTCAGGCGCGCGCCCTCCTGCCGCGCGACATCGACGAGCCCATCGTCCAGCGAATCGAAATCGACGATGCCGCGCCGATTATGACCTACGCGGTCTCAGCGCCGGCCATGTCCGACGACGAGCTTTCTTGGTTCATCGACGATACGCTTTCGCGAGAGCTGCAGGCTGCAACGGGCGTGTCACGGATCAACCGGGTCGGCGGGGTCAGTCGCGAGATCAACGTCGTTGTCAGTCCCGACCGGCTTGCCGCCCACGGCCTGACCGCCACACAAGTGAACAATGCGCTGCGCGGGTTCCAGACGGACGCCCCAGGCGGACGCGTCAATGTGGGTGGGCGCGAGCAGACCTTGCGGGTCTTCTCGAACGTCGCCTCGGTCGGGCAGCTGCGTGACCTGAATATCCCCACCGGCGGTGGGAAGTTCGTGAAGCTGTCGGACGTGGCCGACATTGGCGACGGAGCCTCTGAAGTGCGCGGCTTCGCGCGGCTGAACGGGAGGCCGGTGGTTGGCTTCCAGGTCTCCAAGACCAAGGAGGCCAGTGATGTCGTCACCGAGGATTCGGTGATAAAGACGATGGGGGAGCTGCACAAGAAGTATCCCGGCGTCACCTTCACGAAGATTTTCTCTTCCGTGGACGCCACGCGGGCAAGCTTCCACGCCACACAGCACGTGCTGACCGAGGGTATGTTCCTCGCGGCGCTGGTGGTTTTCTTCTTCCTGCGTGACTGGCGAGCCACCCTGATCACCGCGGCTGCCATGCCGATCTCGCTGATCCCGACCTTCTTCGTGATGAAGCTGCTGGGCTTCTCGCTGAACATGGTGACCCTGCTGGCGTTGACCCTGGTGGTCGGCATCCTGGTGGACGACGCCATTGTCGAGATTGAGAATATCGAAAAGCGTGTCGCCAGGGGGCTGCGCCCATTCCAGGCTGCGATCGAAGGGGCCGACGCCATTGGCCTGGCCGTTGTGGCCACGACCATGGCGATTGTCGTGGTGTTCACGCCGGTAAGCTTCATGCCAGGGATTCCCGGGCAGTTCTTCAAGGAATTCGGCCTGACGGTCTCGGTGGCCGTGCTGTTTTCGCTGGCGGTCGCGCGCCTGGTGACGCCGCCCATGGCCGCCTACTTCCTGAAGCCGACCGTCACAGCGCATGAACGGAAGCCCTTCAAGGGCCTCTACCGAAACGTGCTCGACTGGGCTCTGAAGCACCGGATCGTCACCGCAATCGCTGGCGGCCTCATCTTCTTCGCGTCGTTGTTCCTAGTGCCACTGCTGCCGCAGGGCTTCCAGCCAGCGGGCGATCCCGACTTCATCTATGTGGACATTCAGGGCCCGCCTGGCGCCTCGGTTGCCGACATGGAGGATACCGCCCAGAGAATCAACGGCCTGTTCCGCGGCCAGCCGTCGGTGACCGACGTCTTCGTCCAGGTGGGTTCGACCGTCTCGGTGTTCGGTCCGGGCTCGGGCGGCGGTGGGGGTGGTGACCTGCGTAGCGGCACGGCCACCATCCTGCTCGACCCGCACCGTCACCAGAGCGGCGACCAGATCCGAAATGCGCTGCGCGACAATCTCCGCGCCATTCCCGACGCCCGACTGACCTTCCTCGACTTCCAAGGTGCGGCCGGGTTCCAACAAATCCTCACCGGCGATAACCCAGAGAATCTGCAAGCGGCGGCCCTGGAGCTGGAAAAAGAGATGCGTCGCCTGCCGGAATTGGCCGACCCGCACCCGGCGAAGCCCCCGGAAGCGCCAGAGATCGTTATTAGGCCGAAGCCGGAGGAAGCCGCACGCCTGGGCGTCTCGCCGGACGCGATCGCCACGATCGTGCGCGTCGCGACCGTGGGCGACATCGACGCCAACGTGGCCAAGTTCAATGAGGGCGAGCGACGGATCCCGATCCGCATCCGGTTGCCGCAAAATACGCGGGCCGACCTTCAGCGGATCGCTTCTCTGCGGGTGCCCACAGGCTCCGGTGGCTCGACCACCCTCGACAGCGTCGCCGACATCGGCTTCGAGGCCGGCCCGGCGCGCATCGACCGCCTGAACCGCGAACGGCAGCTGACCGTGAAGGCGGAGCTGAACGGCGTGGAGATGGGACCTGCCCAGAACGCCGTAAACAAGCTGCCGATCATGAAGCACTTGCCGCCCGGAGTTCGGCCGGCCGCGATCGGCAATCAGCAGGCATTCGCCGAGTTGATCATCGGCTTCGTCGTGGCCTTCGCGACCGCCATCTTCTTGATGTACGCGGTGTTGGTGCTGCTGTTCCGCAGCTTCTTCAAGCCAGTGATGATCCTGACCGCGTTGCCGCTATCGTTCGGCGGCGCGTTCGTGGGCCTACTGACCTTCCACCTGTCATTGTCGATCCCATCGCTGATCGGCTTCCTGATGCTGATGGGCTTGGCGGCGAAGAACTCGATCCTGCTGGTGGAATACGCCATCGAGCGCGAACGCGAGGGCTACACTCAGTATGACGCGCTGATCGAGGCCTGCCGCGAGCGGGCTCGGCCGATCATCATGACTACGGTTGCGATGGCCGCCGGCATGTTGCCTACGGCCTTCGCGCTGGAGAAAGGCGCTGAGTTCCGACAGCCGATGGCCGTCGCGGTGATCGGCGGGCTGATCACCTCGACGCTGCTTTCGCTGGTGATGGTGCCAGTGGTCTATGAGTTCGTGGACGATTTCGAGTCCTGGCTGAAACCGCTGCTGGCCAAACTCGTCACACCGCGACACCGTCCCCTGGAGCCGGCCCCGGAAGATCGACTGTAAAGCTTGGGCCCAGATTTGACGTGGGCTGCGGCGGGTTCCGGGCCGCGCTCAGGACGAAGGCGATGATTACGGCGATCGCCTCATAGAGTTGTTCGGGAATCTCGCTTTCAACCTCGATGGTGGAGAGCGCATGGGCCAAGGGTGCATTCGTCTCGAGCGGAACGCCGTGCGCCTTGGCCGCGTCGATGATCCTTTGGCCGACGAGGCCGCGACCGACTGCCACCACCTTGGGGGCGTCGGGTTCATCGTAGCGAAGGGCTACCGCGAGGAGTCGTTTGTCGGGCGTCGTCATGAGCTTTGATCGATAAACTGGCCGGGTCCCGGCAGTGGAGCCGCCCGGCGCGGGGCGCCCGGATGGATGGCGACGTCGGCCGACAGCGCCTGAGCCAGCGCCGGGCCCTGGCTGCGAAGACGATCAACAGCTCCCATGCGCTCGGCCCAGATAGTGACGGCGGAGCTGTCCTGCCCCATCCGAAGATGAACATGGACAGGCCCCAGGGGTTCGACGTCTATCGAGAAACGCATTCGCCAAGCCTGAGCAGAGCCGGGTTCGCCCGCCGCCGCCTCGTCGTCGCGATCGATCACGAACTGAGCCATCGCCGCGCCCTGCGGCGTTGCGAGGGGCAGTTCGAAAATCCATGCGGGACCGCCAGCGAGGTTCGGGAGGGAGGCGAGCTGGTGCAGGGTCAGGCGGGCAAGCGCCTGATCGGTTCCTCCCGCCAGATGTTGCGCGACGGTGACTTCGTCTCCGGCCGGTAAGGCGCCGGGTCCGGCAGCCTGGGCGATCGTGGCGCTCTGTCGAAGCGGCGGCGGCGGGGCCGCGGTCCGGGATGGCGCCATTGGCCGTCCGGTCGGAACAGCAGCGGCGGCTCGCTTGAGGACCAGCAGCGCGGCATTGATATCTGGCCGCGGTTCCTTAGAGGGAGGAGCCAGCGGGGGGAGTTCGGCCTCCAGGGACGGGACCGTCTCCAGGAGCGTGGCCTCCACCATGGCGGCCTCGACGCCACCGTTGGGTGACGCAGGCAGCGCCGTCGCCTGGACGATTGGGCCCTTTTCTTGCGCCATAGTTATCGGCGACGTTATCGCGGAGGTTTCCGGAACGGCCACTTCTGCTTGGACGGTGGAGGCCACTGAGGTGGCCGAAGTGGATAACGTGGCCAAGGCGGGCGATCTGGCAGGGGTGGCTGAGGGGGAACGCGCGTCCGGCGCGCCCTGGTGTGACGACAATGTGGATAATGGCTGGGTGAGGCTTCCAGCCAGATTCGCGGTCCCAGGCCTCGCCTGAGGGGCCTGGGCTTGGGGGATCAGCGTTTCAGGGAAGGACACAGCTGGGGCGAGTTCGGGTTCCACGACGGCGGCGGCTGTCGTGACCGCGTCGCTGCTGATTGGAGAGGCAGACGCGGTGCCGGAAGGGGGCGGCACTGGTTGCGCCTGAGCGATCGCCGCACCGGTCTGTGGCAACGATACGGTAGCGGCTCCAGCCGGGGTGGCCGGAATGGCCGAGCCGGCAGGCGTGGGGGAACCGATAGGAGCGCTCAGTGCGCTTGGAGAGTTCTGGGCGATGGGCGCGCCCGGGGGCGCCGGGACGCTCGGGCGAGCCGGCGTTAGTGGGGGCGCGGGCTCCGGCTGAACTGAGGGACTGCTTGCCGGGATCGCCGCCAAAGCGCGCTGGAGGACGAGCAGCGCTGCCTTCAGGTCTGGCGGAGCAGCGGCAGAAGGCGCCGGACCGGCGAGATGGGCTTCCAGGAATAATCCCGACTGGGCGACGGCGACCTTGATGGTCTCCGTTGTGACGGGCTCGTCAGTGGGTGTCTGCAGCGCCAACACCTGGGCGATAGCGGCCTTGACCTCCTTGGGAAGGACGGAGCTGCTGATCGCCTGCGAAAGGTCTGCGAGGAGCGGCGCAAGACTGCCCTGACGGACGGCGGCTTCGGCTCGCGCGATGTTGACCGCCAGAGCGATGGGGTTTGGTGACAGGGGTGAGGCGGACGACTGTGAGAGGGCTGATCCTTGCGCACTCGCGCCTTCAACAGGCGTGGCGTTGGTCGTCGTGGGTGCGGCATCGCCAGAGGCCGCCACCGCTTGCGGCGGCGACCCTGCGTTCACCGGTGCGATCGGAGAGACGCTCATGACGAAAGCCTACCACTCCGGCGTTACGCCTGCCATCAGCGGGCGCCACCACTCCACCAGCCGACATTTACCGCCAGCGCACAGCGGATGGGCCTCAGCCTAGATCTCGCCGCGCAAGACCTGGGCGAACAGCTCGGGGTCGACGTTGCCGCCGGAGAGGATGACGCCCACGGTCTTGCCTTGGGCAGCGATCTTGCCAGCGAGGAGAGCGGCAAGGGCTGCGATACCACCAGGTTCGACCACCAACTTCAGGGTGGTGAAAGCATAGCGCATGGCGTCAGTGACCTCGGCGTTGGTCACGTCGACGGCGCCGGCTAAGTTCTTCTGCAGCATTGGAAAGTTGAGCACGCCGGGAGCTGGGCTTTCCAGCGCATCGCAGAGCGAACGGGTGGTGGGGTGGATAGTCACGCGCTCCCCGGCCCTTAGGGAAAGCGCCAGGTCCTCGAAGCCAGTCGGCTCAACGGCCCAGAGTTCGGTCTTCGGCGACAGCGTCTTCACAGCTTCCGAGACGCCAGCCATCAGGCCTCCGCCGCTGGCCGGGGTCAGGACGAGGTCGAACCGGGCGCCAACAGCCTCGGCTTGGAGGACCATCTCCAGGCCTGCGGTTCCTTGGCCAGCGATGATGTGCGGATCGTCGAACGCCGGGACGACGACCGCGCCGCGGCTCGCCGCAATCTCGGCGGCGATGGCTTCGCGGCTTTCTTTCAGCCGATCGTAAAGCTTGATCTGCGCGCCGTAGCCGCGGGTGTTTGCGACCTTCATGGCGGGGGCGTCGGCGGGCATGACGATCAGGGCCGGCATGCCGAGCAACTTGGCCGCCAGCGCCACGCCCTGCGCGTGATTGCCGGAGGAGAAGGCCACGACGCCGCGTTTGCGCTCTTCCGGCGTAAGTTGAACCAGGCGGTTATATGCGCCGCGGAACTTGAAGGCCCCGACCCGCTGCAGGGTCTCTAGCTTCATCAGCACCCGCGCGCCCAGGCGATCGTTCAGGGCCGGATTTTCGATCAGCGGGGTTTCGACCGCATGGCCCTTGATCCGCTGGGCGGCGGCTTCGATATCGGCGAACGTCACACTCAAAGGCGCACTCATTTCGCAAAAACCATCCCGTCGTCTGCAAAGGCCTTGAATTCCAGCGCATTGCCGGAAGGGTCGAGAAAAAACATGGTCGATTGCTCCCCCGCCTCGCCCTTGAAGCGGGTGTGGGGTTCAATGACGAATTGCGTGCCGGCCGCCTTCAGACGTTCAGCCAGGGCATCCCAGTCGGCGGGCGGCAGAATCGCGCCGAAGTGGCGAACAGGCACCTGGTGGCCGTCGACAGCGTTGGTCGATTTGTGACCGATCTCGTCGGGAGCCAGTTGAGCGACGATCTGGTGGCCGTGGAAATCAAAATCGATCCACTCATCACTTGATCGGCCCTCGGGGCAGCCCAGAAGCTTGCCATAGAAGGCGCGAGCCTCGCTCAGGTCGCGCACGGGAAACGCCAGGTGAAAGCGGGGAATGTCCACGCCCGCCTGATAGCGCGCGTCTTGCCTTGAGGCGAGGGGTTGAGGCGCACGCCACACTGGTCTACACCCGCGCCGCGCGCGGACCCCCGTTTCATGGGGACTGGCGCCTCAGTTTGATCCAAGCCAGACGCCGAGCACCTGTCGAAGGGCGGCTGGTCTTCTCCTGGCAGGTGGAGGGATCGTACCCATGGCCAATGTCACCGTGATCGGCGCCCAGTGGGGCGATGAAGGCAAGGGCAAGCTCGTCGATTGGCTGTCGAACCGCGCCGATGTGGTCGTGCGCTTCCAAGGTGGGCACAACGCCGGCCACACGCTGGTGGTCGGCGACAAGGTCTATAAGCTCTCTTTGCTGCCCTCGGGCGTCGTCCAGGGCAAGCTATCGGTGATTGGCAACGGGGTCGTGGTCGACCCTTGGCACCTGCTCGCCGAGATAGAAAAGCTGGGCGGTCAGGGCGTGCCGATTGGTCCGGACCTGCTGGTGCTGGCAGACAACGCCTGTCTGATCTTGCCGCTGCATCGCGACCTCGACCAGGCCCGCGAGGCCGCCGCGACTCAGAAGATCGGCACAACGGGCCGTGGCATCGGTCCGGCTTACGAGGACAAGGTGGGCCGCCGCGCTATCCGTGTCGCGGACCTTGCTGATCGTGCGGCCCTCGAGGCCAAGATTGACCGGCTGATGGCGCACCACGGTCCGTTGCGCCGAGGCCTCGGCCTTCCTGACATCGATGGGGCGGCGTTGTTGGCCGAGCTGGAGGCGGTGGCGCCGAAGGTCCTTCCGTTCGCGAAACCCGCTTGGTTGCTGCTCGATGAACTCGTCAAGGCGGGCAAGCGGGTGCTGTTCGAGGGCGCGCAAGGAGCGCTGCTCGATGTCGACCACGGCACCTATCCGTACGTAACCTCGTCCAACACCGTGGCCGGTCAGGCGGCTGCCGGTTCCGGCTTGGGACCGAGGGGCCCCGGCTATGTTCTTGGTATCGTGAAGGCCTACACGACCCGGGTCGGCGAAGGGCCATTCCCCACCGAGCTCGACGATGCGGTTGGCCAACATCTGGGCACCGTCGGCAAGGAAGTAGGGACGGTCACCGGGCGCAATCGCCGCTGCGGCTGGTTCGACGCTGTGCTGGTACGGCAATCCGTCGCGTTGAACGGGATCAGCGGCATCGCTCTTACCAAGCTCGACGTGCTGGACGGACTTCCGACCTTGAAGATCTGCACTGGCTATCGCGCCGGTGGACAGGACCTCAGCTACCTGCCCGCTGGGCTCAAGGCGCAAGGGTCACTGACGCCGGTCTACGAGGAGATGGAGGGCTGGAGCGAGACGACCCAAGGCGCGCGCTCGTGGCGCGATCTCCCAGCCAATGCCATCAAATATGTGCGCCGGATCGAGGAATTGATTGGCGCGCCGGTGGCTCTGCTCGGCACGAGCCCGCAGCGCGAGGACATGATCCTGGTCCGCGACCCATTCCAGGACTAGCGCCTGCGTCGCTAAGCCCCTGCTCAAACAGCATTATCGTCAAGGCGTTCTTTACGGATCTCGGGTTACCAATCACGGGTATCCGGAGAGCGCACCCTTGTTCAACGCCGACGCCAAGATCATCCAGCGCATGGCTCCCATGTTGCAACGTGTGATGGTCGTAGATCCGCAGCCAGCCGGCGCCCGGTTGATCGGTGAGCTGATGCGCGACATCGCCCGCTCGCAGATCTGGGTCGCAGAGACCAATGAGAAGGCCATGCGCTTGGCCAGTAGCTACGATCCTCACATTATTTTCGCCGAAATGGGCCCCGCGCCGATCGACGGCATCGTATTCACGCGCGCCCTACGCCGCAGCCACATCTCTGCCCGCTACGTCCCGGTGATCATGACCACCAGCCAGGCGACTGCTGGAGGCATCCTGGCGGCGCGCGACGCCGGCGTGCATGAGTTCCTGCGCAAACCCTTCACGGTCAAAGACCTGCTCCGCCGGCTGGAAGCGGTGACACTTCGCCCGCGCGACTGGGTGGAAGCTGTGGACTACATCGGCCCTGACCGTCGGCGGTTCAATTCCGGTGACTACGCCGGCTCACTGAAGCGCCGCTCCGACGCCCGCGAGATTCCCGATTCCGAGCGTATGGCTCAGGCGTTGAAAATCCTCCGCTCGGCAATCGATGCGGCGGCCAGTGATCCCATGCAAGCGATGCGCTCAATGCAGGCCCAGGTCACCGATCTGCGCAAGTGCGGCATGAGCGTCGCCGACCTGAAGCTGACCACGGCGGCTATCGATTTCGGCCGCTTCCTCGACGATATAGAACGCAAGGGCGCGCCTTACGACGCTTCCCAGCTGGAGCTCAAGGCAGCACCTTTGCTTGCCTATATGCCGAAGGACGACGCCGTCGCGGCCTAAGCGTCCACCAAATTCCGGTCGAGGGCCGCGGCCTTCATCGACTTCTGCAGCTTTTCAAACGCCCGGACTTCGATCTGGCGAACCCGCTCGCGGCTGACGCCATATTGCGAGGCGAGATCTTCCAGGGTCGTAGGTTCGTCCTTCAGCCGCCGCTCGGTCAGGATGTGACGCTCGCGGTCGGAAAGTTCGGTCATTGCCTCTTCCAAGAGGCTCATGCGGATCGACTTTTCCTGAGTGTCGGCGACCACCGTTTCCTGGCTGGGCGTCTTGTCGTCGACCAACCAGTCCTGCCACTCGCTCTCGCTGTCTGCCCGCATGGGGGAGTTCAGTGAGGCATCGCCGCCGGAAAGTCGGCGGTTCATCGAAATGACTTCCTCGTTGAGCACACCGAGCTTGGTTGCGATGGTCGACACCTGGTCGGGATGCAGGTCGCCTTCCTGCAGCGCCGAGATCTCGCTTTTCGCCTTTCGCAGGTTGAAGAACAGCTTCTTCTGGGCCGCGGTGGTGCCCATCTTCACGAGGGACCATGAGCGGAGGATATATTCCTGGATGGAGGCGCGGATCCACCACATTGCGTATGTCGCGAGGCGGAAGCCCTTGTCCGGATCGAACTTCTTTACGGCCTGCATCAGGCCGACGTTGCCTTCGGAGATGACTTCGCCGATCGGCAGGCCGTAGCCGCGGTAACCCATGGCGATCTTGGCGACCAAGCGAAGGTGGCTGGTTACCAAACGGTGGGCGGCGTCAGGGTCCTCGTGCTCCTGCCACCGCTTGGCGAGCATGAATTCCTCGTCCTTCGCCAACATCGGGAACTTGCGGATCTCCGACAGGTATCGGCTGAGGCCACCATCGGGCGACATCACTGACAGGGCGCTAGCGGCCATTGTTCTTACCCCTCATTCCGGACGTTCGGGCCGACGCGCTCTGCGCGCGCTGGGTCCATCCGCTCCCCTTCAACTCGTAGATATGTACGAGGTTGCGGCGACGGAAGACCCTGATGGACGGCCTATGAATATCCTACTGCGTTAGTGGGACTTTCTAGTCTTGGAAGTTGGCGCCTTCAAGGCGAAGGTTTCTGACAGGGTCTGCAGCAAACCTGTGCGACTGGGGCCCTTGCAGCCTCAAGAAAACAGCTTCCGGAACTCGATGCGCCAGGTACGACCGAGGGCATCTATAAAGGCCGGTTGGAAGGAAAGCGGCGTGGCGCCAGTCGCGTCATGCACCGAGAGCCGCTGATCGAAGATGTTCGAGACCGAGAACGTGATCCGAGAAACCTTCAGCCAGGGCTCGCGCTCGATCAGCGTCTTGCGCAGGTTCAGGTCGGCGAAGAGGCGCGCGTTGACTTTGACGATGCCGGAGAAGTCGAGGTCGCCGGTCGAGGCGCCGGGGGTTCCGGGAATCCCACCCTTCACGGTAGTGCCGCTCTTCCAGTCAGCGTTGAGCTCACCGCCGAAGCCGCGCTCGGCGATATTGATCTGGGCCTGGATCTCCTGGCGCGGTTGGCCGCCCAAGCCGCCGAGCGCAGCGCCGTTGAGAAAGTCCAACACCGGACCGCCCGGGCGAACGAGGAAGTTGTCGTCAAAGTAGATGGTCTGAAAGACCGAGATCCGCAGACGGCCATCCTGAGATCCGCCGCGCCCGCCCGCGCCGCCGCGTCCAGCGCCCCCGGCAAACCCGCCGCCTCCAGGCCCCCCAAGTCCGCGTGCAGCAAAGCCAGCGCCACCGCCGAATGCGCCGCCGAGCCGGGGTCCATCGGTCGGGGGCTCAGCGCCCGGCGCGGCCGGCGGTGCTGAGGCGTCCGGCCCTGGACTGGGTCCTCCGGGAATGGGCGCAGGCAGGCCTTCTGCCCCTGCTCCGGGCGGCCCGCCGCGACGCCGCCCCGCCAGCGTTGCCGCGGCGCCTGTTGTAGCGCGGCGGAGCTCGGCGAGGGCTTGATTGCGTGGCGGCGGCGCGCTGACTGGTCCGATCGGCCGAGAATAGTCGAAGCCCCACTTCATCGAGGTCGCGGCCTGGCTGGCGAAGTTGACCGGCCGGTAGTCGACCTCGGTCAGGTCGCCCTGGGCGTCGCGGATGAAACGGTCAGGAAAGGCCGCCTCGACGGCAGCGCTCGCGGACGGGAAGGTGACGATGGGGTTGTTGTAGTGGACTTGGTTGTAGTCGGCCCGGAAGATCAGCTGCTTATCGGCGAACGGTTGGTAGGTCACGCGGATCGAGATCCGATCCCGCCCATCGGCTGTTAGTGCGCGGTTGCCTCCGGAGATCTGGGTGACGTCGACTGTCTGGCCCGTGGCGTAGTCGAAAAACCGGACACTGGGTGTCAGCAGTAACGGCGCGCCCAGCTGCTGTTGCGTAGGCGCTGCCTGGTCGCGAAGGTGCGAGGCCAGGATGCTGAGGCCGGTGATCGGGACCCAGTGCACACCATAGCCTAAGATCGTAAGCGTCCCGAAGTCCGACAACTGGTCGATGGCGACGTGAGTGTTGACGCTTATGTCCCCCAGCAGCGGAAGGATTTTGTTCTTCTTGCTTGTCAGCGGCACGTCGATGCTGGCCTGGGCATTGACGGTGCTGCGCGAGAAACTGGTCGACTGTTGGAACCCGGCCCGCTCGGAATCAGACGAGAACATGTTGTCCGTGGCGCCCATGCGGAAGCTGGTGCGCACTTGGCCGGCCGGCAGGGTCAAGATCGGCCCGGAGGCAATGAACTGCAGGTTTCCGATGTCGGACTTCGATCGGCTCGTGTCCCGGGCTCGGATCGTCAGCAGATTTGAGGGCACGGAGCCGGCGGGCGCAATTTTGACCGCGCCGGCGATGATCGCGGCCCGTAGGGCGGTGGCGTCGAGTCCGACGTCGTTGCCGCTGCGGCTGTCGGCGTGGTCATAGTTGCCGGTCAGGGCCAGGCGCCAGTTCTGGACGTCGCGGTTGAAGCTGACGCCCAGATCACCGGTCCAGCCATCAGCGTACTGGTTGAGCGCGCCGAAGGCGGGAGCCAGGCGGGCGACTTCGATGGGTCCGCTCGGCAAGGGCGCGAGAAAACTGATGGTGGGCAGACCGCGCAGAGAGTCACTCGTCGTGGCCTCGAAGGCGCCGTTCACGGTCGCGCTGATGTCGGCGAATATCGGTCGGGTGAAAACCGCGTTGGCGGAGACCATCTGGGTCTCGGATACGAGTGACCGGAAGCGCCGGACATCGACGGGATTGCCCGCCAGGTCCAGGACCGGGTCGGTGGTCAGCGGCGTGACGTCGCGGGCGGCTCCTGTCAGCAAGGCTCTGGGAGTGTACTTCAGGTCTACGTTGAAGCGGCGCTCGCCGGAAATTCGCGTCTCGCCCACTTCGGCTTGTCCACTGGCCGCGCCGCCCGCTGTGCTCGCCCCGCCCTGCAGGTCAGCGAGTTCGGATCCGTAGTAATCGCGCAGCACGATGTTGACCACGCGCTGGTTGGCTGAGAAGCCGTGCTTCACCGCGGCCTCCTCCGGGAGAATGTCGACCCGCAGGATCGACTCGGTGGGCAGGTTGCGGATCTCGTTGATTCCAGAAATGCGCCGGCCGTTGAGCAGGATGGCCGGACCCTCGCCGCCGCGTCCCGAATTGCTCCCGATCTCCGGCGCCAGTTCGGCGAGGAGCTCGGTAATGGTCGAGACCCCTTAGGTCTGGACGTCCTCGGGCGCGAGCTGCAGGTCGGGCTTGATATCGCCGACCGCCGCGCCAAGTTCGGCCTTGGGCTCGGCGGTGACCACTAATTCGGAGACGGTGGGCGGTTTAGCGGGGGGCTGTGCCTTAGCCTTAGGCGCTTCAGCGGCCAGGGAATGGGTGGTGGCCAGCAAAGCGGAAGCGCAAACGCCTGCGCGCAAAAACGGTTGGCGTTTGTTGAAGGTCACGCGTCGTTCATCCGTCGGTAGGCTGCTCACACGCGCGCCGATCTCCCTCAAAGCTCAGCTGCCAGCAGTCGCTTTGAGGCGCGTTCAAATGAGGGCGCCATTGTTGCGAGGCGATTGCCCAACCCTGGCGCGTCCTGCGCCGGTGAAACATCAAAGGGCGGCGAGCAAGACCTGGAGCGCCGCCATGTCCGGCGGCAACGGGCTCTCAAAGCGTAGCGTCTCACCTGTGACCGGATGACGAAAACCCAGGACCGCGGCGTGGAGCGCCTGGCGCCTTAGGCCGGCCTGGCCAATCGCGGCGCGCACCTTCTCGGCTGGCGGGCCGGAGCCGTAAGTCGGGTCGCCCAAGCAGGGCGCACCTACGGATGCCAGGTGGACGCGGATCTGATGGGTGCGACCGGTCTGGAGCGTGCATGCGACGCGCGCGGCCAGCGGCTTTTCCGCCGGGCCGAAGACGCGCTCAGTCGCGTAGTGAGTAACCGCGTGCCGGCCACCTGACCGCACCAAGGCCATTTTTTTGCGGTCGGACGAGGAGCGGCCGATTGCGCCTTCAATGGTTCCGCGCATGTCCTTCAGCACTCCCGCGCGCGGCGCGCCACGCGTAAACGCAATGTAGACCCGGTCGATGTCGTGGGCTGCGAAGAGGGCGGAGAGGCCTTGGTGGGCAGCGTCGGTCTTGGCGACGACGACGATGCCTGAAGTGTCCTTGTCGATGCGGTGCACGATGCCCGGCCGGGCGACGCCACCGATGCCGGACAGGCTGTCGCCGGCATGATGGAGCAGGGCATTGACCAGGGTCCCGCGTTCGCTGCCTGGCGCGGGGTGGACCGCCATGCCTGCCGGCTTGTCGACGACGATCAGGTGGGCGTCCTCGTACAACACCCTCAGCGGGATTGCCTCAGCTGCCGGTTCGGCGGCGACTGGCGGCGGGATCTTCAGCCGATAGTCCCCTGGCAAGGCCTTGCTCGAGGCGTCGCCGATCTGGGCGCCATCGCGGCTCACATGGCCCTGAGCGATCAACGCCTGGATACGCGCCCGCGAGAGCTCCGGCAGGAGGCTGGAAAGGAGTTTGTCGACACGCCCGCTAGCCTCTCCCGGTCCCACAGAGACGATGCGAACATCGAGGACTTCATCCTCTTCGCCTTCGGACTCGGGCGCCTCAATTGTCATTCTGGACGCGGCGTTTTTCGCACCGGAAGCGAAGGTCTTCGCTGGACACTGGGGTGACTCTGGTTTGGCATCGTCATCTCTCATAGTCGTGTGTGAGATCGAGAGCGAGGCCGGGGGGCGACAGATGCGGTTGGACAGGCGCAAGGCGCTGGTCCTGATGGGTCTGGGGGCGGCGGGTCAGGCTACGGATGCCCGGGCCTGGGGCGGTGCTTCTTTCCAGCATGGCGTCGCGTCGGGGGATCCCTTGCAGGACCGGGTGATCCTGTGGACAAGGATCACAACCCGCGGATCAGACGCTGTCGCGTTCGCTTGGCGACTTGATCCGACGGACGGGAAAGGCGGGGGTAAGCACGGCGGCGGCGTGACCGGCCCGGACCGCGATTTCACGATCAAGGTGGACGTGGTCAATCTCGACCCCGGCCGGGCCTACAGCTTCCAGTTTGAGGCAAGCGGGACGAAGTCACCGATCGGCCGCACCCACACCTTGGCGGAAGGGCCGACAAAGGACGCTGTCCTGGCCGTTTGCACCTGCGCGCTCTATCCCAACGGCTACTTCAACGCCTACGGCGCAATCGCCAAGCTGCCCCGCGTCGACGCCGTCGTGCATTTGGGCGACTACATCTACGAATACGGGGGCTCGGGGTCCTATGGGATGGACAGCCCGCTGGCGTCTGAGCGGCCGCATGATCCGTCGCACGAGTGCCTTACCCTGGCCGACTACCGGCGTCGTCACGCTCAGTACAAGTCCGACACACAGCTGCAGGCCGCACACGCCCGCGCGCCGTGGATTGTGGTGTGGGACGACCATGAGACCGCGAACCACAGCTGGACAGGTGGAGCTGAGAACCACCAGCCGGCCACCGAGGGCGACTGGAATGTCCGCAAGGCTGTCGCGATCAAGGCTTACTACGAGTGGATGCCGATCCGCGAGCCGGCGGGCGGTGGTTTCGCCATCAACCGCAGCTTCGACTTCGGCGATGTCGCGAGCTTGTTCATGCTAGAGACGCGGCTCACCGCTCGCGATCATCAGCTCTACGCGGATACTGAGCTGCCAAAGGACCCAACCCTTGCTGAGGTCGCGGTGTTTAAGCAGCACCTGGCCGACCCAGCGCGCAAGATGATGTCGGCTGGGCAGGAGGCATGGCTCGGCCGAGGTCTTGCGGCGTCGGTAAAAGCCGGAACGCCTTGGCAGGTGATCGGCAATGAGGTGGTGATGGCCCGCTTGTTCACACCGCCCATCCGCCGCTACATGACCGCTGAGGCCTATGCCGCCGCGAAGGGTGAACTTAGCCGCGCCGGCGTCAACCGGCTCGCAAAGATCGAGGCCGATGCCGCGCTGGGCCTCCCCTGGGGCACGGACATGTGGGATGGCTATCCCGCCGACCGCCAGCGACTCTACGGGCTTATCGAAAAGGCCCATGCGAATGCCATCGTCGTCTCCGGCGACAGCCACGCGTTCTGGGCCAACGAGCTCTATGACGCCGAGGTCGGCGGAAAGCGCGTCGCAGTGGAGTTCGGCGCGGCGGGAATTACCAGTCCTGGGCCGGGCGAGGCGATCGCACAAATCCCGCTGGGAGACGCCTTCGCGAAGTACAATCGGGAGGTCTTGTTCAACAATCAGACCGCCAAGGGCTTTGTTCTGCTGACGCTGACCCACAGCGAGGCGACAGCCGAACTGATAGCGGTCTCCAGCATCCGGGATAAGGCGTTCACGACCAAGCCGATCGCGATCTACCACGTGACACCTGGGGCTTCCGGTGTTTCCGTATTGAAGACGGCTTCAACGCCGCTCCAGAGCCAGACGCACGCCAAAGCCTAAGAACAGGCCCCCGGTAATCCGGTCCAGCCAGCGAACGACTGCCGCTTTCCTCAGCACGTCGGCGATCGGCCGCGTGGCCCCGATCAGACAAGCCGACCATAGGCTGCCGATCAGCACATGGATCACCGCGAGCATGAAAATGAAGGGAGCTGTCGCAACGCCTTGCGGTAGAAACTGCGGCAGAAACGATACGTAAAAGACGCCGACCTTGGGGTTCAGCAGGTTTGTGAGCAGGCCGCGCCTCATCCAGGTGACGTCTCCCCCGCTGCTGGGAGCGCCGGACGCGATGTCGAAGCGGTCGCGAGGTTTAAGAAAGAGGTTTAGGCCGAGCCAGACGAGGTAGGCCGCGCCCGTCCACTTCAAAATTGAAAACGCGAGCGTAGAGGCTTGCACCAGCGCGCCAAGTCCCAGCGCCACGGCAGCGCCCCAGATCAGGCATCCGATGTTGATTCCCAGTGCGGCCAGCACTGCGCGCTTCGGTCCATCAACCGCGGCCGTTCGCAGGATTAATGCGGTATCGAGGCCGGGCGTCAGGGTCAGCAATCCGGCCGCGATAACGTAGGCCGCCAGCGCCTGGGAGACCGTCATAGCCGTTCCACCAGTTCGCCACGGTCGATCACGCGGTAAAAGCAGGAGCGCGCGCCGGTGTGGCAGGCGCCGCCGTCGCCCTGCGGCCGCACCTTGAGCCAGACGCAGTCCTGATCACAGTCAATGCGAGTCTCAGTCACGAGCTGGATCTGGCCGCTCGTTGCGCCCTTGTGCCAGAGCTCGCCGCGCGACCGGCTGAAGTAGTGCGCCTCGCCGGTGGCGAGCGTCCTGGCCAAGGCCTCAGCACTCATCCACGCGAACATCAGGACTTCACCGGTGTCAGCGTGGGTGGCGATGGCCGCGATCAGGCCGTTGGCATCGAAGTGGGGAGCCAAAGTGGCGCCGTGCTCGAGAGCGTGCTTGTTGGGGGCGGTCGGGAAAGCGCTCATGCGCTCCATATGGCGCCGGCAAGCGGCACAGCGCTAGACGGTCGCACAAACCTTTGCCGGTTCTTTGAATAGGATTCTGGCCAACGGCTTGGAAACCGCAGAATCGGGAGAGGGCTGCAACCAACTCTGTTGGGCGGGGGCTTCAGGTGTCGGGCGCACAGAGTTTGAATATCCGTCTGCGACTAGCCGTGGTGTGTGGGCTGTTTTCGGTTCCGCTGGTGCTGGCGCTTTATCTGTACGGCCATCAGGCGTTGGCTGAGTTCGCGTTTAATGCCCGCGAGCTGCAGGACGTTGGACGGCTGAAGGCGCACTGAGCTTCGCTTAAGGCACCGCCGATCGCGCCGGATGAAGCGCGAATCCGGGCGGCGTTTGGGCGCGCCCTGATCCTCGACGATCATGCCGACACCTATCGATTAGCCGAGGCCCTGAACGCGAGCCTGCTGAACCTGGCGGTCGGGGACCTCGATGCGCGTCTGGCGGCCGAGGCCGCCCGCAGCCTGTCCGAGGCGGTCGAAGAACTGTCCCCGGGTCCGAAGCGGGGCCGGCTACTGGCCCGCGCCGATGCGGTCGAAGTCGGCCTCGAGCGCGCGGCTCGAGCGCACCAGCTTTTCATAGGTAAGGGTCAGCTGGCCCAGCTCTAGCTTCGACAGACTGGACAACGGCACGACCGAGCGCTCGCTGAGCTCGGCCAGTTTCATGCCCTTCGACAGGGCGCAGCCGACCAACCGCTAGCCCTCCCTTGGTGGGTAGCCGGCTAGCCATCAACCACACCGCCCCGTCCGCGCGCGATGCCGCGCAAGCGTCTGGCCGTCTGCGGTTCGCGTTCCAGTCCGGTCACTGTGCGCATCGACAATAGATGTCCTGTCTGCACCAAGAGCCCGAGGCGTGTCCCTGAGTTTTCGGATTCTCAGAATTCTCACACTTAAGGGAAATTTCATCGCTATGCGGCAATTTGCCAGGAGCCAGGCAATTCCGCCTCCACGGCATTCCGGGGTCCAGCCTAAGACGCGCCATCTCGCGCCATCATCCCAGACAAGGTCACTACCGATGAATCTCACTATCAAAGCGCGCTTGATTGGATCTCTGGCGGCGCTGGGCGTCGGAATGGTGGCGATTGGAGCTAGCGGCCTGGTTTCAACGTCCATTGGCCAAGCGAAGATGCAGACGGTGATCGCCGACCGGGTGCTTCCGATGCAGCAGTTGAAGGCGGTCAGCGATCTCTACGCGGTCAATATCGTCGACGCTGCGCACAAGGCGCGTGGCGGCTCGATAACGCCAGCGGATGCGCAAAATCGCATCAACGAAGCGCGCTCGAAGATCACCCCCAACTGGGACGCCTACAGCAAGACCGAAATGAGCGGCGACGAACTGGTCATTGTCCCCAAGCTCAAGGCAGCCTTGCCGGCCGCGGACGCTGCGATCGACCAGCTGCAAACGATCCTGCGCTCGACCTGACGGCTCTGGCGACATTCAACGACCACAGTCTCTACCCCGCCATCGATCCGGTGACCGGCAACCTCGGCTCCCTGGTCGACGTCCAGATCTCCGCCGCGCGCGACGAAGCCGCCAAGGCCGCTGCCGTCGCGAAGGCCTCGATGATCATCATGGGCGTCATCGGCGCGATCGCCGCCCTAATGCTGGCCTTCGCCACCCACGTGGTGATCAATCAGGTTTTCGCCCCGATGCTGGCCATCGCGACGATCATGCGCAAGCTGGCTAACGGCGACAATACCGTCGTGATCCCCGGCGCGGACCGCACCGACGAACTGGGCGAGATGGCCGCCATCGTCCAGGTCTTCAAGGAGACGGCGGTCGCCAAGATAAAGGCCGACGCTGAGGCTGCCGAAGCTAAGGAACGCGCTGAGTTCGAGCGCAGGGCAGCAGGAGAGGCGGCGATCGCCAAGGAGCAGCAATTCGTGGTCGGCGTCTTCGGCGGCGCTATGGAAAAGCTCGCCGAGGGTGATCTCACCTTCCGTGTCACGGACAACCTTCCGCCCGCCTACGACAAGCTGCGCAATGACTTCAACGGCTCGATGTCGAAACTCGAGGAGACCATGGGCGTGATCATCGGCAACGCCGGCGGCATCCACTCCGGGAGCCAGGAAATCACCGTGGCTTCGGACGACCTTGTGCGGCGTACCGAACAGCAGGCCGCCGGCCTTGAAGAGACAGCCGCGGCGCTCGACGAGATCACCGCCACTGTGCGCAAGACCGCCGAGGGCGCCAAGGAATGCCGCGAAGTCGTAGACTCCGCCAAGGGCGGAGCCGAGCGTGGAGGCCAAGTGGTGTCTCAGGCGATGACGGCCATGGGCCAAATCGAAGAGTCGGCTCGCAAGATCAACCAGATTATCGGTGTGATCGACGAGATCGCCTTCCAAACCAATCTGCTGGCGCTCAACGCCGGCGTCGAAGCCGCGCGCGCTGGCGACGCCGGCAAGGGCTTTGCGGTCGTCGCCTCGGAAGTACGGGCCTTGGCGCAGCGTTCAGCCGAAGCCGCCAAAGAGATCAAGGCCCTGATTTCCGACTCCAGTACAAAGGTCACTGACGGCGTGCGGCTGGTTGGTGAAACCGGCCAGGCGCTCGAGCGGATCGTGAACGAAGTCGCTCAGATCAACACCCTGGTCGGAGAGATCGCTCTCGCCGCTCAGGAACAGGCAACGGGCCTCCAGCAGGTCAATGTGGCGGTCAATCAGATGGACCAAGTGGTCCAGCAGAACGCCGCAATGGTCGAGGAATCAACGGCCGCCAGCCACACACTGGCGCGCGAGGCCACCAACCTCACCGACCTGATGGGTCAGTTCCGGCTGAGCAACGGGCCGGTCACGGTTAGGGCGCGTTCCTCGTCCGCTCCGCGAAACAATCCCGTCCACAGAGCCCAGGAGCGGGTCGCTCAATTGGTCACAACCGACCAATTCGACGCCCAGCCCTGGAGCGAGTTTTGAACATGGCCGACGAACATAGCTCCCTCGCCGGCCGTGAACTGATCATTGTCGAAATCAGCGGCCAGCAGTTCGCCATCGACATCATGTCGGTCCGCGAGATCAGGGGCTGGGTCGCCTCGACCCGCCTGCCGCACGCACCGTCCCACGTCCTGGGCATGGTCAATCTGCGCGGTGCCGTCTTGCCGGTCGTCGATTTCAGCTCGCGGCTCGGCCTCGGCGGCAGCGAACCCCACGCCGCCTCGGTCGTCATCGTAGCGGAGATCGGCGATCGCCTGGTCGGTCTGCTGGTCGATGGCGTCTGCGACATCCTCACGCTGAGCGAAGGGATGGTCCAGCCGACGCCGGATGTTGGCGCGCCGAGCGTTCGTGAATTCGTCCGCGGCGTAATCACTAGGGACGAGGGGATCGTGACCTTGCTGTCGCTGGAAGCTGTCGTCCCACCGACTGAGAACCTCGAAGTGGCGGAGGCGGCCTAAGGCACGCTCCTACAGGGGTTGGCGCCGCCGCGAGCCTTGCTAGCTTGAAGGCGATGCGTCTCAAGGACCGGAGCAAGGGCCGCGTCGTCGCTATGGACGCGGCGGTTCGGCCTTGGGCACAGCGTTCGCGCCTTGGCGTTTTCGCGTATGAATTCCTACTCTTCGGTCTCAGGCAGGCGTGGGCATGCCTGTTTGGCGCCGTGATGCTGGCGATGATCATCGGCAAGCATTTCGTGTGGCCGCGTGATGCGCCGCTGGCGCGGTACGATCTTCTCTTTCTGGGCGCCGTCGTCAGGCCGTTCTGCTCGCCACGCGACTGGAACGCTTGGACGAAGCGATGGTCATACTGATGTTTCACGTCGTCGGGACCGGCATGGAGATCTTCAAAACCGCGCACGGTTCGTGGATATATCCGGAGCACAATCTGCTTCGGATCGCCGGCGTGCCATTGTTCTCGGGCTTTATGTACGGCGCGATAGGCTCTTACATCACCAGGATTATGCGGCTCTTTGAAATCCGCTTTATCCGTTGGCCTCCGCACTGGGCGCCGTGGACTCTAGCGGTGGCCAGCGACATCAACTTCTTCTCGCACCACTATATTGTCGACGTTCGCTGGGGGCTTTATGGGGCCTCCATCGCAATGTTCTGGCGGTCCTGGTTCACCTTCGCCCCGGACCGCAACGCGCGACGGATGCCGGTGTTGCTGGGCCTCGTCCTCGTGGCGTTGTTCATCTGGTTCGCCGAAGATATTGGCACATTCACTTCGGCCTGGATTTATCCAAATCAGCGCCACGGGTGGAGCTTGGTGCCGTTCGGCAAGTTGGGCGCCTGGTATCTGCTCATCCTTTTGAGCTTCTTGCTGGTAACTATCCGTTCATCCGCCCCAGGAGCCGGGCGTGGGCGAACTCACCAACCCGCTGTCCCCCCCTTAAACCCGGTCATCCCCGCCTATGCTGGGATGAGTGGATTTCATTTCTTATTCGCGAAATCCAGGAACCGCTGCCGCAGTGTCGGGTCGGTCTTGAAGACGCCAGTGAACTGCGTGGTGATGGTCGAGACGTGGCGGTGGTGGACGCCTCGCGTGGACATGCACTGGTGGTTGGCGTCGATCAGCACCGCCACGCCGGCCGGGCGCAAGCTGTCGGTAATGGCGTCGGCGATCTGCTGGGTCATGGTCTCCTGGGTCTGGAGACGCTTGGCGAAGATTTCCACCACGCGAGCGATCTTGGAGATGCCCACCACGCGGTTGGTGGGCATGTAGGCCACGTAGGCCTTGCCCAGGAACGGCGCCATGTGGTGCTCGCAGTGGCTCTCCACCTCGATCTCGCGCAGCATGACGATGTCGTCGTATCCCTGTACGTCCTCGAAGGTACGCGAAAGCTCCTTGGCGGGGTCCGCGTCATAGCCCTCGAACCATTCGGCATAAGCGTCGACCACGCGCTTGGGCGTATCGAGCACCCCTTCGCGGCGGGGATCGTCGCCGGCCCAGGCGATCAAGGTGCGCACCGCCGCCATCGCTTCCTCGCGAGACGGGCGCTTCACGGCTTCAAGATCAAGGTCGTTGGCTCCGACCAGGGTTCGGTCGCGAATAGCATCCATGGCAAAGAGGTTCTTTCCGGGGCTGAGTTGCGCCGGGACGAAGGTCCCGGAAATGACGCGTGGCCACCCTTCGTTGGAGGGGAAATACGCCCGAGGGTTCCCGTGGCTTCCCGATCCTCTCATCTGTATATGGGCGCAACCCGCACCCGGGCAACCGTCACGCTGCATTAGTTAGACCCCAATGTCGCTCATCCTCTACGACACCATGGCCCGCCGTAAGCGGCCGTTCGTCCCCGCCAACCCCCGGCGTGTGACGATGTATGTCTGTGGCCCGA
>JAYUBY010000584.1:0-4430 GCA_043740635.1 Alphaproteobacteria bacterium
CGTTCAATCCGACTTCAAGGTGTTGGACTTGGATATCAGGGCCGCGCCAAGAGCGGCAGTTTCGAAACCGCCAGGAACTCGCCGTTTCCGCCCGCTAGATCGCGCAGCTCTTCGATAACCTAGGAATGTCAGGTTAGGTCGCGCAGCATCGCCTGGCTGCAAAGGCTCAGCGTTAATGCACTGCCGTACTCCACTTCACCGATCGGACCAAAGCGGTCCCTCGGCCCATCGCTTCCTTATCGGGCTGATCCTCGGACGCCAGCGAGGAAACGTGACGCCTTGCCCGCTTCAATAACCGGGCCGCCGCTTCTGGCCAGGCTTGAAGTCGGCGGGACAAGGCCCCGGGCGCACATGTGGAGTTCACGGTCACTGCGAAAGGTCACCCACACCTCCGGGGAAGCCCCCGAGGCGCGGCCTTGATCGCACTTATCGCCTCAAGCCGAGCGCCACATCCAACTCCGGATCGCCAACGATTGCGGCCAGGGTTCGGGCGGATTCCCCCGCATGGTTGCGCCGATCCAGGCTGGCGCCACGGCGTCGCAGGAGGAGGGAGGCAGCCGGATGATCGGCCCGCACGCTCTTCATCAGCGCCGTATCTCCCGTCTCATCCGGCAGATCAACGGGCGCACCCTTGGCCAGCAGGGCCGCCACCTCTTCAGCCTGACCAGCCCCTGCCGCGCCGCGAAGCTGCTCCGCCTGTTCCTCGTGAGGCAATTTACGCTTCTCGGAAGTGACGATCACCTCATTGACTTCTGAATCGCTGACGGTCGATGCGGAAGCGTGAGCGGTCGCGGGCGGTCGCGGCTCTTCGTCGCGGTGCTGCACCGGCGGAACGGGCAGCGGGGGCGGCGCAAACACTGGCTGCGATGGAGTTGACGACGTAACAGGGGTCTGTTTCGGAATGAGGGCAGGCGCCGCCGGCTTGGCGGCATCCGAGGCCGTGGGCCCAGCGAGCGATGACTTCGGAGCTATCGACGAGTCGGCGCCGGGCAGTTCGCCTTTCGTTGTTCGAACTGCAGGTCTTGGCAGCGGGGCGGCCTGGGAGTGACCTACGGGTGTTAGCGTGGAGACTGCGGGCGACGGCGGCGCCACCGGCTGCGCCGGCGCGACCAGCTGCGACGCCGGAACAGGCGAACGCATCTGCAACGCCACCATAACACTGAGGCCGACGACGCTGGCGGCGATTAACCAACCGCCTCGACCGAACTGGGTCCGGCGCCGCATCGGCGGGCTTCCGGGCGCCGCTGCCGGCTCGGCAGCGACGGCGGCCAGGACACGGGCACGACGGGCATCGAGAGCCCTTACATCGTCCAGCATGGCCTCGGCTTGGACGTAGGCCTGGTCCACGGGATCGCGGTCCATCTTGCTTTGCTCAGGGGTGTCGTGATCAGACATGAGCCGACCTTTCCCCCGCAAGCGCCTGCCGAAGCTTGGTCCGTGCATAGCGCAGCCGGCTCTTCACGGTCTCCACGGTCGCGCCCGAGGCCTCGGCGATTTCAGCCAGCGAAAGCCCGGCTTGGGCGAACAGAATAAAGACACCGCGTTGCTCCAGCGGCAGGGCCTCGACGGCCGCAACGATCTCCTCCGCCAGCTCGCGCGACTGCACTTGCTCCAGGGGTGATTGCCCGGGATCAGGGACCATCATCGCCGCGTCGTCCTGAGTATGGGCCAGGACTGCAACCTTCTGGCGGCGGAAATGATCGAAAACCTTGCGCCGGGCGATAGTGAACAGCCAGGCCGCGGCACTCGCCCGGCTTGGATCGAATTCCATCGCGTACTTCGAGACCGCGATCCAGGTCTCCTGGTGCAGATCCTCGGCGGCGTTAGCGTGAGCGGATCCCAGGAGGCGGCGGATGAACCTAAACAGCGCGGGATCATACCGGTCATAGAGCCGCGCGAAGGCGTGCGGGTCGCCGGCACCGTAAGCGCACAGCAGATCGGCGTCGTCCGGCTCCATCAAGGCCAAGCTTAGCCCTGGCACGGCGCGGCGCGCAAAGCCTAACGGCCTCCCGGCGGGTCGGGAACATAGCCTCCGGAGTTCGGAAAGGCTCGCGGAACGCGGCCGATCTCGCCGCGCGGCCGGACCACGCCCATGGCGGCTAGGCTGTCGTAACTGTCGTACTCGATTCGCTGGACCAACTGCGGCCAAGCTGTCGCCCGCTCGAAGGGCACGGTGGTCGCCACCGACCACTCCCGTGCACCATGGGCGGTGCCCAGCTTTTCGGCCTTGCGTTCGGCGACCACTGCCGCGGACGGGCTTGCCGCCGAGGCGGCGGGCGATTTCGGCTCCTCGATTCGGTGCTCCACCGGCGGGACGGGCAAGCGCGGCTGCGCAGGGACCGCTCGGGTCGCGACGGCTTGGCTAGTGACGACAACTTCGTCGACGACCGAGTTCGGAGTTGCGGCGCGCGCTTCACCGACCTGCGTCACAGCTGACGAAGCGATCGGCGCGCGCTCCCGGAAGGCGGCGAACCCGATCACGCCGATGTCCAGCGGCCGGCCGGTACGGGCAGCGTAAGAGTTGGATTGCGGCGTGAAGGTGAAAGCCGCGACCTCAGTGTCGGACTTGCGCCAGCCGCTCACGTCGTATGACTCGTAAGGGCGAAAGACGTAGCCGCTCTGGTCGTAGCCGGCGGTCTGACCGGTGAGAACGTTGACGCCGTCCACCGACATCACCACCAGTACACGGCCTCCGGTGTGGTTGGTCAGCCGCAGGCTGTACCGGTCGCCCGGCTGACCGGCGACGAACAGTCGCCCGTTGTAATGCCAGACACGGAGGGCCTGCCCGGTTTCGCGATCGACCACTTTCAGGTCAACCAACTCTGGCCCTAGGTCAGCGTGCGCTGTCCCGGCTAGCCCAAGCGCCAAAACCGCCGTCGCCAGAAACCTCCGCCGCTTCAGCATTGTTCTGTCCGCCGTCATGCTCGCCTCCTTGGGCTTTCCATAACGAGCTACGCAGGCGGGCGGCGAACGGGGTTAGCGACGGGGCGATTTTTTAGAATCCATTTTCCGCAGGCCTACGGGCTTGGAGAATTCAATGCTCCGGATATGCGCCTGCGTCTGCGTCTGCGAATTGCTTCCCCGCCACCGCCATCGCCATCGCGTACGGATCAAGCTATTGAACGTCGAGGTTGACTGGAACCAAGCAGATGACCAGGGCGATCGTCGAGACGGCCAAATCTCCTGCCGTGGCTATCAATCGCGGTTTGGGAGAGAGTAACTACGCCTTAGGCTTTGCAAAATGCCGGCAGAGAGCGAACGCGGTGAGGACGAAGAGGACGATGCGATGACAAGTGGCACGATAGCTGCGGCCGCAATGCTGGCCGTGCTCCTCGCCGGCCCAGCCTTCGCCCAGTCTCAGCGCCAAGCCGCCTTACCCAAGGCATTGACCCGCAATTTCGACGGGGTCTGGACGAACGCGACAGTCACCCAGCTTGAGCGACCTGCAACCTATTCTCAGCTTGTCGTCCCGAAGGAACGGGCCGACGCGGTGGAGAAGGCGACGACCGCACGGCGCGAAGCGGCGGACGGGCGCTCGGATCTCAGCCAGGGCGCCTTCCACGATGAGAACAGCACAGCAGGATACAATTCGTTCTGGATTGATTCCGGCGACGGGCTGATGCGCGTTCGCGGAGAAGCGCGGTCCTCATTCATCACCAGTCCCGCCGACGGGAAGATGCCGTTTCGCAATCGCCAGGAAAGCCTTGCCCTCACAATCCGGGACGGGGCCGAGTATCGCTCTGGAAATGGCGCGTACACGGGTCCGGAGGACCTTCCGCTCCGCGAGCGCTGCCTGATCGCGCAGAGCGATGCCGGTGGGCCAGTCATGCTCAATGCGCTGTACAACAACAACTACAGCTTCTTCCTCACCCCGGGCTATTTCGTGATCGACCTGGAGATGAACCATGACGTCCGGATCGCTCCGATCTTCGCATCCGCTGAAAAGGCCCGCGCGTCTCACCAACCAGCCCTGATCAGGCCCTGGCTGGGCGATACGGTAGCCTGGTGGGAAGGCGACACGCTTGTCGCCGAGACGAAGAACGTGAATCCCATCCAGGAAGGGCGGACAGTGACGCCCGTTTCATCGCAGGGCACGGTGACGGAACGGTTCACGCGGGTCGCGAAGAACGAACTGCTATATCAGTTCACAGTCGAGGATCCGGTGCACTACGCACAAGCTTGGTCGGGCGAGTATTCCTTCAAGCCCGCCAAAGGGCCAATCTACGAATACGCCTGCCATGAAGGGAATTACGCAATGGAAGGCATCCTTCGT
Organism: Alphaproteobacteria bacterium; assembly: GCA_043740635.1. GTDB lineage: Bacteria > Pseudomonadota > Alphaproteobacteria > Caulobacterales > Caulobacteraceae > Phenylobacterium. The sequence continues at coordinate 4,274 of JAYUBY010000584.1, forward strand.
GGCGCCCGGCTCAAGGAAGCGGCCGCCAACGGCGGAAAGTGATCGGGTGCCGCCTGCCCCGCGTCCGCCAGTGCGTCCAGCATGGCGGCCACTGCGCGCGTTTTCAGGGCCATGGGACCGCTATCGCAGTCGCCAGCGCAATACGTCGCAGGAACGG
>JAYUBY010000585.1:0-7305 GCA_043740635.1 Alphaproteobacteria bacterium
GCCCATCCCACCTCTCCGCTGCGCGAATCAGCACATCGAATCGAAACCGCGCTGCTTTGGGAAGCCCCGCGAGTCAGGCTCAGAAGGGACTGGTATAAGCTGTCGCGTTGGGGGCGTGCGAGCAATTCATCGACCTGAGCGATGACCTTCAGGTCGGCCGCGTGCATCGCTTCGGCCGCCATGCGCTCGACGACGCTGGCGCCTGGGATAATGATCTGGTCGGCACGCAGCTTCAAAATCAGCCGATCGAGGAGGACGCGCCCGTCGTTCAGGCCGATCGCCTCCGTCACAAGCCAAGCGGCGATCTCGGCACGCCCGGGTTGCGTCAGATCGCAAAAGCCGTGACGCCGCTTGATGGCGGCCAGCTGCTCGTAGCGGGTCGGCCCGCGCCGCGCGAAGCCGGCGATCACCGCGGCGTCCACGCCGATTTGCTCGGCGACGTGATCCAGCATGACGGCGGGAAGCACCTCGCCGCGCCTGAGGTTGCGGCCCGGATATCGCAGGCAGCAAAGTTGGAGCGCGTAGCTCAGTCGGGTTTCAGGGGTGCGGGCCTCGGCGATCGCGGCGAGGTCGGCCACGCTCAGACTATGGTGGCGGACGATCTCGTCTTCGGTGTCGGGCAGAGGCAGGAGCGCTTCGCGCTGCCGCTCGGTCATTGGAACGCGCGCCGGCATTGCCCACCTCGTTCAAAAACCGCTTGCCATACGCTAACGTAATGAAAGAGGATTGTGAAAGACTCGATACGTCGGTGGCCGTGGTCCTTGCCAGGGCTTCCGCAAACGCTCGTTTGTGCATGATGGAGAATGTCGATGTCGATCAAAGCCAATGCCGAGATCGAGGCCATGGCCGATCAGCTCGCCGCGCTGCGTGGTCAGAGCGTCGAGGAGGTTGTCGCTGCGGCCCTGCGCGCCGAATTGGCGCGGGAGCCCAAGGGCCGGTATCTTTCCCGGCCGGCGAGGCTGGCGTCTTCCCAACGCGCCAAGGTCACGCGGATCCTCGAGATGGTCCGCGCAGTCGGTCCGGCGAACGCGGAAGGCGCAGATCGCACCGCCTTTCTCTATGATGACCAGGGTCTGCCGCGCTGAGGCCTGTCGATCGTGATTATCGATAGCTCGGCCGTCATCGCCATCCTGTTCGACGAGCCGGAAGCTCAGGCTTTGCTTTCACAGATCGCGGGCCCCGAGATTTGCCGACACTCAGCCGCCAGCCTGGTCGAGATTGGGATCGTGCTGCGGCGGGACGCGACCGCGCAGCGCAGCCTTCGATGAGATGCTGAGCCTCTTCGCCATCAAGATCGAGCCGGTCACCGAGGAGCAGGCCTATTTGGCCCTCGACGCCTACAACCGGTTCGGCAAGGGGACAGGTCATCCTGCCGGCCTTAACTACGGCGACTGTTTCAGCTACGCCTTGGCGAAACAGACAGGTGACCCGCTACTCTTCAAGGGCAACGACTTCACCCGCACCGATCTCGAGGCGGCATGCTGATCGGCTATGCCCGCGTGTCGAAGGGCGACGAACAGAGCAACGCCCTTCAAGCCAAGGCGCTCAAGGCGGCCGGGTGCCAGCGCGTTTTCGAGGAAGCTGCATCCGGCGGTCGCTGGGAACGCCCGATCCTGCACGAAATGCTGCGGCAACTGCGCGAGGGTGACGTGGTCGTGGTCTGGAAATTGGATCGGCTCAGCCGGTCCCTGAAAGATCTGCTGCACCTGATGGAGCGGATCAAGGAGGCCGACGCCGGGTTCCACTCGCTGACGGAGTCCATCGACACCACGACGCCGGCCGGGCGGATGATGATGCAGATGGTTGGCAGTTTCGCCGAGTTCGAGCGGGCCATGATCCGGGAACGAACGAGCGCCGGCCTCGCCCTGGCGCGGGCGGAGGGGCGCGTAGGTGGCCGCCGGCGGAAATTGACAGAGCGCCAGCGCTCCGAAATCGCCGAGAGCGTGCTTGCGGGCCGCAAGTCCGCCGCCGAGATGGCAAGGCTTTACAGAGTTAGCCAACCGACGGTCTCGCGGATCGTCGCCGAGGGCCGACAGGCGCGGGTGGGGCCCAATGAAGCCTGATCACGATCTTTCCGGACTTTTCGAATACGCCGCCAAAGATGAGTGGAGCGGCTGCCTCGAAGAAGCGCTCAGCGATCATTTTGGCGTGACGATGCTGGAATTCGATCTCGAGCATGAGGAAATCGTCGATCTGCTCGGCGAGCATTGGGCGATGACGCTTTGGGGCTGCGCGTTTGAGGATCTCCTGACCCGAGAATTCGAGCCCGACGGCGCGAACATCGCTGACGACTACCTCAAGCGGCGAGGTTGGAAGGAGACCCCCGGCGCCAGGGCCTATATCCGGGCGCTGCGGCCGGCGGTGATGAGCCTCTACGAAGTCAGCGAGGTGAAGCCTGGGCGCTCGTTCGTCGCCCGGGACCTCATTCGGGGTGGCGAGCCAGTCTTGGTGAGTGAGAAGAGCGCGACACAGACGCTGAACGCCTGGGATCGGATCGCCGCACGGATCGTGCCGATCGGCGAAAAGCGAATCCTCGCCGGCGGGCTCTTGCCCTTCACCATGGAGGCGGCCGACAAGCTGATCGAGGGCCTCCGCAAGACGGAGGGTAAGCGTTCGCGGCGCGCGAAGCTGGCGATCGACGACGGCACGCTACAGAGTTTAGCGCATCTGTTCACGACCGCCTGGCTGTTCGAGGTCTTGCCGAAGGCCATGGGGCGTAACACCCCCAAACTGCATAATTCCGACGGCGATGAAGTGGTGTTTCACAAGGTTCGGTTTCCCTTGGCGGCGAAGGCGAGCCACAGGGCTGTCGCGTCCAAGCTCGATGGGATGACCGATCTGCAAAACGAAAACGCGGGCTTCTGGAATTGGCTGGGCGGCCGGAGCACGGGGCGACCGCAGGTAGATGGGCCGCCCAACGCCTTACACTGGAACGTCACGATGGAGGACGGGACGGTCGTGCTCGGGAATATCGAGCTGGAGGACCGCGCCGTGCTGTTGGCGGTCAACTCCGCGGCGCGGGCGACGCAAGGGATCGCGATGCTCCAAGGGGTGCTGGCTTACCTTGTTCGAGCGCCGCTGACGGAGATCCAAACCATAGATCAGGTTCGGGAATCGGCTGCGGCCGCGCCGCCGATCGAGAAGATCCCGCTCGAGGTCGCCACCGGCTTGGTCCACGCGATGCTCGATAAGCAATACCGGGCGGTGCTCGACGAGCCGGTACCCATGCTCGGTGATCGCAGCCCCCGTCAGGCGGCACGCACCCCGGCCGGCCGCGAAAAGCTCGTCACCTGGCTTAAATTCCTGGAAAGCCGTTCGGGCAACCAGGTCGACCCCACTGATCCGATGGCGACCTATGATTTCGGCTGGCTCTGGCGTGAGCTGGGGGTCGAAAACCCGCGGCGCTGATTTGCTACCGTATGTCTGCGTCCCGATAATGCACTGAGGCCAGAAGAGGTCGTGAAACTTCATCTGTTGCCGCGGTCGCTTACCACAGGCCTCCCGATCCACCCACGCTGGCGCTCATTCTGGAGGGTGCGGGAGAATCGTTCAGGCTTCACCCAATTCCCGCGTCGCCTCTTTGCATTGGAAGAGGTGCCCCGATCAGCTGTCGCCGTCCCCATCGCCCTCGATTGGAACCGAAGCCGATCCGCCGAGCGCCTCATACCGACGAGACGCCAGCCATTGCAGTCGCTTGGCTTGGACTAACAGCACGCGGCGAAGGCCGCCCTGGACCTTCCGTTCTGAGATCACCTGCGCCAGGCGCGAGATGATCAGCGCGCGGCGGGCGATGCGGAAGTCGGGGTGAGACCGCAGCTCGTGGACCCGCTCTGAGACGATCCGCCTGCGAAACGACGGCGGCGCCTCGACGGTGAGCAGGCCTGGCGGCGGGTCCTTCTCGTTCAAGATCGCCTTGAACTGCGAATGCTCCACGGCACGCTCGGTGATCAGTCGCTCAAGCGCGTCGAGGTGCTGACGTGCCGCCAGGTCGCTGCGATTAGAGTCCTGGAATTTGGGGAGGGGCCACACCTCGATCTCGAACACCTCGAAGGGATCGAGAACCGACATGGCGACCGCGTCGGTTCGCTGGTTGGTCAGGTGGCGGCGGATTCGGGTACGCAGCCGCTCGTTGGTCTGACCCACGTAGATTGGCTCGCCGTCGTAGTCGAAGAAGGCGTAGACGCCCCAGCGATAGTTGCCGACCAAAGCGCGTGCGCCCGAAGCGTCCTGAAAGGCTGAGTCCAGGAACGTTGTGAGGTTGCTGCGAAGGTCCTCGGTCTCGAACGGCGGGAAGTTGACCGAGTCCGGGTCCCGTTTTTCGGGATCGTTCAAGCGACTTCGCGCACTTCCATCGCCTCGGAGATGAGCGGTTCGAAGACGTGTTGGGCCAGGTGGCGCACGACGTGCACGACCACGCCGTCGCCAGTCAGATGATAGGCCTCGTTGTAATTCTTCGGCAGCTTGTAGTCTTCGGGCAGGCCCATCAGGCGGGCTGTTTCGCGCGCCGAGATGAGCCGTGAGCGCACCATCTTGCCATCAATCACAAGGATCAATTGACGGCTTGATCCGCCCGACGGCGTCCGCAGGCAACCGGAGACATCGTCGAAACGCACCTCAGCCCGCTGGACCTTGCCACCCTTCTCATTCAGGCGAGTGCGCTTGTAGACACCGCCAACCATGCGGCGGCCCGCGCGCATCGCCGCCGTCACCTTGGCTTTGTTAATCGGCGACATCTTCGCCAGGAGCTGCTCGGTTTCGGCCGGCGAGTGCCAGGAGACGCTGGTCGGAGCCTCCTCGATCTCCTCGGCGAACGTGCTGACCCGATGGCTGGGCGTCGGCACGTTCCACCAGAGAAGCTTGGCTTGCAGCGCCTTCGGCAAGGCCTCCACCGCGCGACAGAGGCCGCGGGTGTGGAAAGGCGCCAGCGGCTCGGGAGACAGGAGCGCCGAATCGATTGGCACGTCGTGGCGCACGCCGATCACGAACAAACGCGGCCGCGACTGCGGCACGAAAAGGTCAGCGTTGATGACCAGCGCGCCGCAACGGTACCCGGCCTGAGAGAAGGTCCGGCAGATCACCTCGAAATCCTTGCCGCCGTGGGAGGTGAGCGTCCCGCAGACATTTTCCAAGGCGATCAGCTTTGGAGCCCGGCCATCTTTCTTCAGCGCCCGAACGACGTCCCAGAACGGATAGAAGGTGCCTGAGCGCTCGCCTTTCAGCCCGGCGCCGACACCGGCCAAGGATAAGTCCTGGCAGGGGAAGGATCCCCACATCAGATCCGCGACACCTGGAAGGTCGGCAGGGGTCACCGCACGGATGTCCGCCACCTTAAGCTCGTCTGGTCCGAAGTTGGCCTGGTAAGTCAGACCCTTCTTGAAGTCGAAGTCGTTGGCGAAAAGACAGGTCCAGTCGGGCCCCAGGCCCTTGCGGGCCATGCCGCCGCCAGCGAAGAACTCGTAGAACTTAGCCATGTGCGCGCCGCTCGCTGCCCTGCAGCGCGCCCGTTGTTTGCTCGCGCGCCAACTTCTCGTGGACGGCTTCGGTTATCCAAGTGTTGCGAGACACGTTGCCTGGCCGAGCGGCGCACTCTACGTCGATCTCGCCGAAGGTTTCAGCTGAAAGACGCAGATTAGTGCGGTCGAGGCTGCGGACGGTCTGTGCTTTCGAATCAGGATGCATGGCGCCACTTTGGCGAAGGGTGTCGTCGTCTGGCTTTTCATAGATCAGCACGAGATCCGGCTTCACGTGGAAGTCGCGGTAGCCCAACCACTCGCCACTGAGCGCATGATCTCGAAAGCGCTCGGCAAGCACTTCGTTATTGACTAAAGGCGCGAGCACCGCCACCAGGCTGGCGTCGAGCGACCGCCGGTGTTGGCCTTTGGCCTCGCGTTTATAGTCGCGCTCAAACTGCGTAGTGTGCTCAATCTCCCGCATTCAAATCCGCGAGTAGGGCGTCGACGCTCTTGAAGCGCGGCAGACCGCCTCGCCGGGCTTCTCTCATCGCTTCGATTGTTTCTTCGTTGGGCGCGAGAAGTTCGAAGGGCAACGCCTTCTCGTTTGCGATGCGTGTCATCATCAGACGAAAGGCATCAGACGCCGTCAGCCCGATCGCGCTCAACACGGCGACGGCTTCAGCTTTGATGTGCTCATCAATGCGAGCACGGACCACAGAATTCTCAGACATACTTCACCTCTGGGCTACAATGTAGCACAACTGAGTTGAGAAGGCCAACTCACCCTTTGCGCTAATGGTGCGGACCAGACCGATGATGCCGGCCGACGAGCGGACCTTCCGACTTTCCGGGGTGGGGGGTGAGCTGACGTCGCATTTTTCTGACGCGGTTTCGTTCGAATTGGTTGCGAATAAAACGTTCACTTCAATTTGGAGCGTGGCATCCAAACAGCGACGCTGAGTACGGTAGGAGCGCCCGCCTTAAGGCCGCCATTCGAGATGACCGGGGTGGTAACCAGCCTTCAGGCGTGCACCGCGATCTGCAGCCGGTAGCATGGCTCCATCTTGTCGGTCGGCGAGTAATGCTCATCATGCGTGTATGTGAAGCCGAGGCGCCGCAGAGCTCGCGCGGATGCGTGGTTCTGGGGATGATGGCCTGCGATTAAAGCCGCGATGCCGTTGGCGGCGGCCCAGGCAATCACGGTCTTGGCTGCTTCGGACGCATACCCTTGTCCCCACGCTTCTCGCCGCAACTGAAATCCGAGCTCCAGAACGCCGGCCGCCACATCCCTCGGCCGCAGCCCGCAGCATCCCAGTTGCTCGCCCGTATCGAGCCTGAAGATTGGCCAATATTGAATGCCATCGCTCCGCAGGTTGGAGATCTCGGTCACCAATCGCTCGTACACCTGCTCGGTTGTGAAGGGGCCGCCGGTCAGTCTGGTCACCTCGGGATCGCCCCAAATCGCGGTCGCGAGTTTCCCGTCCTCCTTCTCCCACGTACCGAAGCCGAGACGGTCTGACGTCATGTGATAGCCGCGCTGCGGCTCTGAGGTATTCCCTGGCGGAGTGGTTCCAAGTGACATGTTGATGTCCACGATAGCGCTGCCCTCATCCTCCTCGACAGCCCGTTCAACTCGGTTCGCTCGTTTCTACATCCGCAACGTATCCGCCCACGCCGCGTCTGCAGAGCCTCAAAAAGTCGGGCATTGGTCAGGCAGCTTTCACCTGTCGACGAGGCATTTCAGACCCGCCCACTCAAATTGTACGGTGGATCTCAAAATAGGCGCGGGTCTCCTCGCGATTGCGATTGGCAGTGAAATCAGTTCGGTCGCACACATAATGCATGCCTAGTC
>JAYUBY010000586.1:0-4772 GCA_043740635.1 Alphaproteobacteria bacterium
CGCCGCCGGAGAGAATGAAGGGATCGAGGTCGACCTCGGTCAGGCGGTAGCCATGGGCTTCCAACTTGGCGCGCAAGCTGGCCGGCGCGCGGGCCATAATCAGCCGGTCATCTAAATTCACTGCGTTGACACAGAACGCGGCAGCTTCCTCGGCGCTGGCCTCGATGCGCTGGGACTTTGTCAGGCGAGCGCGGATCACAGCCTGGGCTTCAATCGTGAAGGCCTCTGGATAGTAGAGCACCTCGCCGCCCGACAATGGGCAGAAGCATGTGTCTAGGTGGTAGAAGCGGTCGGAGGCTAGCTCCAGGCCGATGACTTCGTGGCCGAACGAGCGGCCGATCGCGGCCACCGAGCTACGGGTTGAGCGGGGCCCGAAGCCCACCCAGAACACGGCGCGGCCAGCATCCCAGATGCAGTCGCCGGCGCCTTCCTGCAGCACGCCTTCGGGCAGATCGTCGATCTCACGCACCACGCCCCGCGCCTGCAGCAGCGCGAAGACGGAGCGGAAGATCGCTTCCTCGCCTTGGCGCTCAGGATGACGGAATCGGGCCAGGAGCACTCGGCCGTCGAGCACGATGGCGGCGTTGGCGGGGAACACCAGGTCAGGCAAACCCCGGACGGCGCCGATGGTCTCGACGCGAGCGTCAGTCGCCTTGAGCGCTGCCTTAAGGCCCGCCGAGGCGGTCTGGGCGGCGGCGAGAAGCTCGGGGCGCCACGCGGTCGGCTTCATCCACGGATTGATCTGGTAGCTGACGTCGAAACAACTCGGATCGGTCATCAGGAAGAGCGGGCGCTGGTCCACGGGACAATCCTCTCAACGTTTGTGTAGCCCCAGAGTCGCGCAGGAAGGTGCTAGCGAATAGGTAGCAAGATGATACATTTCGCGTAATTTGATGACATTTTGTAGAAACAGATTGACGATATGATGGATGAACTGGATCGGAGGTTGCTGGCCATGCTCAGGGCCGACTCGCGTGAGCCGGTGGCGTCGCTGGCGACGAAACTGAAGGTCTCTCGCGGCACGGTGCAGAACCGCATCGGCAAGATGCTGGCGCCAGGAGGCGCAATCCAGGCCTTCACTGTGCGTACGCGCCCAGAGATGGAAGCAGCCCGTGTGCGGGCGATCATGTGCATCGCCATCGAGGGCGAGCGGTCTGGGTCCGTGGTCAAGGCGCTACGCGGTTTTCCAGAGGTTGATGCGATCCATACGACCAACGGTCGCTGGGACCTGGTGGCCGAGCTCGAAACCGAGACCCTAGGAGCCTTCAGCCAGACGCTTGACCAGATCCGTCTGATCGACGGCATCGCCTCCACCGAGACCTCGATCCTGCTGGCTACGCAGAAGATGTGAGATTCCCGAGGGTCTCAGCCGAATAGAGTCACCCCGGCCGCCGCGAGGCGCGGAGCCGTAACCCAAGGAGGTAGGCTGTTTGATCGGCGCCTGGGTTCTGGCTTGGCCTTTCAGGCCTTCGGAGATGACAGTTTAGGGATTTGCGCGTTGCGCTCTCGCCCCGCGAGGCCAGAGCGACTAAATCCCCACCCATGAACGCCCCCTTCAAGACCGACACCTTGCCGCAGTGGAATCTCGGCGACCTTTACGCCGGCCGGGATGACCCGAAGATTCAGGCCGATCTCGCCCAGGCCAAGGCCGACAACGACGCTTTGGTGGCGTTGAAGGGCCGGTTTGTGGCCTGCCGCGGGGATGCGCGCCTGTTGGGCGAGCTACTGGACAACGGCATCAAGCTCTATGAGGCGGCGACCAACGGCCTGTGGGGCGTGGGCGCCTATGCGGGCCTGGCGTCGTCCTGCGCGCGCAACGACCCGGCTTGGTCGAAGTTCGAGGGAGACTTGCGGGCCCGCTCCGCGCAGATCGCGGCGGAAAGCCTGTTCTTCACCTTGGAGATCAACGAGCTCGACGACAGCGAGATCGAGGCGGCGTTCCGCGCGCACAAGCCAGCGGCGCGGTGGCGGCCATGGATCCGCCGGGTGCGCCTGTCGCGGCCGCACGAGCTGAGCCCCGACCTGGAGCGGATGTTGATTGACCGAGGGCCGGCGGTCGCCAACTGGAGTCGCTTGTCGGAAGAGACGCTGGCGGCGCTGACGGCCAAGGTGGGTAAGGAGACTCTGACGCTTTCCGAGGCGTTGAACCGGTTGTCCGATCCGGACGGAGCGCGGCGCAAGCAGGCAGCGACGGGGCTCGCCAAGGCCCTGGAGGAGCGAACGCCGACCCTGGCGCTCTGCTTCAACACGCTCGCCTTCGAAAAACAGGTTGAGGACCGCTGGCGGAAATATCCCGACCCGGCTGCTTCGCGCCATATCGCCAACGAAGTTCACGCCGACGCAGTCGCGGCCCTGGAGGCCGCCGTGGTCGAGGCCTATGAGCCGGTCAGCCACCGCTACTACTGGCTCAAGGCCAAGGCGATGGGCCGCGATGTCCTGGATCAATGGGACCGCAACGCACCCCTAGATACCGCGCTGCCGCGTACCTATGGCTGGGACGAGGCCAAGGGCATGGTGCTAGAGAGCTTCTCGGCCTTGGCGCCCAAGTTCGCCGACACCGCCCAGACCTTCTTCACCAACCCTTGGATCGACGCAAAGCCTCGGCCTGGCAAGCAGTCTGGCGCCTATTCGCACTCAGTGACCTCCAATCGGCATCCGTACGTCTTCATGAATTACATGGGCGAGCGGCGCGACGTGCTGACCCTCGCCCACGAACTAGGCCACGCTGTGCATCAGACGCTGTGCGCGCCGCTGGGTACGCTCTTGGCCGATACGCCGCTGACGCTGGCGGAGACCGCCTCAATCTTTGGCGAGGGTCTGGTGTTCGAACGCTTACTGGCCAATGCGACCGCGACCGAGCGCAAGGGCTTACTGGCCGGCAAGATCGAGGACGGGATCAACACGGTGGTCCGCCAGATTGCCTTCCACCGCTTCGAGACACGCTTCCATGCCGCGCGCCTTGAGGGCGAGGTTTCGCCCGAACAGATCGGGTCGATCTGGATGGAAGAGGCGCGCGCCAGCCTGGGCCCTGCCATCAAGCTCAATCGCGGCTACGAACACTACTGGGCCTACATCAGCCACTTCGTACACGCGCCTTTCTACGTCTATGCCTATGCGTTTGGAGACCTGCTGGTGCGGGGACTGATGGAGAAGCGCCGCGAAGATCCGAAAGCGTTCGCGCCATTGTATGAGGACCTGTTGGCGGCAGGTGGAACGCGAACCTATGTCGAGGCGCTGGCGCCGTTCGGGTTAAACCCTCGGGAAAAGGCGTTCTGGGCGGCAGGGATGAAACAGCTCGAGCGACTGGTGGATGAGTTTGAGGCGCTCGTTTAAACCTTCCATTCCCATCATGAGAATGGAGGACCGCGCGCCGCAAATGAGGCGAGCTCGGCGCGTGAGGCTCGCCCCCTCCACCCTTCCCACGGCGAGCCCCCCTCCCGCTTCGCAGGAAAAGAAGGTTCGCTGCCGGACGCGAAAGGGTCGGCAATGATTTCGGCGTTGGTCGCCTTGTCAGTAGCCGCGACTTCCGCTGGCCCCTGCAAGACCATCCACGGCAGCATGGACCTTTGGAATGGTACGCCCACGGTGCGCATCCAGGTGATCGGGACCCATCGTGTGCTGGGCGTCGTCCAGCCGAACGAGCGGCTCGACGATCTTCCAAGCTCCGTCCGGCGCTTCTGGACCGGCAAGGACGCTGAGGCCGACTGGAAGACCTCGATTGTAGGCGATTTCGCCGTTTGCCCTGTGGCAGCCGAACGGCCCGGCCGCATGCGGATGGTCAGGCTTGTGGATGCGCGCCGTCTAACGACCCGGCGCCGTCAGGATCCCCACCCCGTCGGTGGCGGCGGGAGGCCGGAGACCAGAGCCGCTAGCCCCTCGCTGTAAGCTTGGCGAAGGCCGTTCCAGTAAGGATCGTCATCCTCGATCGTGACCAAGTTCGCCGCGGTGAAGCTGTCCGGGCGGTAGAATAGGATGTCGATCGGCAGACCGACTGACAGATTGCTGCGGATCGTGGCGTCAAAGGAAATCAGCGCCAGCTTAGCGGCCTCGCTGAGCGAGGCCTCCGGGGTCAGCGATCGGTCGAGTATCGGCTTTCCGTACTTGGTCTCGCCGATCTGTAAGAAGGGTGAGCGCGGCCCCGCCTCGACGAAATTGCCGGCGGAATAGACCTGGAAGAGCCGTGGCGGCTCGCCCGCGATCTGCCCGCCCACCAGGAAGCTCGCGCTGGGATCGCCGTAAGGATCGACGAACTTGGCGTCGGCGGCGATCGTGGAGCGCAGCTGGGCGCCGACTATGCCGGCGACCTCAAACATCGAGTGCGCGAGCTTGAGGTCGCAGGTGGGGTCGCCCGACCCGAAGGCCTCGTGCAAGGTCGTCACCACGGCCTGAGTGGTCGCGAGGTTTCCCGAGGACTGAATGGCGATCGCCCGGTCGGGCGTAGCTGGCATTACGTTCAGCTTACTGACTCGCACGACCTGATCGACGCCGGCGTTGGATCGGGAGTCAGACGCCAGGACGAGGCCCCGATTCAATAGGATGCCGAGACAATAGGTCATCCGACTATCAATTCTGCCACGTCCGGCTGACTCCGATCTCGCGGTGTCGCAGGCCGAATTTCGATCCGGGCCCCTCGTCCTGCCAGTTGTGCACCAGGTCACCGCCGAGCAGGCGCGCCAGACGCCCGTCGCCGGGCTGGAGGTAGTCCTCGGGCACGTTGTACCGATAGGCCTCCTGGGTCTGGACATACTCGCGATAGAAGTATGTGGCGAGAT
>JAYUBY010000587.1:0-1762 GCA_043740635.1 Alphaproteobacteria bacterium
GGCGCGGCGTGGCTGCCGCACCGTCCGTGCGGCGACCGCTCGCCCGGCCACGTGGACCTCGACCCGCTGTGGGCGCGGATGGCCGAGGCCGGCATGCCCTTCGTTCTGCACGTGGGCGGCGCGCCGCTGCAGATGGCCAAGGCCTGGATGAACAACGGCCGCCCGCCGACCAAGGACTGGCTGGGCGGCGGCGAGAACCTGCGCACCAAGGACATCGCCCTGCTGCACGAGGGGCCCGAGGCCTTCCTCACCATGCTGGTGCTGGACGGCGTCCTCGAACGCCACCCGACCCTGCGCGGCGCCGTGGTCGAGCTGGGCGCCGGCTGGGTCCCGGAGCTCCTTCGCCGCCTCGACTGGGTGGTCAAGCACTGGAGCCGCAACGACGCCAACCTGCAGGGCCTGACCCGCATCCCGTCGGAGCAGATTACCCAGCAACTGGCCTTCACCCCCTTCGTCTTCGAGGAGGTCGGCAAGTTCATCGACTACTCGAACCCGGACCTCTACCTGTTCTCATCCGACTACCCGCACATCGAGGGCGGCCGAAATCCTATCGCCCGCTTCGAGGCCTCGCTCGGCGACCGCTCCGAAGCCATCCGCGCCAAGTTCTACACCGACAACTTCCTGCGGATTTTCCCGGATGCCGCCGCCACGAGCTTGGTAAAGGCGACCGCCACCGCCTGACGGCGACAGCTTCGGTTCGGTCGGTTGGGGGTGACGCCCCAGGCTGTGCCAAAACTGTCTCCGCAAGTGTTCGGACTGCGCTTGGCGCGATCAATGCGAAGCGAGGCTGAGCCTCAGCTTGGGGTTATCGCCTTGGACCCGAAGGCATTCGCCGCATGGAGGATGTTGAAGGCGAGGACGGAGAGCGCCGCTTCCGCCTTCACCGCCTTCAGTCCCCTCGTCAGGAACCTTCCGCCGCTCGACATTCGCTTGATCGTGCCGAATGGATGTTCGACGGTGCATCGTCGGATCGTCATCAAGCTAGGATCGGCGTGGATTCGCGCCTCCATGCGGTCCAACGCGCTCTGGTCGACCAGCCTGTGGATCGTGCGCTGTGCGCCGGGCGTACATCGTGGCTTCAGCGCGCAGCGGCAACCACGCGATTGAAACCAAGCTCGGCGAGGTCGAGGCTGGCGACGAACGCATTGACGACGCGGACGAGCGCATCCGGCGCCACATAATCCTCGACGCAAGCTGGTAGCAGGCTGATCTGATCTCGGCTCTCGCCGTCGATGAAGATCACGGTCTGCCTCCATCCGTTGCAACAAGTTGATTCTATATTGATTTGTCGGCTCCCTTAAGCGCCGAGGGCCTTTCCGGCGATCGACAACCGAACTCGTAAAGGGCCGGTTCGCGGGCGAGAAAATGTTGGCTCTATCGACCCAGTGGACATCCTGAGTTGACCGTCGAGCGCGCAAAGTCCTATGGTCTCCAACCATGTCAACGACTGCCTGATCCGGCCGCCGCTTGCGGTGCTGCCAAGACGAGCCGGCGCCCTTCAGCGCGCTCGACATTCAAACAACTCAGAGCCATCCCGACGCGAAATAGATCGCCCCGCCGCGTTCTGGGGTCGCTCGACGATGGCGCACCCCTGCAACGAGGCTCCTATGCCCACGCTCTACCTTACGTGCGGCCTTCCCGGTTCGGGGAAGACGACGCTCGCCAAGAGGCTTGAACAGGAGGCGCCCGCGCTTCGCCTCACGGGCGACGCGTGGATGCACGAACTCTACCCCGGCATTTCCACACCGGAAGCGGAGACAGG
>JAYUBY010000588.1:0-23765 GCA_043740635.1 Alphaproteobacteria bacterium
CCGCATCGGACAGGTCCTCGAAGCCTTCACACCCCAGGAATGCGCCAACTACTTCCGACACGACGGATATGCATCAGCTTAAGCGGCGAATGCGCTAGCCTCTCAGAATGCCCCATAGGCGCGGGCGAAGATTTCGATGGGATGGGCCTGCCGTGGCGGGGCTGGACCGTCGGCGTTGGTCTCAGCGCTCAGCAGCTGCCCGAGGTGCTTACAGGCCAACGGACAAACCGAGCACAGGGTCCCAGTCGCCTTCTGAGCGATCTGCCGCGCCGCAGGGCGACCAACCTTGTTGGCGATCGGGTGTGTAGCCTTCATCACGCCGAAAGTGCCGCCATGACCGGAACAGCGCTCCACCAGCTCCACCCGCGTCTCGGGGATCAGTCGCAACATCTCGGCCGATTTCGCGCCCATATTCTGGGCCCGAGCGTGACAGGCATGGTGCAGGATGACGCCACCTTCGATCGGCGCCAGACCGTCAGCCAGGCCATATGCCTTTTGCAAGTCGACGACGTATTCGCAGATGTCCTTGGTCGCCGCCGACAGCGCCGATACTGCCTTGTTCTCAGGCTCGATCAGCGGCCATTCGAACTTCATCATCAGGCCGCAAGAGGCGGTGAGCACGACCACATCGTAGCCGTCGTCGATCAAAGGCGCGAAGACCTTCGCCACTCGCTCGGCGCTGCCGGCCACGTCCTTCTGGTCGCCACCCTCGAGTTGGGGCATTCCGCAGCATTCGGGATAAACCAATTTCACCTCGACGCCCTGCAGCGCCAAAACGCGAGGCCATGGCGACGTCGGGCTCGTTGTAGTCAACGAAGCAGGTCGCATAGAGCGCAACCTTGCGCCTTCCAAACGCCGGCCCTTCGGGGTTCGGCGCCAGCGGGCTCTTGAGGCGGTCCGTCGCCGTCCTCGAGTAATACTTCGCCAGCTCTGCTTCAGCGTCGATCTGGGCGATGGCCTCGAGCAGTTCGCGCAGCGGAGTGTTCTTCCGCGCACTCCTGGCGTTGGCGAGGCCCCTCAACCGCGAAGGCCGTGTTCCATATGCAATGGCGCACCAGCGCCTTGAGTAAAAATAGAGCCAATCGTTTCTTTTTATAGGCGGAATAGAGCTGCTCTATATCGCGCTGTTTCGCTACCAAAGCGCGTCGTCGTCTTTGCCCTTGCCGCCTGAGGTCCGGGGACCGAGGCTGGTTTCAACAGAAAAACGCGAGGAACCGCCATGTCTATCGACTTCGAAATTCCGCCGGAAGCCAAGGCCATGCGCGAACGCGTCCGCCAATGGGTGCGGGACGAATGCGTCCCCGCCGAGAAGAAGATCGTCGATGAGGCGTCCTACAAGTCAGTGCTGGCCGAATTGCGCGGCAAGGCCCGCGCCCAGGGCCTGTGGTTGCCCTTTGTGCCGAAGGAATATGGCGGCATGGGCCTCGGCCCGCTTGCTAACGCCCTGGTGCAGATGGAGCTCGGCCAGAGCCACCTGGGCGCGCTGTCGATGAACAGCCAAGGACCGGACGACGCGACGATCCTGACCTTGCTGGCGCACGGTACCGAATTCCAGAAAGAGAAGTTCCTCAAGCCGCTGCTGAACGGTGAGAAGCGCGTCTGCTATTCGATGACCGAGAAGGCCGCTGGCGCTGACGCCACGGGCATGCGCACGAGTGCTGTTAAGGACGGCAACGAGAACTACATCCTGAACGGTGAGAAGTGGTTTTCATCCGCCGCAAGCGCCGCGGATCTTGCCCTTGTCATGGCCCGCACCGATCCAGACGCGCCGCGCCACCAGCAGTTCTCCACCTTCATCGTCGAACTTCCGAACCCTGGCTATCGGATCAAGCGCGACATCCCGACCATGGCCGTGCACGGCCCACTTGCGGAGGTTATGGGTGGCGGGCACGCCGAGATCGAGATCAAGGACCTGGTGGTTCCGGCCGAGAATCTGCTGGGCGGTGAGGGCCGAGGTTTCGACATGGGCCAGCATCGCCTGGCCTATGGGCGTCTTCGTCATGGAATGCACAATGTCGCAATGGCCCAACGCGCGCTCGATATGGCCACCGCTCACGTCACGAAACGCTCGACATTCGGCAAGAAACTAGATGAGCGCCAGGCGGTGCAGTTCATGCTCGCCGAGTGCGCGACCCAGCTCTACATCGCCCGGCTGATGTTGCTGCACATCGCCTACAAGGCCGAGAAGGGCTTGGACATGCGCCAAGAGAACTCAATCGCGAAAGTCTACCTCGCCCACATGGTCCACCACGTGGTCGACACGGCAATTCAGCTGCACGGCGCGCTGGGCTACAGCCTCGATACCCCACTGGCCAGTTGGTACACCCACATCCGCTCACAGCGGCTTGTGGACGGGCCGGACGAGGTTCACCGCTGGACCGTCGGCCGTAACGTCATCAAAGCCTTCCAGAAAGATGGCACGACGGCCGCAGCAGCGGGTGGGGATTTGCTGTAGGCGGTGTGAGCCCATCCCGACCAACCGAAGCGAAGAGCCGGAACCCGAGGGAATTCGCACTGTGCTCGCTCCAGGGGCCCGGCTCGACTTGGGCCATCTGGGATCACGGCCTTTGGTTTGGGCCTTAGCTCGCTGCCTTGAATTCAGCTTCGATCGTCAACGTCACCTCGTCGCTGACGACGGGTACGTAGGTGGTGATGCCGAATTCCGAGCGCTTGATCTTCGCCGAGCCGGAGAAGCCGAGTTCGTATTTCTTGTCGATCGGATTGGCGCCGCCCTGGTTGAAGGTCGCCTGAAGGATCACGGGCTTCGTTACACCATGCAGAGTCAGATCACCCGCGATGTCAGCGGTGCGCTCGCCGGTCTGGGTGCCCTTGGTCGCGTGGAACGTCCCGGTTGGGAACGTCGCAACGTCGAGAAAATCCTTAGATTTTAAGTGGGTGTCGAGCGCAGCATTGAGCATGCCCAGAGAGCCCGCGTCCACCGTGACATCGACCGCCGAAGCGCCAACCGCCTTCGGATCCAGCTTCAGCGCGCCATTCACGGTCGAGAACTGACCGATGTAGGTCGAGAAGCCGAAGTGGTTCACCGACCAGGTGATCTTCGAATGGGCGGGGTCGAGCTTGAACGTCCCGGCCTGGACAGCGGCGGGTGACGGGCTGATTGCCTGGGCGCGAGCTGCGGGCGAGGAGGACAGGGCCGCGGCCGGCGCCAGAGCGGCAATTGGGAGTAGGTTACGCAAGGGATGAGCCTCCAAAGGATGAACTTTCGAGACCGTATCTATGGCTTCCACGGAGAATGATGATCACCCGGAATAGCGCGACACTCTTATAAAATTGGAAGCGGCGAAACGTGGAGAGCGCCACCCGAAGTCACGAGCGGCGGCCTTTGCGGCCCTAAGGTTGCTGCATCTTCGCGATGTAGTCGCGGAGCAGCGCCAGCCCTTCGTCGTGGACCAACGAGCGCCCCAACTCCGGCATCATCACACCCGGGTCGGTGGAGGCCATACGGTAAGCAATAATCGATGTGTCCGGGTGGCCCGGCACGAGGTCCGTCTCCAGATCGCCAGAGCCCTTGCCGGCAGCTACCGGGCGTTTGCCGACACCGATCTTCACCGGCCGCATCTCTTCGAGGTCGAGATACAGGCCGGTGTTGGACGCCATGCCGCGTGGGTTGTGACAGTGCCCGCAATTGCCATCGAGGTATGCGCGGCCACGGGCCTCCAACGGATCGGCGACGTCGTTCCAGACTGCGGTCCTTGGCGCCCGATCCGGTGTGGGCGCGCCAACTAACAGGCCCGTTCGGGTCCAGTGAGAAAGCTGGTTCTCCGAGCCTTCTGGATAGACGAACGCGCCATTGAGGTTCC
Organism: Alphaproteobacteria bacterium; assembly: GCA_043740635.1. Lineage (GTDB taxonomy): Bacteria > Pseudomonadota > Alphaproteobacteria > Caulobacterales > Caulobacteraceae > Phenylobacterium. Next base: position 3,822 of record JAYUBY010000588.1, read on the forward strand.
GCGCCTTCACCCCGATCGGGGCGATCCGGCCGGAGAGCGAGTGGCATTCCTTGCACTGGTTGGCGTTGGGCACACGATAGTCGACCTGTCGCGCCTGACCGTGCGCGTCGACGAAGCTGACGTCGATCCGGGCGCCCGCCCGCTTTAAATGGGCCTCGGTCTGTTGATCGTTCCAGACGTAGGCGAGCGCTACCCAACCGGTTCGGCGATGGATCAGCAGGCGCGTCTCCAAGACCCGCACCTTCTCGTTCGGTCGGCGGAGATCTGCCGGATAGGCGAACGTCTTGATCAGAGTCGCACCGACCGGGAGGTCGAGTGCGCCTTTCTCGCGATAGGCCGCATGGGTTCCAGGCGGCAAATAGAGGAAGCGGCTCTTCTCGGCGTAGTCGCTGAACAGCGGGGTATTGAGCGCATAGGGCGTCACCTGAGCGTTGGGGTGGCGCGCACCGTCGTCCGTAAATAGCCGATATGCGGCAAGCGTCGGCGCAGTCGTGGCGGACATAAGCACGTTCAAAGCCACTCCAGTCGGCGCAGGCGCGGCTCCCATGCAGATGACCGCGGCCAGCGCGGCGATTGATCGCCTCATTGGCCGGCTTGGGCCTTAGGCAAGACGACGGGCTTGGGCTCAGCGATCGGCCCATCGTCGAGCGTCGGCTTCACCTCAGGCTTGGCGCTAAAGACGTTGCCGGGCGCCGCGAAATGCAAGTTGGCTACGGGTCCGTCTGTGAAATGCACATGCACAGCCACGGGCACGGTCATGCCCTTCGGCGTGAAATTGGTGACGCCATCCCAGACAATCGGCGGAATGCTGCCGCCCATCGCCTGAGCGATTGCATCGCCTCCGGGGAACTGTGGGGCCCAGCCGTTCTTGCCGATCTTATTGTCGTGAACAGCGATGTCGCGCGGCAGGGGGTTGTAGGTCAGATCGTCGTATTTTTGGGTGTAGGAGACGACCATTACGGCAGCGGTCTGGTTCTGGTCGATCTCGTTTTCGAAGACGTGGATGTCCCGGTTGGCCATGACCATGACGCCGGTGCCGGTCGGCACGTCGCCAACGATCGCACCCTTCTTAGCGAAGTTCTTGGTGTCGTTCTGAACGACCTTGTTGCGGAACACCCGCGTTGAATGCCCGCCCATCTGCGGCAGATTCGGCAGGTCGAAGACCAGAATGCCGCCGGCGTTGTGAGTCGATAGATTGTCGTGGACGTCCGCGTTCATCGAGTTCTCGATCTCGATGCCGGCCACATTGAATTCGGCCGTGCTATTCTGGACCACGATGTTCTTGGACTGGCCGACATAGATGCCGGCGTCGGACGCACCGTTCACCGTCACATGGTCGATCAAAACATTGGTCGAGGACACCGGATAAACCCCATAGGCGCCATTTGTCTCCTTCGGCCCTCCGGTCCATTCGACCCGCAGATTCTTGAAGGTGATCTGGTCGACGCCCTTGGACTTGATCCCATCGCCCTTGGTGTCCTCGACGCCGAGATCCCGGACGGTCACCTTGTTGGAGGTGATTAGGAAGCCTTCGCCCGAACTCTTCTGGCCCTTGAACGACAGAATTGTAGCAGCCGGTCCCGCGCCCTTCACAGTGACGCCCGCGATGTCGAGCGAAAGGCCATCGGTCAGCTCGTAGCGGCCCGCGGCAATGGAGACCGTGTCGCCGGGCTTGGCGTCGAGCAGCGCCGACTGCAGCTTTTCCTGCACGTCACCGCCAGGCGTTACAGTCAGAACCTTGGCCTGGGCCTGGCCAGCCAGCAGGGCACTGGCGGCGGTTGCGATCAGCAGCGTCTTCATCACGGGTCTTCCTTACATACATCCGGCGTCGAGCCGCGCCGTTCGAAGCCTCATGGTGGCGCGCTCCCGCAAGGGCAATCAATGGGGAGCGACCCCTGGCCGCGGGCCGTCGCGCGATTAGATCGAACCGCTAAGGTTGACGGAGCGACGACATGGCCGGCCAAGTGTCTCGCAAAGGCTTGGCGGTGCGCGCTTCGCTCCTTGAAGGCAGATGTATGCAGCTTGAGTGCTTCACCACCGTCGCCGACCCGCCGAAGATGATCCCAGGACGGCCCGACCGGCCCTGGATGGACGCTTTCGGGGGACGCACGCCCTATCGCTGTCTGCCGCTGACCATGGCCAACACCACCGGTTGGGAAATTCTCTGCCCCTTCGGCTTCACCGCGGAGTGGAACGGCGGGAACACGCCGCAGGACATCATGATCATCCCGGACGCGCCGGTCACCGACGCGCGACATTTTGTGCTCTCTCACTTCGCTTATGGAACGCTGACCTTTCACACCGGATATCTGTTCCGCACTCCGCCCGGCTGGGCAGTGCTGACCTCCGGGCGTCCGAACCACATCAAGCACGGGATCCAGGCGTTAGACGGCCTGGTAGAGACCGATTGGCTGCCGTTTCCTTTCACAATGAACTGGCTCTTCACCGCGCCCGGCGTCGTGCGCTTCGAGAAGGACGAGCCATTCTGTTTCATCAATGTCGTGGAGCACTCCAAGCTTGAGCGGTTCGAGCCGGTGATCCGCAGCTTGGAAAGTGAGCCCGAGCTGAAGAATCAGTACGCGACCTGGTCGACATCACGTGCCGAGTTCAACCAAAAGCTCACCGACGGCGATCCGGAGACGCTGAAAGAGTCCTGGCAGCGCTTCTATTTTAAAGGCCAACCACCGGAACGCGGCGGACCGGCGCCCACGCAACACGTCAACAAGCGCCGCCTGAAGAATCCGGAACCGGAAGGCAGAGACAAGTCCTAACCTAGCGTCGAAACCGCCTCGACCACCGCCGCGGTTTTCTCGACGACTACCATGTGCCCAGCCTCGGGAATTGAAACGAGCTGGGCGCCGGCGATGCCATTCTTGAAGGCATGGGCATAGGTGGGCGAGATCATCCGGTCCGAGTCGCCCCAGACGATCATCGTCTTGGCTTTGATTCGGTAGAGCCGCTGCGAAAGGCCCCGCTCCGGGATCGGGAATAGGATGCGGCCTGCCATGCCGAGCTGACGAGCGTTGGTCACCAGATAGGCCTGCAGGAATCCCGGATCTTCGACGTTGCGGCCTGCCGTCAGGATCGCTGCGCCCGCCTCCGCGTCGTGGAACAGCAACTCGGGCATCTCGAACGGCAGGGTCGCAAACATATCGACCACCGGATGGTCGTCGTCCCATAGGCCGGCGGGTGCAATCAACGTCAGGCGCGTCACGTCGTTTGGCGCGACGGCCGCCATCTCGGCGGCGATCATGCCGCCCATGGAGTGGCCGACGAGGATCGGATCTTTGAGGCCCAGGGCTTCGACCACGTCCCAGGTGTGCAGGGTGAAATCCAGCATGTCACGGATTTCGGGGGCTTCCTCGCTGTCGCCGTAACCGGGGATCAGCGGTGCATAGACGTGATGCTTGGCGGCCAGGGCGTTCAGGAAGGGATCCTCGGCAGTCACGCCGCCGGCGCCGTGCAGGAAGACGAGCGCTGGACCTGAGCCACCCTCGAAGTAGCGGACAGCGACGCGGTGCGTCTGGACGGTCTTGATTTCCATGATCTCAGGCCTCCAGCGCATAGGTCTTGGCGAGATCGGCGGACGTCGGCGCCTCTTTTGGCAGACGGCCCGAGGTGACCCTCTTTTCCAATGGTGTCGTCCAAAAGCGGTTGTCGTCCGCCCAGTCGGGGAACATGTCCCGAAGCTTGGGCATCACCTTCTCGGCGAACAACTTAGTGGAATACATGCACTTGTCGGCGGGCATGTTCCCGACGTGCATCAAGCAAAAAATGTTGCCGACGTTGAGGCCCTTGATCAGGTCCTCCATCCGCTGGCGCACGGTCTCGGGCGAGCCTGCGATGACATGGCCGCCCTCTATCAAATCTTTCCAAGTCAGCGTGGCGTAGCCGCCACGTGGTGGCGCGTATTGTGACAGCGCACCGGACTGGATGGTCTTGATGGTCCGGTAGCCGGGAGCGTCGGCGAAGCCGGGATAGACGTGCAGGCAGCGATTATAGAAGTAGCTGACGTGCTCGGCGTAAAGTTGCTCGGCCTGCTCATCGGTATCGGCGACCAGGATCGTCTGAGCGAAGCCGGCGCGATAGGGGCTCTTGTCGACCCCGCGCTCTTCGACCCGTTTCCAGTAGCCGCTCATGAGGGCCTGGGCGCGAAGATACCCTGAGAAGCTGAGGTAGGAGTACGAATAGGTGTTGTCGATGCAGAAGTCGTAGGTCTCCACAGACCCGCCGCCGGGGATGTGCACAGGCGGATGCGGCTGCTGGATCGGACGCGGCCAAATGTTGACGTGCCGCAGTTTGTTGTAGCGGCCGTTGAACGCGAAGGGCTCGCGAGTTGTCCAGGCCTTGATGATGAGGTCGTGAGCTTCCTGATACTTCTCCCGCGTCAAGCTGGGGATTTGGCCGTAGCAGTAGTTGGTATCCATGGAGGTCCCAACCGGAAACCCAGCGACAAGCCTGCCGCCTGAGATACAGTCGAGCATGGCGAATTCCTCCGCCACTCGGACCGGCGGGTTGTAGAGGGCAATGGAATTACCCAGAACGACAATCGCTGCGTCCTTCGTCCGGCGCGCCAGGCCCGCAGCGATAATGTTGGGGCTGGGCATTATACCGTAGCCGTTCTGGTGGTGTTCATTCACACCCACGCCGTCGAACCCCAAGGTATCGGCGTATTCCAGAAGATCCATGTAGGTGTTGTAGACCTCGTGGCTCTTGGCCGGATCGAACAGCTTCTGGTCGATATCCACCCACACCGAACGGTGCTTCTCGCGGAAATCGTCCGGGAGATAGGGCCACGGCATCAGGTTAAACCAGGTGAATTTCATAGGCCCGTGTCCTCCGGAAGCCGTCTCTGGGGGACGGTCATCTGAACGACGATAACCTTTGTAGGGCGGGCGCCAACTGTGGAATTAGCGCCATCGGTCTTGGAGCAGGTCATGGCTGACCCAACGTCCTTTTACACCGGTTGGTTGGTAGATCCCGATGCGCGGCCTAACTTGCTCGCGCGCTTCCTGCCTCGCTACGAAATCGTCGTCGCCCACCATGTGACGCATAAATTTGGCGACCACGCAGCAAGTCCTCCGCTCGCCACCATCGGAGACATCGTGGGCGAGGCGAACGATGGAATGGGCGTCCAGGCGCTGGTTGTTGCGATTGACGGCGACCCGGCCCGGCCGGGCGGCGGGACCTATCACATCACGTGGTCGCTCGCGCCGGGGCGAGAGGCGCGAGAGAGTAACGACGTCATTGATGCGCGGAGCTGGACGCCGCTCCAGGAGCCAGCGCATGTGCGCCTGGTACCAAAGTCTTAGCAGCAGTCAAGTCGGACGAGTGATAAGCTGCTGAAATCGTGAGAAGTTCTTCACGAATCGGACCTAGTCTTATGCGTATCCAGAGCGTGAGGCCTTCCGATGAACGCGTCGCCTGAGTTCAAGAAGCAGCTGGCCGGATATGGTCTGACCACGGCAGAAATCCTCTACCGCATGCCTGACCACCCGGCCCTGCTGCAGAGCTACATCTGGCAGGAGTACGACTTGTTCCCCGATTTCCCGGAACTGAAAGGCTTCCTGGACTTCTGGACCCGCACCCTGCACGGCCCCCTATTCAAGGTGACCGTCGGCCACTGCCAGCTAATGAAGCCCGCCGAACTGCGGGCCCTGGGCGGCGAGTTCCACTTCCATTAGCCGGGCCGCGCGGGCCTAGCGATACTCGTAGTGGCAGCGGCGTTTATTGCCGTTGTGCTTGGCGATCTGGTGACCCGCGACAGCGCCAGCGCCAGCACCGAGGAGCGTGCCGCCGGTCTTACCGCCACCATGCGAAACCGCATTACCCAGTAGGCCGCCAGCGACAGCGCCGACAACGGTCCCGGTATTGCGCTCGCCGCGCGTGCTTTCGTTGTTGCAGACCCAGACCTTGTGGCGGTGCTCAGCTTGGGCGGCGGTAGGCACAGAAGCGGCCACGGCCACGGCCGAGCAAACGATGGTCGCAGTGGCGAGAAACTTGTTGCGCACGAAATTCTCCTTGAGGGCTGCGGACACACTCAAGACTAAATCCGTTCCCACGGCAAAGGTTGCAATCGGGAGGGCGCGCAAGCCAGCTTTGGCTACACGCCGGCTCCGATAGGCACGCCGATGACAGCCTTGACGATCCAACGATCCTGCGGCGCGCCATAGCCGTAGCCGACCCCGAAATTCAGATCCCATCGGCCGAAACTGCGATCGACGACAATGAAGGTCTGGTGGTCGCCGTTGGCGAAACGGCCTGGCGCCTTGATCGTCCCAAGGGCGTTGTAAGTTTCTATGCCGACTGACGTTTCCTTGCTGAGACTATAGCCCGCCTTGAGCGCGAGCTGCAGGTCAGGCGAGGTGGCTTGGTTCGGACCCGACACTACCCAGTCCACATTCAGGTTTGCCGCCAGCGTCCAGGGGCCTCTGCGCGTGCCGACGATCCCCTTCAACTCCGCGTTCCACGGATTGATATTCAGGTCATGGCGCACGCGCCCAATTTCGAAATTCAAGCCCCAGAAGGTGTCCTGACGCTCCGCCCGGGGCGCCACCCACTTCACCCGAACTTTGGCGCCACCAATCTGGAACCGGCCATCCCGGTCGATGTCCGCCAAGGGAAGGTAGGCTCCGAATTCCAGATCGGGATTCAGCGCATAGCTCCATTCCGGCGTGATGCGCAAGCGACCGCCAGAGGCGTCTTGGCCGGCGTAGTCGGGCTGGGTCCGGCCGTCGGGCACGTAGTTCAGGTGGACATCCAGCCCAAGCGCCTTGGGTGGGCCGATCTCGTCCATATAGACTTGGATTTCTTCGTCAGCGGCCTGAGCAAATCCCCCGACGCCAACAGCGAAAAGTGCGCAGGCCGCGCCGAGCCCTGACCTGATCGCGAACGCCATAAACCCAAATCCCCTTTGGGCCGGAGCCTAGCCGGTCCCGCACTGAATTAGGACCGCTAGGCTTTCCGTGCCCTGTCAAAAGGTCGCGGTCGAGGGACAATCTGCGCGGAAGAGGGGGAAAAATTCCGTACTTCTTGTCTAGCCGACGATATTGGCCAACGCCCGGAAGCTCGCGAACTTGCCCGCGTCGGCGTGCTTGCAGCCGATCGCACCGCGCAGCTGGTCATCACCCTTCAGACCGCGCCCGGACCGATCGCGCAGACCGAACCCGCCACTGTTACCGACCTCGCAGGCCGCCGGTCATTGCGCCAGGCGGTGACGGTTGAGCCGCAGCCGACCGAGGAGGATGCGCGCCGGGTGCTGATCGTCGAAGACGACCCCGACCTTCTTTTGCTGCTTACGGCAGCCTTCGTGCGCGAAGGGTTTAGGACTTACACGGCGAACAATGGCCGAAAGGGCCTGGAGCTACTGCGGACCCTCAAGCCCGACCTGATGATCACCGACATCGTTATGCCGGAGATGGAAGGTATTCGGACAATGCTGGAGGCCAAGCGCTGCGCCCCTGGCATCAAGGTGATCGCGATCTCCGGCGGCGGCCACTATGGTCGCAGTCAGAACTTCCTTGAATGGGCCAGCGAGCTCGGCGCCGACGAGGTGTTGGCAAAGCCATTCCGGGTCTCGTCGCTGATCTTGGCCGCGCGCGTGGTGCTCGATAGACCGCCGCCCGCACCGGAACATTCGGCGTTCGAACCCGACACCAATCATCCCGCGCGGTTCGCCGTCGGCCACTAGGCCTCTTCCGAACCCGAAGTTCTCGGCGCGAGTTACAGCGCCAATCCCGCCCGCTTTTTGATCGATCCCCATAACAGAACTCCAGAGGAGTCGAGGATGCGCGTACTGTTGATCGAAGACGACCGCGCCGCCGCGCGAAGTGTTGAACTCCTGCTGAAGGCCGAAGGCTTCACCATAGAGATCACCGGCCTCGGCGAAGACGGCATCGAAATGGCCCGCAGCGGCGAATACGACGTGGTGTTGCTTGACCTTGGCCTGCCGGACATCAGCGGCCAGGAGGTCTTGCGAACCCTGCGGCGAGGCAAGAGCCCGACGCCGGTGGTCGTACTGTCTGCATCGGCGGATGTCGCCGGCAGCGAATGCATCAAATTATCTTTGCGCGCCTGTAGCAGGCGGCCAAATTCGGCGTGGGAAGCATGCCAGGCGCTCGTCGCGGCCGCTTCCAGAGCGTTGTTGTCTGCAGCCAGTGTATCGGTGCCGGCACCAGCCAACAGGGCGGCCTTGTGGGACAAAAGCGCGTCAGTCGCCTTCTTCAGGCCAGCCGTCGCGTCGCCTAGGGCCTTCTTGGTGAGGCCTTCGGTGTTGCCGTTCATCCCGGCCTGCAGGTGATCAGCGACATTCTTGTTCGCCATCCGCATGCTCTGGAAGGCTTCGGCGAGCCGAGGTATCCGCGTGGCGTCCTGAAGAGGCAATGCGGCCGCCGTCTCGACCTGTTCCGCGGCTTCCAGCAGCGCCGGAATGTCCTGCGTAACCGGCAGCATCACGTAGAAGCTGTCGAGATCGGGGTCGAGCGTCAGGCCCGAACCGTCGGCGACAGCACCCATAAGGACACCGCCAGTTTCAAGTTTTGCCGGCTCGCCCGATGCACCGACGAAGGACCGCAAAGGCTGGGTGCTTGAGAAGTCAAGGTCGAACTTGGCGCGGACCTTCTCGAATTGTCCGGTGTCGTTGTCTTTTGTAGCCCCCGTTGCGGCCTCGAACTTCGGCCAAAACGCGGCGAGGTACTCAACGCCCGATCTCTCTTTCTTGGTGCTGCTGACGTCCTTCAAACACTGGCTGACAAACAGCACGCCCAGCAGCGCTGGTCGGAACGCAGAGGACCACAGACAAGGTCGCAAGCCGTGCCCCGAGCGACATTCAACTGTTGATAAAGTCGAGCTTAAGGATGCGCACGCGGGAACCTCTTCAAGGCCATATTGCTGAAACGCGGCCTTTAGGCCTCGCAGCGGAGACCATTCCCATCAGGCGCTAAAGTTTGGGTTAATTCTGGGAAAACCGTCCCACAAAAAAGGGGCGCTGGCGCGCCAAGACGCTTAGAAGGTCGGCTCTCCCGAAGCGACCAACAGCACCTGCGAAGGCCCGTCTGGCGAGATTAAGGAGTAGCCAGATGCGGCGTCGAAATAGACCGCATCGCCGCTGGCCAGGGTCAGAGGCGCGTAGAGGTGGCTGTGAAACTCCACGCCGCCGGTGAGCACGAGGACGTAGGCCTCGCCCGGGTGGACGACTGGCGGACCGTGGGCTTCCAGGCTGGTCGCAGCCACATCGAGAATCGTCGGCGAGAAGCTCTTCGAAAGCAGCTCGGCCGCTGCGCGACGACCGCCGTTGGCCGCGATCCGCACCGGAGCGCCTTCCCTTTTTCGGGTGACCGAACGCCGACCCGAGGCGCTGGATGCTCCTTCCGCTTCACGAGTCACCAACCCCTCAAGGTCGACCTCAAGGGCGCGGCACAGGCGGATGAGCTTGTCGTAGTTGAGGGCGTTCTGGCCCAGCTCGACGCGCGACAGCGTGGAGATCGGTACGCCGCTCTCCTCGCTCAGCGTTGCCAAGCTCCAACCGCGCGCCAGCCGGAGCTTGCGGATGGCAGCCCCGGTCCTGTCCGACATCCGCGAACGCATTGCGAGCGAATCCCCCGTTTCAAGCGCGCGAATCCTAGGGTGATTTCAATCGCTGCAATAGGAATTCGATATCGGAAGGTCGGGCGGAACCCTCATACCCGACGCGGCGACTAAGTCTCTATAATATATAGAGAAAAATTGCCAAGCTAGACGATATCGGGAGCGCCATCAGCTGGCGCCCCCTATATCGCGTCCTAAAACGGGTAGTAGCGGAAGCTGGTGAAGATCATGTCGTCCGACGTTTTGGGCGTGTAGCCGCCGCCAGAGAAGGCTTCCAGACGGGTGTGGGAGTACTGCAATCCGACGCGGACCTGGCCAAATGATCCCGTGTAGGCCTTGTTCCATAGGCCAGCCGTTACCTGATCCACCGAGCGCACTGTCGCTGAGCAAGCGCCTCCGACCGTCGTGCAGCCGGCGGCGGTGAAGATCGTGTTGTTCAGATTGCCGTACCCGAAGTTGGCGCCGCCAAAGGTGCTGATCTTGGAGTTCTCACGCTCGCGGCCGTCGAACAGGTAAAGGTCAAGCTCTGGCGTAAGGTGCCAAGTGCCGCCCACAAGGTACATCGTCTCCGAGATCGGCGCGATGCGCCCATCGAAGCGCAACGTCGCGTCCGCCAGCTGCGACGATCCATAGCGGCCGATGCCCTTGCCGGTCATACCCGAGACTTGGAGATCCAGGATCTTGGGAATCACTTGGAAGGTGATGCTGCCGCCATAACCGCCGCCGGAAACATCCTTCGTCGTAACGCCGGCCGCCAGGCCCTGGGTGTTGGCCGCAGTGACGGTGATCTGGTCATAGAAGTCACGATAGATGCCGAAGGCTTCGATATGCAGCGGACGGGCGACGCCGATATAGGGCTCCCAGGCGCCCTTTACGATCACGTCTGGGCTGTGGTTCAGCGAGAAGGTGTTCACGCTATTGAATCCCGAGGCAGCGGTCCCGGCGGCCGGCGCGCCGTTGATCGCGGTGTTGCCTGTGACGAGGTCAGTGACACTTACGCCCACCGGAAGGCCGCCGCCGGAGGTGCCCGTGAAGGTCGACTGCGGGTTTTCGAGGGACAGCGCGAGCCAGCCCTGCTTGTCGGCGAAGTCCTTGACGAGGCGCAGCTGAGGCTGGCGTGCCCAAGCGAAGCCCGGGACGTATTGGGCGTCGATGGACGGTGGCGGGACTTCGTTGCGCGGTGTGATGCCCTTGCTGTTCAGCGTCAGCAGCGACCAGTTTTGGCCGGCCAGCATGTGCAGGCCCCAAACGTCCCAGTCCATGGTGCCGTAGATATTGCGCAGCCGCGGATTGTAGGAATTGCTTTCATTCGAATTTGCCGTTTGCGCCGCACCTTGGAAGTCGAGCTCTGCGAAGAAGGCCGCATGCGTCGCCTGGTTGATGTCGCCGGAGGCTAGGAATTGCACACGGCTCTGGCGCGCGGTTCCACGTAATTCCTTGGTGCGCGAAAGCCCGACGTTCTCAAACGGGACCTTGGCGTAGGGCGTGGAAATATCCGAGCCGAGGTTTCGCGTGCGGTAGATGCTCGCCGCCTCGAGGAACCCTCCAGGCGTGATCGTGACGTTCTTGTACTTCAGCTTATCCATCGTCGGCAGAGGCTGAGCCGCCACGGCGGTCTGAACGACACCGGGAATCTGTTCGATCTGACTATCGAGCTTGGCCTGAGCGACCTTGGCTTCGGCAGCGGCGACGTCCGCGCGCTGCTCGGCGGCCTGGATTTGCGCCTGCGTCTGCTGTTGGGCCTGAGCCTGTTCCTGAACCGTCTGCTTCAGCGACTCGACTGTGGCCTGGAGCTGCTTCACCTGATCGGCCAGATCCGGGCCGACCGGCGCCGCCAGATGGGCCTTATGCTTGGTGGCCGCTTGCGCCACGTCATTTGCCATGAGCGCGCAAATCAATCCGAGCGCGGCGCTCGCCAAGAGCGACGGTTTGGATGTCATGAAGGTACCCCCATCTGTCCTGCCGCTGGTTTCGCGGCAGGTGAGGCACCCCGCTAGTCGCCGCCGATGACGCATCGACTGCATTTTTGTGATGTTTTTGCGAACGAGTGGCTCGCAGGCTTACGCCGTTATGGTTCGATGCATGGGGGCCACACACCGCGATTCCCATCGCCGAAATGGGCTCAACGCACTTCGTATCCGTACTTCTTGATGATGGTTGCGGCCCTCGGCCCCTTGAGGAACAACAGAAACGCGTTCGCCGCGGGATTGTCCTGTCCGACCTTGAGTAGGATCGCCTGCTGATCGATGGGGGCGTGATCTGCGGGGGGAACGAGCCACCGCGACCCCCCTCTCACATTGATGACCTGCGACAGCGCCACGAACCCAATCTCGGCTGCGCCGGTGTCGACAAACTGATAGGCCTGAGTGATCGAGCTTCCTGTGACGATTTTGGGTTTGACCGCGTCATAAAGCCCGAGTTTTTGCAGGGTCTGCACTGCGGCCGTTCCATAAGGCGCCGCCGCCGGGTCGGCGATGGACAGCTTCTCGAACTTGCCGCTGGAAAGTACCGCACCCTTGCTGTCCACTAGTCCGGCGGTCTTCGAATAGAGCACCAACCGGCCAACGGCGTAGGTGAACCGTGAGCCTGCTATACCCAAGCCGTCCTGCTCGGCTTTCGTCGGGCGTTCCGCGTCAGCCGAGAGGAAGACCTCGTAGGGTGCCCCGTGAGACATCTGGGCGTAGAACTGGCCGGAGGAGCCGAAGCTGAGGATCGCGGTGTGGCCGGAGGCAGCTTTAAACGCCGCGGCGATTTCCTTGGCGGGTTCCGTGAAATTGGACGCCACAGCGACCTGGGTGTCGGCGGCCAGCGCAGGGGGTGGTCCGAAGATCAGAGCTGCCCCGATAAGGGCCAGTCCTACAAGAGGTCTTGAAGTCATGGCGGGCTCCCTGCCTACCGTTATGTAGAACGACTACACAACGATAGGCCAGGGTTCCCTAAGTTAGAACGCGAACTGCGAGCGGATCGAGATCGCGTGATAGTGCTGGCCGATCTCGGCGCCAGTCGGCGTTGCAAAGCTCGTCGCCGACGGCGACAACCGCTCAATCGTCACGTCCTGTAAGTCCAACACGAAGCGGACAACTGAGTTCGGATACCAGTTCAGACCTGCAGCCCAGATCTTCTGCTCGCCGCCCCGAACCGCGTCTGCGGCCGGCGTCGAGCCGAGCGCGCGGGCGTGATAGTTCAAGTCGGTGTCGGAGTAGCGTCCGGCGATTTCCCAGGCGCCCCAAGTGTGGTCGGCCAGGCTGAACGGGTGGCTGACGCTCGGAGCGTCGAACGCCCAGGTGTTGGCATTGAACTTACGCTTGTCGCCGGCGAAGGTGTAGGAGCCCTCGACGTAATAACCGTTGAAGTCCGGGTTAGACAGGCCGACCACGCCATCTCGACGCTCGATCCTGAACTGCTCGTACTCGCTCTGGATAAAGAAGCCTCCGTATTGGGCGGCCGCCTCCAGGCCCGCGGTGCTGGCATGCTGAGCACTGATGGAGCCCGTGGAGATCAGTCGGGTGCCATCGACGCGCAGTTCCGGGCGCTCTTGCATCGTGATCGAATAGCGAGTGGCGCCGGCAACAGTGTCGGGACCCCCGGAGTCGGTGGGACGAGCGACATAAGAACCGTGGACACCAACCTCGATCATGCCGTTTGCGGTCTTGACCGGCAGGAAACCGACACGTCCGATCAGGCCGAGCTGGCTGTCATACGTCTGTGTGACGCCCGTTCCTTGCGAATTGATCACGCCGACCAGACGGCCAGTGACGGCGCCGTTGACGTACCACCAATTTCCGTTGGCCCAGATTTCGGCGGCCTCGCGGAAGTCGCCGCCGGCCAGGCTGCGCGCGATATCGGCCGAAGCCGGGCGCTCGAGGAACATTTGGCCGCTCGTCGAACCTTGGTCCTCAAGACCGATCGATGGCGGGTAGGCGCCAACCTTTACGTGGAAAGGCTTCAGCGCAGAGTACTGCACCCACAGTTCTTGGATGTGAGCGGCGTCTTCCTCGCCGGCGCCCCCGAAATCTAGCAGGAAGCTGTAGTCCCAGTCGCCGAACGCCTTGCCGTCAACGCCGATGCGAGCGCGGCGGAAGTCCGAGCCGGACGAAAGGTTGCGGGCGTGGGACGTATCGGTCGCTGCCGCGCCACGACGGAGGTCGGTGGTCGTCGGGCCGGCCGCCGGTTGCAGGTAGTCGGCCGCGTCAAACTGCATGACGGCGTGGATGTTGGCCGTGAAGCGGCCGTCAACGCTTTGGATCGACGGCTTGCCGGCCGCGATGGTCACGTATCCGGAGCTGGGGGGCGGCGCAGGCGGCGCGACGGTTTGATAAATGGTCACCGGCGCGGGTGGCGGCGGAGCTGGCAGAGCGGTAGGTGGCGGCGCGTCGATGCGAGCCTGCAGAGTATCGACTTTGGCGGCCAGCGCGTGGACCTCGTTCAAGAGCTGCTGAATCTCTGCGTCGCGAGCGTCAGGCGCCGGTTTGGCGTGAGGCTTTGCGTAGGCGGCCGAGCAGCTCAGGCTGAGCGCTCCCACCGCGGCGAGGAGAATGTGCTTCTTCCGCATTCCTATAGGTCCATGAAGTCAACCCTCGGCAATCGAAGGTGCGTTATGCAGCTCTACCGCATAACGCTAGGCTAGCGCACCATTTGCGCGTTTAATTCTACCAACCCGGTAGGATTTGAGTTGCGACAGTTTCTGGTGTCGCGGACAGCACAGCTAAGGCTCCCGCGGAAATTGAGTATTAAGAATAGGAATATTGTGGGAATTGCCGGGAATCGCGATGAATGCGCCGGGTCAAGCGAGCGACCGCCAGGTTCGACCAGCGACTGCAGAGCTTGGGGTCGTGCTCTAGGTGGAGGCGAGGCTGCTGAAGTTCCCTTGTTGCCGGTCTGGCTTCGGCCCTCCAGTCGCATAGTCTTCCGACAAGAGGAGGACCTTCCCGTAGCATCGGTCATTGCGAAGGCCCAATACTGCGTATGTCAGGTCGTGACGCACCTCGCGCCGCAGCGCCGCGCGCGCCTGTTCGACCTGGTCATGCGGATCGACCGCCACGACGATCTGCTCAGCGGCCAGGGCCGTCAGCACACCGACAACAATGATCACGTACTCCTTTAGGAACTCGCGAAGGCTGTGCCAGGGTTTGTGGATGTCCATGGCTATTGCCGGCCGGGGCCGTATTGGGCGTGGCACGCCGGGGCATTCGGGTGTTGTCAGCCTCGCTGAATGATAGGCCAGCTGTCAGAGCAGTACCAAGAGCCGCTTACCTACACGCTCGGCGATCCAACCGGCATGGCGTGCGCGCTCGCTGGCCGCGAGTTCGCGATCGCGTGTGACCCCGGAGAGCGGCAAATCGTCGGTGAGGATCGCGAGTTCAGCGCGGGCCTGGCCGCGCTCGCTGTCCCAGATTCGTTCCCCGGCGACATCAGTGTATGCCGCGTTGAAGAGCCGGCGTCGTTCGTCCGACATGTGCTGAACCGAGCCGTTCGTCTTGTATTGCTCCCAGTTCGATGCCGGCCACGGACGCTGCGGGACGAGAAACGCGGATTTGCGGCCCTCGTCATCGTATGATTGGCCAGCCCAGTTCCCGCGCGTGCGGCGAAGGGCCACGGAGAGTTCGTCCAGGCGCTTCTGCTCACAGGGCCACGCGGCAATCGACTCGTACGCAATCACGCCGTTTCGGTGAAGCTCGATGCGCAGCCCTGCGTCCGCCACATGCGCTTCATGCTGCCAGTGCAGCCACTCGACCGCCTGTTCCGCGCCGAGCGCGGTCAGCACGCCGACCACGATGATCACGTATTCCTTCAGGAACTCGTGGACGCCATGCCAGGGCTTGGGCTTACGGATGTCCATGCTTCAGGGTTCCCCACTGGGGTTGGCGATCATCTTCAGCGCGGTGGCACGGTCGGCATCGATGGGCACGCAGATAGTTGGCATCACCAGATCAGTCACAATGTGCTGGGGTGCCCTCGGCGTGATGCCGAGAGCCTTCGCGCCCGCAACGGCCCGGTCGGTGGAACGCAGGGTGCGGTAGTTTTCCGCGCGGGCGTGCTGCAGCGCGTCGCTGAGGCCCCAGATCATTCCTTCAGAAGATGGGTCCCTTCTATTTCGGCCGCGAACGAGGTCTTGCTTAAAACCCAAGCCTGGAAGGCCGCATCAGCCTCGAGTCGCTCGACCAACGACTGCGCGAAATGCAACTCGCGGGCGCAATAGACACCCTTCCTAGATGAGGAGGTCACAGCCCCTTCGGACGTGTGCTTGTCGAACGAGTCGGAGCACGCTTTCGCTAATCGGCTGGCGCTCGCCGCTGAACTACAACACCGCGCTGTTCTTCGTTCTTCGCCCGCCCCGTGGGGTTACGCTGCGGGGTTGCGGCCCCGCCCGAAATGCTCGCGCCGGATCTTCGCCACCGTCTCCACTACCAACATCCCCGTCTCGATCCGCAGCTGAACAAGCCGCCGATCTGGCCGTCAAAGCCTCAAGGACAGGGGTCATTTTTCGACGCCGATATCCCCAAGATGGGGGTCAATCTTCCACGCCGATTCACACCGTAGCCCTCCAGCGAGAGTCGAAAGTGAAGATTGTTTAGAAGTGGGACCGCCGGTGGGGCCGGTTTCACGATATTCCAAATAACTTAAATATTTCAATGACGGTTGGCGGAGAGGGTGGGATTCGAACCCACGGTGCCCGTAAAGGCACGCCGCATTTCGAGTGCGGTGCTTTCGACCACTCAGCCACCTCTCCTGAAGCCGGCGTGGGCTCCATAGGGCCCGCTGAGCGAGGCGCGGAACCTACTCATCCGACCCCTTGGGCGCAAGCGTCGGATCAACGCAGGCATTCAGTGCAGATAGAGGACCATCTGCCCGCAGCGGAAGAGTGCCCTGCCGGCACACACGATACACCTCCGCCATCTTCCATTATGACCGTCAACTTCGTGCCGACGATAGCCAGGAAGCCGAACTGGCGGAAACCAAGGCCTTGCAGTCGCCCCACCGGATGAGGAAGGTGGCCGCGCGCCGAATATTGCGACGGACCCACGCCATTTAGGACAAAGGCTAAGAGCCCGATGATATCCAGGATAATTCCATGACGGACGAAATGATCTCGCTGGGCGCTAAGCTCGCGCAGCATGCCAGGTTCCAGCCGAACGCGCCGGCGGTAAGCAGCGGCGAGACAACCTTGACCTATGCAAATCTGCACCGGCGGACCAACCGCATCGCACGCGGCTTGGCGGCGCTAGGGGTCCAGCACGGCGACCTCGTTACGTTAGGCCTGCCCAACAGTATCGGCTTCGTCGAGGCCTGCTATGCGATCTGGAAGCTCGGAGCTACGCCACAGCCGGTGTCATTTCGCCTGCCCAAAGGCGAGCTCAATCAGATCATGGAGCTGGCCAAGACACCCCTAGTCATTGCCGAGTTCAATCACGAGATCGACCGGCCGCTGGTAACCGTCGCGGACCTGGCCGCGAAATCTGACGACGACAGCGACCTGCCCGATGCGACTGCGCCGATCTCCAAGGCGCCGACAAGCGGCGGTTCGACGGGACGGCCAAAACTGATCCTGGCCGGCCAGCCCGGCGTGACCCTCAAGGAAACACCAGAGGTTGGCGGCTGGCGTCTGACGCCCAACTCCATCGCGGTCCTGCCCGCCCCACTCTACCACAACGCCGGCTTCGGCATGATGATGGCGGCGATTTCGCAAGGTTGCCACCTCGTGGTGATGCCACGTTTCGATCCAGAGGCAACTTTAGCGGAAATCGAGAAGCGCCAAGCAACCTGGGTATATGTCGTTCCGACCATGATGAACCGGATCTGGCGTCTGCCCGACGCCATACGGGAGAAGTATGACCTTTCCTCGCTGGAAACCCTTTGGCACCTCGCCGCGCCCTGTCCCGCCTTCCTGAAGGAGGCCTTTATCCGCTGGATCGGGCCGGAAAAGGTGATGGAACTCTACGCCGGCACCGAGGCCCAGGCCGTGACCATCATCTCGGGCGCCGAGTGGCTTGAGCACCGGGGTTCCGTCGGCAAAGTGACCGTAGGTGAGATGAAAGCGGTCGGCGAGGACGGGCGCGATCTGCCTCCCCGCGAGATCGGCGAGATCTATATGCGCCGCCCAGAAGGCGCGCCGCCGACTTACCAGTACGTTGGGGCCACAGCCAAGGTCATGGAAGGTGGCTGGGAAAGCCTGGGCGACATCGGCTGGTTCGACGAGGATGGCTATCTCTATTTGGCTGACCGCCGCACAGACATGATCCTCGTGGGCGGCTCAAACGTCTATCCGGCAGAGATTGAGGCGGCGTTGGAGGAACACCCCGCCGTGCAGTCTGTGGCCGTGATCGGCCTGCCGGACGATGATCTGGGCGCCAAGGTGCACGCCATCGTCCAGGCTAAAGGTTCCGTGACACCCGACGACCTCAAAGCCCACCTGGCTGATCGCCTCGTTAGCTACAAGCAACCGCGCTCCTATGAGTTCGTCGATGAGGCGCTGCGCGACGACGCCGGCAAGGTGCGGCGAAGCGCGTTGCGGGATGCCCGGCTGAAGGCTGCGGACGCCTAACTGCCGCGGTGTGCGGCAAGGTCGCGTTCCAGGTTGGCAGTTGTTTTCACTAGGTCTGGCGGATAACCCAGGCCCAAGTTCGGGGAGGATCATGAGCATCAAAGGCAAGGCCTATGTCATGGGCGCGTTCGAGCATCCGCTCCGCGACGCGCCAAACACCTCCACCGCCCAGCTCCACGCCGAGTGCGCGCGTGGCGCCTTGGCCGACGCCGGCCTAAGCCATCTCGACGTCGATGCCTATTTCTGCGCCGGCGATGCACCGGGCTTCGGCGGCATGTCGATGATCGACTACATGGGCCTGAGAAACGTCCGCCACCTGGACTCCACTGAGACCGGCGGCTCCTCCTACATCGTTCACGTCGGTCATGCGGCGCAGGCGATCGCCGAGGGCAAATGCCAGGTGGCGTTGATCACCCTGGCCGGTCGCCCGCGGAATGGCGGAAATCGCCCTGGCGCCAATATGCGTGGGCCAGGCGGTGGCCTCACGGACGGCGCGCCCGAAGCAGGCTTCGAGACCATCTACGGTGGCTCGACCCATAACACCTACGGCATGTGCGCCATGCGCCACATGTACGAGTACGGCACCACCTCCGAGCAGCTGGCCTGGATCAAGGTCGCCGCATCACACCACGCCCAATGGAACGAACACGCCTTCCTGAAAGACGTGGTCACCGTCGAGCAGGTGGTGAACTCGCGGATGATTTCTGACCCACTGCACTTGCTGGACTGCTGCGTCGTTACCGACGGCGGTGGCGCCCTGATTGTTACCAGCCCGGAAGTGGCTAGGAGCCTCAATCGTCCGAAGGTCCGTGTCATGGGCGCGGGCGAGGCGCCAAAGACACCGCTGGGCGGCCTCGACCTTGACCTAACCCATTCGGGCGCGGTCTGGTCGGGCCCGCGGGCGTTCCAGGAGGCCGGCGTAAAGCCCGGCGATATCAAGTACGCCTCGATCTATGACAGCTTCACGATCACCGTGCTGATGCAGCTTGAGGACCTCGGTTTCTGCAAGAAGGGCGAGGGCGGCAAGTTCGTTTCGGACGGCAACCTGATCTCAGGCGTCGGAAAGCTGCCGTTCAACACCGACGGCGGCGGGCTATGCAACAATCACCCGACCAACCGCGGCGGCATCACCAAAGTGATCGAGGCGGTCCGCCAGCTGCGTGGCGAGGCGCATCCAAAGGTGCAAGTTCAGAACTGCGACCTTGCTATCGCTCACGGCACCGGGGGGTCGCTCGGCACCCGACACGCCTCGGCGACGGTCATCTTGGAACGGGAGGGCTGAATATGTCCGAGGCACGCGACCCCAACGACCCGATGACCCGACCGATCCCGGCTCCGGCGGTCAGTATTGAAACTAAGCCCTTCTGGGACGCCGCTGCGCAAGGCCGCTTCCTGATCGGCCGCTGCCTCGATTGCGGCAAGCCCTACTGGTACCCGCGCAACATTTGCCCGCACTGTCTGTCCAATCACACAAAGCTGGAGGAGAGCCCGGGCGAGGGCACGATCTACACCTATTCTGTGATGCACCGTTCGCCCACCGGCCCCTACGCCATCGGCTATGTGACCTTAAACGAAGGGCCGGCCGTCCTGACCAACTTCGTCGACGTCACTCCGGGCGGTCTCTCCATCGGAATGAAGGTCAAGGTGAAGTTCCAGGCCACCGAGGGCGGTCCCCCGGTCCCCGTGTTTGCACCGGTTTATACCAACCGCCGCTAATCCTGACCGCAGCAAGCCCATGTCCGCGCGCCGAGGGATTGGATGCGGTCTGGCTCGGCGATGAGGCGGTTCCAGGCGTCGCAGACGGCGTCGAGGATGGC
>JAYUBY010000589.1:0-12939 GCA_043740635.1 Alphaproteobacteria bacterium
CGGCGCTCCAGGGGCATTGGGGTCTGGCGACCTGGGAGGCCGGCGCCGACGCACGCTGGGCCGCAGGCACGGATCACGAGCAGTTCAAGGTGGTCAATGGCGCCTATACCATGGGCCGCGATGCCGGCGGCCGGACCTTCGTGGGCGGTGTCTATCTGGAGAGCGCCTACGACCAGGGTCCCTGGCTGGTCACCGGTGGCGCGCGCATCGATGAGTGGCAGTCCACCGATGCGCGACGCCATGAATTCGTGCTGGCGAGCGGCGTCACCAGCCTGAACGCGCCTTCGCCTGACGCCTCTGGGACCGTGCCTACAGGCCGAATTGGCGTGCGCTATTCAGTCGATCCGGACTTTTGGCTGCGCACCGCTGCCTACGCTGGATTCCGGGCGCCGACCCTGAATGAGCTCTATCGCCCGTTCCGGGTCGGCAACGACCTTACGGAAGCTAACGCGCTATTGCGGCCCGAAAAGCTCTACGGAATAGAGGCTGGGATCGGCGGAGACATGCCGTTCCGATGGCAGACAACTGTCTTCTACAATCAGCTGAACGATCCGGTGACAAACGTCACCATCGGCGTCGGCCCTGGAACCCTCGCGGTCCTGCCCATAGCCGGCTTCATTCCTGCTGGCGGCACACTGCGCCAACGACAGAATGCCGGTGAGATAGACGCTTGGGGCGTGGAGGGTGACGCCAATGGCGACCTCGCCACGTCTCTAAGCTGGCGCGCGGCCTTCGCTTACACTCACGCGCGCGTGGACGGTGGTTCCAGCGCCCCACGGCTCACGGGCCTGCGCCCCGCTCAGACGCCGGAGTTGACGGTTACCGCCGGCGTCGATTGGCACGCGATGGAGCAACTGACGCTCGCCAGCAACCTTCGCTACGTCTCGACCCAGTATGACGACGACCAGAACATCCGCAGGATCGCGCCGGGTGCGGAGTTGGACGCGCGCGGAGCCTGGAGTTTAGGCCCAGGCAAGGAGGTCTATGTGGGCGTCGACAACGTAGCCGACGCCAAAATCTCCACCGGCAAGACGGCTGATTTCGTAGGCAGCTACTCTGAGCCACGAACATTCCGCATCGGCTTCTCCTACCGACGATAGTCGGCTTCAGTCCGCTTTGGGGGGCGGCGCGGCGGCGCCCGTGATCAAGGTCACAATCTCCGGGCGGATGTTGCCCGTGCCCTTTTCCATCATGTGCTGGACGATTCGGGCCCCTACTGCGCCACGCACCTGGGTGGTGAACTCCTCCTTGTTCTCTTTCACCCACGCGATCGATGCCGCTCGGTTATCGTTGAGGTTTTGGAAGTGCGGGAAGACGAAGCGGGCCATCAGCTCGTAGGAGTGCCGGGTCGCGCTCCAGTTGGCCCAATTGTGGGCCATCAGCAGGAACGCGCCGAACCCTCCGCCGCTCTCATCGACCAACTGCTGAATGCGGGCGAGGGCGTCGTCCGGCGTTCCGATGACCGCGAGCCCTGAGTCCACCATGGCCTTTACGGGATCGTCGCCCTCCGGGACGATCGGAAGGTTGGCGATCTCGCGGAAGTAGTAGATCCACTTGTCGAGACCGAAGCGGACGTCCTCCATGGCCTGCTCGCGCGTCTCAGCGATGTGCATGGGCCCGACCAGACGCCAGGCGTTGCGGTCCATGGAGTTGCCGTGCTCGGCGGCTTGTTCCGTGGCGATCGCCCAGTTCGAGGCGAGCGCGTTGAAGCCCGCTGTCGAGGTAGCTCCCAGGGACAACAAACCTAGACCGTGTTGACCCGCGGCCCGCGCGCCGGTGGGCGAGACCTGGCTCGCAACTGCTATTTCCACGCTCGGCCGAGAATAGGGCGTCATCTGCAGGCGCGCCTTGTCGAGCTCGAACCAGTCGGACTTGTGGGTGACTTCCTCGCCGCGCAATAGCCGCACGATCACGCCCAAGGCCTCGTCCATGCGGTCGCGCTGCTTGGCGACGGGGATACCCATCATGAAGGCGTCGGAGACCAGCGCCCCGGGTCCGACGCCGAACATCACTCGTCCACGGGTCATGTGGTCGAGCTGGTTAATCCGGTCGGCTAGCATAAGGGGGTGATGATAGGGCAAGGACGACACGCCGGTGCCGAGACGGATGTGCTTTGTCCGCTCCGCCGCCGCGGCGATGAACACCTCGGGACTAGCGATCAGCTCGTAGGCGGCTGAATGATGCTCTCCGATCCAGGCCTCGTCGAAGCCCAACTGGTCCATCCACTCCACAAGTTCCAAGTCCCGCTGGATCGCCAGCGTCGGGTTTTCGTCGATAGGATGGAACGGCGCGATGAAGGCGCCGAAGCGCAACCGCTGGGGCAACATGAGAAATCCTCCGGAACGCGCGCGCTTCTTCCGCGCTGGCAGTTGATCAGAATCCTAGGCAGTAGACGTGACGGAAGGCTAGCCGGCGGCTTATTCGACGCTTCCACCGAAACGCCGTCGCCGTGGTATGCGCGGACACGCTCCCGCCATCGACCGAGGTTTCTCCCTTGAACTATCGCCATGCCTTCCACGCGGGGAACTTCGCCGACCTGGTGAAACACGCGACGTTGTTGCAACTCCTGGCGCGTCTGACGGCCGCGGGGCCGCTGAGCGTGATCGACACGCACGCTGGGCGCGGCGCCTACGATCTGGCCGGCGTCGAGGCAAAGAAGTCCGGCGAGGCCGAGGCTGGGATCGCCCGCCTGATCGCAGCACCAGTCGCTCCAGCCGAGTTCGCAGGCCTGACTAGCGCGGTCCGCAAGCTCAACAACGGCGGCCCGGCGCGTCGCTATCCAGGATCACCCTGGTTGGTCGCCGAAGCCCTAGGGCCCGGGGATACCTTCCTGGCCTGCGAGTTGCGGCCAGAAGAGCACGCGGCTCTGCGTGAGGTCATGAAGGCGCGCCGCGGCGTCCGCACACTGTGCGCCGACGGCTACGACGCGGCGATTGACCAGACGCCCGCGGGCGGCCAGACGCTGGTGCTGATTGACCCGCCGTTCGAGCGTTCGGACGACTACCTGCGCATCGTCGAGACTCTGGCCGCGGTACGGCGACGCAACCAGGCTGCCACGGCGCTGGTCTGGTTGCCGCTCAAGGACCTTGAGACGTTCGACGGCTTTCTGCGTGACCTGGAAGACGAGGTTGCCGCACCGCTTTTGGTGGCCGAAACGCGAATGAGGCCACTGACGGATCCTTTGAAAATGAACGGTTGCGCCCTGGTTCTGCTGGGTTCGCCCGCTGATCTCGTGGAACCGCTGCAGGCGATCTGCGGCTGGACGGCAACGACGTTGGGGCAGGGCGGTTCGAGCCGGGTCTACGCGCTCTAGGCGGTCTGGCGCCTGGAACAAAGGCGCCAGCGCGGGATTTTGCTTTTTCACGGATGTTTCGCACTTGCGAGATTGCATCACGTGATATGCTGCATCGCACAATCTTTAAGGAGACCGCCATGTCCCATGCCTCCGAACACGAGACTCTTGCGAAGCCGGAAACCCTGCTGCGCGTGCCGGTAGGGCTGACCTCGCCGCTTTGGGGTCTTTTCGCTGGAGCGGCCGTCACCGGGGCGACCTGGTGGTGGATGACCCGCTGGGTCCAGCCACGAAACCTGGAAGCCATGTTCGGCGCTACGGCCGAGACCAAGGCCCTGGCGGGGGCCGATGCCGAGGCGGTCGTGATCTCCTTGCCTATCGCAGAGATGGTCGAAACCATTGTCGAAGTTGCGCCGGAGCCGGTGGTCGAAGCGGTTGCTGAATCGACCGTGGAAGTCCTGTCGGAGGCTCCGGCGGAGCATGCCTTGGAAGCTGTCGTCGAGGCCGCGCCCGAACCCTTCCCGGAGCTGATCGTGGAGGCGTTGGTTGAAAAGCCCTTCGCTTTTGAGCCGATGGCCGTCGAGGCCGCACCCGAGCCTGTCCCAGAGCTGACCGCAGAGGCTTTGGTCGAGACACCGCTCTCTCCTGAGCCGGTCGTCGTAGAAACCGCCCCGATCCAGGAGCCGGTCGTGATTGCAGCCGGCGCGGCGGATGAGGCGCTAGAAGCCGTTGCCGGAGCCCGCTCTGGGCCGAAGGCCAAGAAGAAGATCGCGGCTGCCAAGGCGGACTGACCGGTCGACTGACTTGGCGCTGTCCCGCAGCTGCGCCTACAACCGCAGCGGCCGCGATGATGCGGCCGCGGGGCGCAATTGAATTGAAGCGAGCCTTGGACATTGCGGGTGGTCTGGCGGGCTTGGTCCTGCTCTTGCCCCTGTTCGTGGGTCTCGCGATTGCTGTTCGGCTTGAGAGCCCTGGTCCGTCCCTGCATTGGTCGCGACGGGTCGGCCGGCGCAACCGCATCTTCGCCATGCCCAAGTTTCGCACCATGCGAACCGGCGCGCCCGACGTGGCGACCCATTTGCTGGACGATCCGAAGGAATGGGTGACGCCGCTTGGACGTTTTCTCCGACGCTCGAGCCTGGACGAACTGCCTCAACTTTGGAGCGTTCTGAAAGGCGACATGAGTCTCGTCGGGCCGAGGCCGGCGTTGTTCAATCAGGATGACCTGGTGACGTTACGCACTGAAGCCGGTGTCGACGCCCTTCGACCGGGGCTCACAGGCTGGGCGCAGATAAACGGCCGCGACGAATTGCCGATCGGAGAAAAGGCGCGTTTGGATCGTGAGTACCTGGAGCGGATGTCGATAGCCTTTGATCTGAGAATTCTGGCCGCGACAGCGCTTTCTGCGTTCTCGGGCCGAGACGTGAGCCACTAACCGGCGCCAAACTCGGATTGGCGCGTTGGGTGCGCGGGAGAGAGCGCGATTGAACACCGAGCCAGAAAAGAAACCCGCAAGAGGCCGACGCGCTTTGGCCTGGGTTGGCGGCGTGCTGCTGGCGCTGTGCGTCATGTTGGCGATCCTGGCTTCCATCTCCAACTGGAATGGACTCCGCGGACCGATCGCGGGCTTCGCCTCGACGAGGCTCCACCGCAAAGTGACCATCGAAGGTGACCTGAGCGTCCACCTCTGGTCTTTAGAGCCCAGCGCCACTGTTGATCGGGTCCGGGTCGAAAACCCGGCCTGGGCCGGTAAATCAAGCCTTGCAGAAATTGATCGCATCGCCGTGCAGGTCCGGCTGGCAGCGCTGCTCACTGGTCGTATCGACCTGCGCCTGCTGGAATTTGATCGAGCGCGGCTAGCGCTCTATCGCGACCCCACCGGCAAGGCGAGCTGGGACTTCTCTGACGGAGCCAAACCGAATGAGCCGCTTCGCCTGCCGCCGATCCACAAATTCGTCATCGACGGCGGCAAGCTCAACTACATCGATGACCAGCGAAAGCTGCGGTTTTCGGGCTCCATCGACGCTCACGAACTTGGAAGCGAAGGGCGTCAGGGGTTCCAGCTGACAGGCAAAGGCGCGCTGAACAACGAGCCGTTCGCTCTGCAGCTCACTGGCGGCCCATTGATCAATATCGATCGCAAAAAGCCCTATCCCTTCAGCGCGCGGATCGAGGCGGGCGAGACCCACATAGCGGCCGCTGGCGCGGTGCCAAAGCCTTTCGACCTGGCCCAATTCTACATGGACGTGGTCGCACGCGGGCCCGACCTGGCCGATCTCTATCGTGTGACCGACGTGCCGTTTCCCAACACCCCGCCTTACACTCTTCGCGGCCGGCTTTCGCGGGACCTGCATATCTGGAAATTTGATGGCATTGGCGGGAAGGTTGGTAGCTCCGATCTGACGGGCTCGTTGTCAATCCGGACGGGCGGTGAACGGCCGTTCCTGACCGCCGACTTGAGATCGCAGAACCTCAACTTCCCCGACCTCGGCGCCCTGTTTGGCGGCACAAGAAAGACGGGCGTAGTGGCCTCAGCCAAACAGATCGCCGTGGCTCGGGTCATGCAGGCGCAGCAGCGCATTTTCCCTTACGCCACCCTGGACTTCAGCCGTATCCGCCGCATCGACGCCGACGTGACCTTCAAGGCTGCAGAGATCGTCAATGCACCGGTTCACCTTAGGTCCGCTTCGACACGGCTGAAACTCAACGCCGGGGTTTTGCGGGCAGAGCCTCTCGAACTCGAACTGCCGCAGGGCAAGGTCACCGGCTTCGTCCAGCTCAATGGACGCAGCAACGACGCTGTTACCGACCTGGATTTGCGGCTTTTGAACGGCCGACTGGAGAGCTTGTTGCCGCTGAAATTTCAGGGTGCGACGCCGTTCACGGGACGGGTCGTCGGGCGGGTCAAGCTTCATGGGGTTGGCGACTCCGTGCACGACGCCGTGGCGGATGCGGACGGCGAGGTGCTTTTCGTCGCCTCCGACGGCGAATTTCGAAAATCGTTGGCGGAACTTGCCGGTCTCGATGTGATCAAGGGACTGGGGCTCTTCTTCGCGAAGGACCAGTCGATGACGCCACTTCGTTGTGGCGTCCTGCATTTCACAGCCAGGAACGGGGTTTTCTCCGCCGACAGACTGATCATCGATACCGACCCGATGCTGATCGACGGCGGCGGGGTCATCAACCTCGACACCGAGACCTTGGCGTTCAAGGTGCGTGGCCACCCGAAGACGTTTCAGCTCCTTCGTGTCATGGCCCCGATCAATGTGAGCGGACAGATCCTCCACCCCCAAGTTCACGTCGAGAAGGGACAGGCGATCGCCCAGGCCGGTGCAGCCGTTGCGCTGAGCGCTGTTTTGTCACCGGTCGCAGTCCTACTGCCGTTTGTTGACGCCGGCTTGGCCAAGAATCCAAGCTGCGCGGGGCAAGCCGATGTGAGCAAGGCGGCTACTGCTCAGACCAAAGGCGCTTCGCCGGCCAAGGCAGCTCCGAACAACTGGTTGAGCCGGCTGTTCAAGCCTGCCCGTTGACGCCAGATCGCCGATCCCGTCACATTGGGCGGGTTCTCCGGGAGAGATGCGGCATGTCGCGCAAGGCACTGATGGCGGCGCTGGCGTTAATCGCCGGCCTGGGACTTGCGTCGGGTGTGGCTATGGCCGCGGATCCTCCGGCCGCGCCGGGGCCCGCCACGCCCGGCGGCAAGGCGGTGATCGCGCGGCAAGTACACTACAAAGAGCTGAACGGGGCCTTCAGGGCGCTCAATGTCGAGCTTCGGAAGGACGCGCCAGACAAAACCGTCCTTACCGCGAGTGCGGGCCAGATGAAGGACCTGGTGGCAGCCCTTCCCGGCTGGTTCCCGAAGGGCAGTGGCCCTGAAGCCGGGGTTCAGACCGCGGCGAAAGCCGAGATCTGGACCGACGCGGCGGGATTCGCTGCGGTCGCGACGGGATTGCAGACGGAAACTGCCAAGCTAGCCGAGCTGGCTACGGCCGGCGATCTCGATGGCCTCAAAGCACAGGTGCGCGTCGAGGGTGGCGCCTGCAAGGCGTGCCACGACAAGTACCGCGAACCCGAGAAGCACTAGGTTCGCGGCCCTTTTGGCCCAAGAGGGGCGGAACCCCTATCGCTCGGCAGCGTCTCTCAGGCACTTCAGCCAGGCGTCCTCTCGGGCTTTTTCAGCCTGACGTAGCGTAGCCTCTGCGTCTCGGACACCAGCGTCGTGCTTGCGCCATTCGGCCACAGCGCCTTCGCGCGCGGCCCGGGCAGCTTCCAGGGTCACGAAGCGGGCCAGCACGGCACGCACGGAATAGCTCACCGGTGGACCCACCGTCTCGCGGTCTGGATAAAAGCCCGTGATGGAGTCGGCGCTCTCGGTTTCAATGTGGAAGACGTCCGCCCAGCCAGCATGGTGACGCATCAGTGCCCAAGGCCGTTCCATCCGCTCGGTCACCCGATCTCTCCTAGTTCGTCATCAAGTTCGAATCCGCCCGCGGGCGGTGTTGCGTCCAAACTAGCGCGTGCCGCCGCCGGCTCCAATGTCGCGGACAGCGATTTGGGCTTTCGTCGTCGCAGCCTTCCGTGGAAAAGCGTTGGTCATTGGTTTGATCCTTTGATTCATGAGCGATTTTCAGTTGGCCAAAATTATCATCGCCCAGCAGTTCTGCGGGCCTCCCAATTCCGGAAACGGCGGCTATGTCTGCGGTGTGCTGGCCAAGGACATCGAAGGACCGGCGACTTCGGTGCTTCGCGCCCGTGTGCCGCTGGACATCGACCTGGAACTCGTCGCTGACGCAGATGGCGGCGCGATGATGACAGATGGACAGGGCGCACTGATTGGCCGGGGCAATTCCGCAAGTCTTGCGCTCGAGGTCCCGATACCGCCCAGTCTGTCAGCCGCCCGGCAGGCCATGGCAGCCTACGCCGCTCATGAGATGCGAATTCATCCGATCTGCTTCACCTGCGGCCCCGAGCGGGCCGAAGGCGATGGTTTGCGGGTTTTCGCAGGCCAGATCGAGGGCGCGCCCGTCGGTCATGTGGCGTGTGTCTGGACGCCACACGCCGCCTTCGCCGACGCCGATGGCCTGACACAGACCGAGGTGGTCTGGGCCGCGCTCGACTGTCCGGGCTTCTTCGCCTGGGTAGCAAAGGAGGGCCGTCATGGGGCGCTGTTGGGCACCATGACCGGCGAAGTGATCCGACGCCCGCGGGCCGGTGAGGACTGCATCATCACCGCGTGGCCGCTGGCCCGCGAGGGTCGAAAGGAGACCGCAGGCGTTGCGCTGTTCGCAGTCGACGGCGAGCTCTTGGCGCGTGGCCACCAAGTCTGGATCATGAGCGTTCCGCCTGCCCAGGCGCCTGCAGCCGGCTGACGCTTGCGCCGAGCCGCGCTTCGGGCTCCAACTCCGCCAACACGATTGGGGAGAGACGATTTGCGCGCGGCTTCGGTCTCGGACTATCGGGAGCTCGCGCGACGCAGGCTTCCCAACATCTTCTTCGAATACATCGACGGCGGCTCCTACGCGGAGGCGACGCTCGCTCGAAATGTCGCCGACTTGGAGGCCATCGCTCTGCGTCAGCGCGTCATGCGCGACATGTCGAAGCTCGACATGACCGTGGAGACGCTTGGCCAGAGCCTGTCCATGCCAGTGGGCTTAGCGCCGGTCGGAATGGCCGGGATGTACGCACGACGGGGCGAGGTTCAGGCGGCGCGTGCGGCCAAGGCGGCGGGCGTACCCTTCTGCCTCTCCGCCATGGGCGTTTGCGGCGCAGACGAGGTGGTGGCGGGAGCCGGCGTTCCCCCCTGGTACCAGCTCTACATGCTGAAGGACCGCGGCTACATGCGCGAGCTCCTGGCGCGGGTAAAGGCACTAGGCTGTCCGATCCTGGTCTTTACAGTCGACCTGCCGACGCCTGGCGCTCGCTATCGTGACGTTCGTTCGGGTTTTACCGGGTCGAGCGGGTTCTCCGGCGCCATCAATACGGCCTGGGACGGGGTCACCCATCCGGCTTGGATGTGGGACGTCTGGGCCAACGGACGACCGCACAGTTTGGGCTCGGTCGCCGCAGCCGTCGAAGGGCGTCACGGGCGGGTCACCGATTTCCTGTCCTGGATCGCGCGAAACTTCGACCGGTCGGTAACCTGGAAGGACATGGACTGGGTGCGGCAGACCTGGGACGGGCCGATCGTTATCAAGGGTGTCCTTGATGCCGACGACGCAAAGGACGCGGTGAAGGCGGGTGCGCAGGGGGTGGTGGTGTCAAACCATGGTGGGCGGCAGCTGGATGGGGTCCGCTCGTCGATTTCCGCCTTACCTAGAATCGCCCAAGCGGTGGGATCGGACCTCGAAGTCTATATGGATGGCGGCGTTCGGTCCGGGCTCGACGTGTTGAAGGCGATGGCTCTCGGCGCGAAAGCCTGCCTCATCGGACGCGCCTGGGCCTATGCATTGGGCGCCGGCGGCGAGGCAACGGTTGCTAAAATGCTGGCTACGCTGCGCTCAGAGTTAGCGGTGGCGATGGTGCTGACCGGCTGTTCCAACCTGCGCGATGCCGGGCGAGAATTGCTTGATATCGCTGAATGAAAGCGTCACCCGTGTGCATCCAAAAATTCGGCGTCTACTGATGATTTCTGCAACTATGTAGACATCAATGCATCGTTGAACTGTCATTAAATCTTGATTTGTGACGAGCCCAAGACTGGGCTTTCAAGCTCCCAAGAGCAGTTGAGATTCGACGCGGAAAGTCTCCCGTCGAGGATTTGGGGGCGGGGTTATGAAGTCACCAATCGTGCGTGTACGGACCCATCTTGCTGCCTGTCTGGCCGGATCGGCCTTGGCGTTGCTCGCAGTTGCGAGCGCGACGCCGGCTGTGGCGAAGGATGCAGTGGATGCCGCTGGCGCAGCGGCTGGTCCTGTGCACATCGACCCGGAGACACCGGACTTTGGTCGACAGGTCGACGAACTCGTCGTCACTGGTGGAATCGCAAGCGGGGCAGCGGCCACAGCGCCCGCAAAGTCATCCCTCCAGGCTACCGAGCCGAAGACGATTATCGACCGAACGGCGATCGACCAGTTCATTCCCGCGACGGCCGACTACACGCAGATCGTCAACCTCTCGCCCAGCGTCTCGGGTACGTCCTACAGCGGACCTGGTCTTGGCGAGGCGAAGACGGTCATGCGCGGGTTCCAGGATGGGCAGTACAATGTCACCTACGATGGCATCCCATGGGGCGACGCGAACGGCCCAACCCACCACTCGACGTCATTCTTCCCCTCCTCGACTATTGGGGCGGTGGTCGTGGACCGCGGTCCGGAGAGGCTAGCCAGCTTGGCGTCGCAACCTTTGGCGGGTCGGTGAATCTATTCTCGCCGGAAGTCAGTGATGAGCGCGGCGGCTCGCAAGCCCTCACCAACGGCTCCTGGAACACGTGGATGTCGGTGACAAAGCTAAACACCGGTGACATCGATCAATTGAATGGCGCACACGCCCTTTTCAATTCCCAGGAACTCAGCACCGACAGCGCGCTGACGTTGAACAAGGCCAGGGCCTACAACCAGCTTGTCCGGGCGGTGTTCCCGCTGATGGACAGCTGGAAGCTGACGGTGCTTGGCACCTGGAATTACACGCGCGTCCACACCAATGACAACGCAGGTGCAACACTCACCCAGGTTGGCCTCTACGGCAAGCATTTCGCCTTGGATAACAGCAAAGTAGACCCAATTTACTACGGCTACAACCTTGTAAAAAAGCATACCTACTTCAATTATGCGAAGCTCAACGGCGATATCACGCCTACATTGAAGATCGAAGAAACCGCATATTCTTACTATTATAAGAATGACACGGAGTCAGCGCTCGACCCCACACTCTCGTCGGCTGACATTGCCGCGGAAAAGGGCCTGCAGATCGTGCAGATGCCGGGCGTCAAAGCGACCGTTAACGGCGACGTTCCCGGATATAGCAAGCTTAACGTCTACAAGATCTACGGCGACATCCTGCATCTGGACCAAGAGCTGCCGTTCGGGCTGATCAAGGCCGGCGTCTGGCTGGAGACGGCCGACACAGGCCCGCGCGCCCGCTACGAGTACGACGCAACGATCGGCCGGGTGAACGGCGTCTATACCGTCGACTACCGCCAACCTGCCATCGCAGGTGTCCCACAGTACTTGGAATACCTGCAGAATTCAGGCTGGCATCAGTATGAGCTGTTCATCTATTCCGAGTGGAAATTCACGCGGGAATTGACGCTCACGCCAATTATTAAATACTTGCACGAAGATCTTTTTGTGAATTCGGCCGTAAATCAAAAGTCCCGCCAGCCCTTCAACAGCATTCACGTCTTCTCCAAGACGCTCTATTTCTTCACCGGGAACTACAAGGTGCGAGACGATCTTTCTGTATACGCACAATATGCAACCGGCTTCCTGGTGCCCGACGTCAGCACGACCCAGGTCGTCAACCCCGACCTCAGCCAGCTCCAGCCCCAGGAATCGACGAACTACCAAGCCGGTGTCGTCTATCACGGCTCGCGGGTCATCCTCGACGCCGACGTCTACTACATAGACTTCAAGAACAAGCTGCAGACGGTAAGCACCCCAGCGCCGGCGGGCGGCAGCGAGACGGTCAATTTCAATCTCGGCGGCGCGATCTATAGGGGCGTTGAAGGCACGGTCACATTCCAGGTCTTCGACCACATCTTCCTGTTCGCCAACGGCTCGCTTAACTCCGCCAAAGCTCAGGGGGCGACGACCACGATCAATGGCGTTCCGGTGACCATTGTCGGCGGTAAGCAGATCGCCAACGCTCCAGAATCGACCGCAGGATTTGGTGTCTACTATCAAGCCGAAAACTGGACAGCTTCGTTCAACGACAAGTTCACCGGCCTACAGTGGGCGGCTGAAGGAGAGTCTGCCGCCTATAAGATTGCCGCCTACAATTCAGGGGACGTGACATTGGTCTATCGCTTCGGTCGCTACCGCCTTGAGGGCGCGATCTACAACGTCTTCGACAGTGATAAATTCACCTCGATCAAGCCTGGCAAGACGGTTCCCAACGATCAGTACTACTTCCAGGCAGAGCGGAACTACCAGGTGACGTTGAAGGTGAATTTCTGATGCGGATATGGGGAGCTGGCCTCTGTCTGGGGCTCCTGCTTGCGGGTTCTGCGCTGCCGGCGGCCGCGGAAGCCGCGGCGAAAACTGCCAAACCGGCTGCGGCGTCGAAGTTCTTGGCGCCGGGTGAACTTGATCCCGCGCTGTTGCTGCCACCCCCACCGGCGGACGGATCGCTGGCAGCGCGCGATGAGATCGCTGAGTTGCACCGCATCGAAGCGGCACGGACGCCAGCGCGTTTCGCCCAGGCCAAGCGGGACGATAAGGTTGAGGATGTCACGGCGATCGCCGACGTCCTGGGGCCTGGGTTCGACCTGGGACGGAGTCCGGCGACGGCGGCCCTGTTCGCCGACCTGCGCAAGGAGGACAGCGTCGCGGCCAAGCGGGCCAAGAGCTACTTCATGCGGACACGGCCTTGGCACGCCGATCCAACTCTCAATCCCTGCAATCGAAGCGACGCAATCAAGAGCGCTTACCCGAGCGGCCACGCCACTATGGGCTATGCCGCCGCGTCTGTGCTGGCCCAATTGTACCCGG
>JAYUBY010000590.1:0-15956 GCA_043740635.1 Alphaproteobacteria bacterium
GCGACCTCGTGCCCTACCTCATGGCGTGCGCCACGGGCCGTCTACACGAGATGCCGGCGCCCAGATGGCGCGACGAAGACGCCGTTTGCGTGGTGCTGGCCACCGAGGGTTATCCCGGACCCGCCAAGGCGGGTAGCGTCATCCGTGGTCTCGATCAGCCATTCGGCGAAGGTGTCGTGATCTTCCATGCGGGGACATCGGCCGGGCCAGACGGCGCGATCCTTGCGGGCTCCGGCCGCGCGCTCAATGTCTGCGCTACCGGCAAGGACTTTGCCGAAGCGCGGGAGCGGGCCTATGGCGCCGTGGCGCTGGTCGACTGGCCGGAAAGCTTCCACCGCACCGACATCGGCTGGCAAGCGCTCGCCCGCTGAAGACCAAGGCGAGCGCCTTGCTCCCGCCGCCTCGCGCCCGGTAAAGTGGGTTCAAACAACTGTAGGGGAACCGCCATGGCCGACGTCATCGACGCCGCCGAGCAGGAGCGCGAACAGCTCAACACCGGCACCAAGGCCGTGGCCGAGACCCACAAGTTCGACGAGGCCTCGCTCGCCCGCTGGATGGCCACGAACGTTGAGGGCTACGCAGGACCGCTGGAAGTGCGCCAATTTAAAGGTGGCCAGTCCAATCCGACTTATCAGCTGATCACGCCGGACAAGAAGTACGTTCTACGCCGCAAGCCACCGGGCAAACTGCTGCCATCGGCCCACGCCGTGGATCGCGAATACAAGGTCATCACCGCGCTGGGGACGACAGGATTTCCGGTGGCCAAGACCTATGGTCTCTGCACCGACGACGAAGTCATCGGCACCTGGTTTTACATCATGGACATGGTCGAGGGCCGCATCCTTTGGGACCAGACCCTACCGCAGTACGAGCCGGCTGAACGGCATGCGATCTTCATGGGAAAGATCAAGACTCTCGCCGACCTTCACAACACCGACTACGAGGCCATCGGCCTGGGCGACTACGGCAAACCCGGCAACTACATGGGCCGTCAGGTCGACCGCTGGACCAAGCAGTACAAGGCGTCTGAGAGTGTCCACATCCCTGAGATGGAAAAGCTCATCGAGTTCCTTCCCAAAACCCTGCCGGTGCAGGAGCGGACCTCAGTGGTTCACGGCGACTACCGCCTGGACAACATGATTTTCCATCCGACCGAGCCGCGGGTGATCGCGGTGCTGGACTGGGAACTCTCGACGCTCGGCGAGCCACTGGCCGACTTCACATACCTGCTCATGAATTGGGTCAACGGCACGATCTCGCAGCTACCGGACATGAAGGCGCACGGCATCCCAACGCTAGACGAGGCGGTCGATTACTACAGCAAGCTGACGAACCGGACGGGACTGCACGATCTGAACTGGTTCTTCAGCTACAACGCCTTCCGCCTGGCGGGCATCGTCCAGGGCATACTCGGGCGTGTGCGTGATGGAACCGCCAACAGTCCGCAGGCCGCCGCAATGGGGCCGCGCGTGCTGTCTCTTGCGCAGGCCAGTTGGCACTTCGCGCAGAAGGCCGGCGCAGAGGGCTAGAGGTCGATCGTCGCCAGCAAGGCGTCCAGCGCGGCTGGGTTGTCGAACACCACCTGGACGAGCCAGGCGGTGACATGGGTCCGCCACTCGGGCGGCAGGCGCACCCAATCCTTTTCGGTGGTCACAAGGCCGGCGTCGAACTGCGCGGCGCGATCCGCCAAACGCTTAAGGATCGCCTCGCTATAGACCACGTGGTCAGGGAAGGGCGCGAAGTCGGCCAGCTCGCAGCCGGCGGCCTGAAGAGCACGCTCCACTTTCCAGGGCATACCAATGCCTGCAAAGCCCACCTGTGGACCAGGCGGTGGCGGGGCCACGGGCCGCAGGTGCGCGGTGAGTTGGTCAGGACCCTTCAGCATTGCGCTGAGCTCCCGATCCGCCTCGGCGAGGTCGGCGGGAAGAAGGATCACGACGCTTTCGGCGCGCGCCAAGCCGACGGCCAGGGGCTCGCGCATCGGACCGGCCGGGAAGACGCGGCCGTCGCCGAACGGCCAGCTCTCGCCACGGGTCTCGCCATCCACGACGACCAACGACAGGGCCTTTTTCACTGAGGGGTTCTGATGGCCGTCGTCCATGACGATGACTTGCGCGCCGGCTTCGGCAGCGGCTTTTGCTCCGGCGGCGCGATCGCGGGACACCCAGACCGGATAGTCCCGCGCCAGCATAAGCGGTTCGTCACCGACGTCAGCGCTTGTGTGACGCGCGCAGTCGACGCGGATCGGCCCTTCAACGTTTCCCCCATAGCCGCGCGACAGCAGGTGGACGACCTGACCTCTAGCAGCCAGCCGTTCCGCCAGGGCGCGCACAATCGGTGTCTTTCCGGCTCCGCCCAACGTCAGATTTCCAACGCAGATGACCGGAACGCCGGGGTCGAAGGGCGTCGTCCGTGCGATCCTTCGCGCCGTCACCGCCGCCCAGATCCAGGAAATCGGCGTTAACAGTGCGCGCGCGATAGGCATGCTCCCGCGCCGCGCAGCGTTATGGCGCTCATACCACCAGCGTGGCGTCGACAATTTCATGCGGGCAAAAGGCGTGTGATGAGGTCCATCGCCGCCTCCAGCGCTGCTCCCTGGCGATCAGCATAGGTACTGGCGGCCTTGCCGATCCTCTGGGCGATATCCGCATTCGCCAGCAAGCTTCGAATGTGGCCGGCGAGGGCGCCGCCGTCGTCTGCCTGGATCACTGCCGCTTCTGCCAGCATCTCGGCGTAGATTTCGTGTGCATTAAATACGTGTGGGCCGGTGACCATCGCGGCTTCGAGCCGTGCGGCCTCAATCGGATTGTGGCCGCCCACTCCCGCGACGAAGCTTCCGCCCATCACCACGGCGTCGGCCATGACATAGAAGGCGCCAAGCTCGCCGAGCGTGTCGACGACATAGGCGGTGGTCGCCGGGCCGAGCATTTCCCCGGCGGCGCGACGAGCGACGGTGAACCCGAGCTTCTGTAGCTCCGTGGCGACCAGCGGCCCGCGTTCGGGGTGGCGCGGTGCGACGATCAAGACTTTAGGCGCTCCATCGTCGGAAGCGGACCGGAAGGCTTTTGCGATCAGGGGCTCCTCGCCGGAATGGGTGCTAGCAGCCAGAACTGCCCGACGTCCGTCCAGTCCTGCGCGCAGTTCGGCAATGACCTTGGCGTCCACCGGTGGCGCGTCACCGACGAGCTTTAGGTTCAGGCGTGGACCGACCCTAGCGCCTAGCTTCGTTAGGCGTGCCTCCGTCTCCGCATCCTGCGGGAGGACGAGATCGAAGGCCTGCAGCAAGGCCTTTGCTGTGGCCGGCGCCCGGGCCCAGCCATCAGCGCTTGCCGCAGTCATTCGCGCGGACAATAGCCCCATTCGCATTCTGCGTGCACGAGCCGCGAGAATGAGATTGGGCCAAATCTCACTCTCAACGAACAAAGCTGCGCCCGGCTGCCAATGGCCGAGGAATCTCGCCGCGACCCCGGGCATGTCTACTGGCGCGAACTGATGGATCACGCCCGCTGGAAGTCGCTTCGCCATCACCTCGGCGGAGGTGACGGTGCTAGAGGTGACGAGAATTGCGAGGTCGGGCCGCTGTGCCCGAATTGCGGAGATCAGCGCCAACAGCGACAAGCTCTCGCCGACGCTGACTCCGTGCAACCAAACAAGCGGCCCTTCAGGGCGTGGCGTGGTCGTGCGTCCAAGGCGCTCAGCGATACGGCCAAGGTCTTCCTTCCCTGCACGCGCCCTGAGGCGCAGCAGAGTGGGAGCTAGCGGCTCCAAGAGGTTCGTCGCCGCGGCGTAGATCGCCAGGATTAGGGTTCGTGGGGGTCGGCTCACACCACCCCGTGCGGCGCCAGCCGGCAGGCGGTCTCGCTGTCGGTCTCCACCTGCAGCGTCGAGTGGCCAATGTTGAACCGCTCTGACAAGGCCTCGCAGGTGGTGTGCAGGAAGTGGTCGGCATCATCGTTTGCGGGCCTGATGACGTGAGCGGTGAGCGCAGTCTCCGTCGTGCTCATCGCCCAGATGTGCAAGTCGTGAATCTCCTCGACGCCTGGCTGGGACGCAAGCCAGGCTCGCACTTCGGCTACGTCGATCTCGCGTGGCGCACCGTCGAGGGCCAGGTTCACGGAGTCGCGAAGCAGGCCCCAGGTCCCGACTATGATCACCACTGCAATACCTAAGCTTAACGCAGGGTCGATCCACTGCATGCCGGTGAACGCGATGATCGCGGCCCCGATCACCACAACCAGGGAGATTACCGCGTCGCTGGCCATGTGCACGAAGGCCCCGCGGACGTTCAGGTCTTCTTTGCTGCCGCGCATAAAGAGGAGCGCAGTGGCTGTGTTGATCGCGATGCCGATCGCCGCGGTGATCATCACTGTCTTGGTGTCGATGGCGCCGGGATGGGTCAGGCGCTGGACGGATTCTGAGACGATCGCTCCGATTGCCAACAGCAAGAAGACCGCGTTGCCCAAAGAGGCCAGGATCGTCCCCTTCCGTAGACCATAGGTCCGGCGGCTGGTCGGCGCGCGTTTGGCCAGCACCGTCGCGCCCCAGGCCATCAGCAGGGCCAGGACGTCGGAGAGGTTGTGCCCGGCGTCGGCCAGTAGCGCCATTGAGCCTGCCCAGAACCCGGCCGCGACCTCTACGGCCACAAAGGCAGTGTTCAGCGCCACCCCGATGGCGAACGCACGGCCCATGTCGGTCGGTACGTGATGGTGGTGATGGCCATGGGCGTGGCTGTGGCCATGGCTGTGCTTGTTCACGGCATCATCGTGATGATCGTGCCCGTGGTCATCGTGCTCATGCTGGTCGTGATCGCGGTCGTCGTGCGCCTTGGCCATGCGCCTATGTCTCACCGCGCGGGTACGGGATCAATGCGGCTTTAGCGCCGGCGCTCGCCCGACCAGGGCCTCGGCGCGGCGGGTTACGGCTGAAAGCCGCGCCGACCAGTCGGAGAGCAGGCCGGCAGCCGTGGCCTCGTCAGCGTCAGCGGGCACATAGAACGGACCCGCCCAGACCACGGCGCCGCGACCGAACGGGGCTGCGAACATCACTTTGTCCCAGGTGTCGAGTTGTATTGCCGGGTTAGCGGCGATGCCCATCAGAAACACTGGCTGTCGCGACCGTTTGGCGATCTGCAGGGCGCCAGGTGCGATGATCTCGTTGGGGCCACGCGGCCCGTCGGGAGTCACCACCAACGCCCCGCCGCCGGTCACGTGATTGACCGCCTCTCGCAACGCTGCCACCGACTGGCGAGCCTTCGCAGTATCGCCCGGCTTGGCGGTCGAGATGCGGATGGCCTCAAATCCCGCCATTTTTACAGCCGTGGCGATGAATTGCC
Source organism: Alphaproteobacteria bacterium (assembly GCA_043740635.1). Classification (GTDB taxonomy): domain Bacteria; phylum Pseudomonadota; class Alphaproteobacteria; order Caulobacterales; family Caulobacteraceae; genus Phenylobacterium. The sequence goes on from JAYUBY010000590.1 coordinate 5,333, forward strand.
CGTCGGAGGAGGGAGAGATCATCGCCTTGGTGCGTTTACGCCACCACTGTGGCGCGATCGCCAGGCACAGCGGGATTCGGCCATGCCAAAAGAGCGCCACAGCTCCGGCGTCGCCCGCGAGCACCGGCTCGACGCATTCCACGTTCTCATGCGTCCAACGGACGGTAGTCAGGATCAAGCGGAGATAGCTGCCCAAGAGCCAGCCCAGAAGGGCCTGAACCGCGTCGCTCCGCAGCAACTTCTTCAAGCCGCAGCCTCCGGTTCCCCTACGTCGGCGTCCCCAACCCCGGTTTCCAGGTCCTGGCTCTTTGCGAGGCGTGCATAGAGGCCGCGCTTGCGCACGAGGCTCGCGTGGTCGCCCGTCTCCACGATCCGGCCGTTGTCGATGACATAGATGCGATCGGCGCCACGCACCGTGGAGAGCCGGTGGGCGATGAGCATGGTCGCGCGCCCAGCCATCAGTCGTTTCAGCGCCGCTTGGACCTGCGCTTCGCTCTCCGTGTCGAGCGCGCTGGTGGCTTCGTCGAGCAAAAGGATCGGTGCATCCTTCAGGAAGGCGCGCGCGATGGCGATCCGTTGCCGCTGGCCACCAGATAGCCGCGCGCCGGCCTCGCCGACGGAGGTCTCATAGCCCATCGGCAGGCCGAGAATGAAGTCATGCGCCGCGGCCTCACGCGCCGCTTGCTCAATCTCCGCCCGCGATGCTTCAGGCCGCGCATAGGCGATGTTGGCGCGAATGGTGTCGTCGAACAGGAAGGGTTCCTGGGTCACAAGCGCGATCTGGTCGCGCAACGAGGCCAAGGTCACCTCGCGTACGTCGCGGCCGTCGATCGTCACGCGGCCGTGGGTTGCGTCATAGAAGCGGGGGATCAGGTTGAGCAAGGTGGTCTTGCCGCCGCCCGACGGGCCGACCAGCGCCACCGTCTCACCACGACGAACTTCCAGCGTCACATCGCTCAAGGTCCGCCCGCCGTCGTCATAGGCAAAACCAACCTGCTCGAAGGCGATGTCGCCGCGGCCTTCAGGGAGCGCCTTCGCGCCGGGTTTCTCGCGGACCTCCGGCTCCACGTCCAAGGCAACGAACAGACGTCGCGCGGCCGACATGCCCTCGGCGAAAACGGTCTGCAGGTTCGCAAGCTGTCGCAACGACTGGGAGGCCATCAGCAGAGCCGCGACAAAGGCCGTGAACCCGCCGGGCGTGATGCTGCTGTGCATGGATCGCCAGCCGCTGTAAGCGAAAATTGCGGCCATGATCCAGGTGGTGACGAGTTCTGTGATCGGCGAGGCCAAGGCCCGCGCATTTGATCCTTTGACGAGGTGTTTCTCGCGGCGCCGGATCACCTCGGCGACCCGGTCCTCCTCATAGGTCTCGCGGTTTTCGATCTTCACCACGCGGACACCATCGAGGCTCTCCATGATGGCCGTGGAGAGGGCGGAGGTCTCCACCATGGCGCCTTTGGCGGCCTTGATGCTCCGTTTGGAGAAACGTCGCATGACGGTGCCGGCCAGCGGCGCGCCGGCGACGACGATGAGCGTCAAACTCCAGTCGATCCGGATCATCACCCAAAGCGTGGCGATCACGATGAGCAGGTTCTGGGTGTAGCTGACAACTCCCGAAGTTGCGGCCTCGCGAGTTAGGCCTGCGTCATAGAGCACCGAGGAGACGTAGGCCCCAGAATGCTGTGATCGCAGGTGCGCCAGGTCTGCTCGCAACAGCCGACCGAAGAGTTGGCGCTGAATGTCGGCCACGACGCCGTTGCCAATCCGATTGACCAGGGTTGTCTGCAGTACCTGAGCAATTGTCCTGAGCAGGGCAATGCCCGCGATGCTAAGGGGGATAGATATCCAAGCGCCGGGCTTGTGCGAGTTGAGCAGCACATCGACTGCGGGCCGGATAATCTGGACCAGGCGCGCGCTCAAGGCGGCCACGATCGCGGCCAGGAGCATGGCTGCGGACCACCCCTTCCAGCGCGGCGCCATGTAGACCCGGGCTAGTCGCGCGGCCAGGGCGCGGACGGAAAGCTCAGGCGGGGCGCGCTCGCTCATAGGGCTTGGGGTCGTCCGATGTGGAGTTGGAGTCAAGGCGGCGACCGGTAGTGGAGCTTTGACCCGCGACTTTCGCCGAAGCGGTGAAACCCTTAGGTAAGGCGCCATGACCGTCGCGCCAACCGATCGCGGATTTGATCTCGCCACGCCCGGCGGTCGATTCAAAACCTATGCCGACTACCTGTGGAACGACCATGCATATCTCAGGCTTGGCTTCCAGAACGCCCATTGGATCTCCGAGGAGTTGGTGCGCACCAATCAGCCCTGGCCGCACCAGCTGGCTGCCTGGAAGGACGAGGGCGTCAAAACGATTGTGAATCTGCGCGGCGGGTTCGACGCCAGTTTCCATGCTCTGGAAAAGGACGCTTGCCGGCGCCTTGGACTGGAGATGGTCGATTTCACGATCACCTCGCGTGAAGTCCCGATCCGCGACCGCGTCTTGGGGGCAAAGCGGCTCTACGAGACCATCGCCTATCCGGCGCTGATCCACTGCAAGTCCGGGGCAGACCGGGCGGGGATCATGAGCGTGTTCTACATGCACTTTAGGCAGGGCAAGACGATCCGCGAGGCCTTGGACCAGCTACACATCCGCTACCTGCATGTGAGGCAGGGTAAGACTGGGGTCTTGGACTATGTCTTCGAGCGGTATCTTGCTGAAGGCGAACCGGCCGGGATGTCGTTCCTAGAGTGGGTTGAGAGTCCAAAGTACGACCCGGCCGGCATGAAGGCCGATTTCCGCGCCGGCATGATCGGCGCGCTCCTCACTGAGAAACTGTTGCGGCGCGAGTAGTCTTGGCTAGTGGTCGTGATCGATGTCCGAGTCCGGATCGAGCAGCTTGTGCGCGTGGATGATAAAGTAGCGCATCAAGGCGTTGTCGACAGTCTGCTGGGCCTTCCCGCGCCAGGCGGCCAGCGCCATCTGATAGTTCGGAAAGGCTCCAACCAGGTCGACCTTGGCGAGGTCCTTGAATTCCGCGGGCCCATCGAGTGATTTCAGCTCGCCGCCGATCACCAGATGGAGGAGTTGTTTATCGGGCATGGCCTTTGGTCTCGTAACACGGGAAGCGGGTCTTTGGCGGAGCCGATAGGCCTTGAGAGCTTCGCGGTCTAGAGGCCGGCGATCGCCAGCGCGTCGATCAGGATCGAGGGCGCGTTGGAAGACCCGCGTATCTCCAGGTCAGCGCCGGGCACCAAGCGGGCGTAGATGTCGATAAGGTTGCCCGCGACGGTGATCTCGTTGACTGGGTAGGCGATTTCGCCGTCTTCGAACCAGAACCCCGAACACCCGACCGACCAGTCGCCGGTGTTGCCATTGAGCGATGGACCGAACATCGAAGTGATCAAGAGGCCAGCGTTGGCGTCCTTCATCAACTCCACTTGGCTGGCCGTTCCGGGCTGAAGTGTCAGGTTCGACGGCCCCACACCAGGCGGTCCAGCCAACCCACGCGAGGCATGACCGGTTGTCGCTAGGCCCAACTGCCGCGCGGATGAGGTGTTCAGCAGCCAGGTGGTCAGGACGCCGTCGTCAACTAGGTTGATAGCGCCGTTAGCGACGCCCTCATCGTCGAAGGGAGAGGAGCCCAGGCCGCGTAACCGGTGGGGGTCGTCCGTGAGCCTTATTCCTTTGGCGAACACCGGCTGGCCAAGCCTGTCCTTCAGGAACGAGGTTCCGCGGGCGATCGATGGGCCGGAGACCGCGCCGATCAGCGGTCCCAACAGTGAAGCGGCGAGCCGATTTTCGAAAATCACCGGCGCGGTGGTCGACGCGATCTTGCGCCCGCCCAGTCGTCCGGCGGCGCGGCGGCCAGCCTCTGTTCCGATGTCGTAGGCGTTCGGAAGGTCGCTCTGCCATCGCACTGAGCGCCCCTCATATCCTGTCTCCATCCCACCCTCGTCGCCGGCGATGGCTGAAGCGCCCAATGAAAAGGAGGATGCCCGGTGGAGGCCCGAAAAGCCTGCGCTCGTCACCATCCGCCATCGGCCGGTCGACCAAGAGGCCGAGCCGCCATCGGAATTCGTCACCTTCTCGACCGCGCGCGCGGCCTCTTCAGCAACGCGGGCCTTCAACTCCAGCGCTTCGGTCAAGGGCTCAGCGGGATCGTAGAGGTCGAGGTCTAGGAGTTCGCCGCGCGCCAGGCGGTCGGGGTCGGCGAGACCGGCGTAGGGGTCTTCCGGCGCCAGCCTGGCCATCGCCACGCAGCGGGCCACCAGTTTGGCGCGGGCCTCAGCGCTTATGTCGGAGCCGGAAACAGACGCTTGGCGCTGGCCGATGAAGACCCGAAGACCTAGGTCGCGCGACTCTTCGCGCTCGACCTCTTCAAGCTCGCTATTCCGCACGGTGATCGAAAGCGCTCGACGCTCGGCGCCCACAGCTTCGGCGGCGTCCGCCCCAGCGGCCAGGGCAGCGGCAACAACGTCGTTCAAGAGGTTTTCGTCCATACGGGCCATATGGCCGAGCAGGCCCGAGAGAACAAGCTAGGGTATCGCGTAGAAGATCAGCGCCACGCCGCCCATGATGTAGGCGAGCCAAGTGAGCGTGACGCCCGCCGAGCGCAGGACCGAAGACCCGCCGCTGCGCGAAAGACCGATGGCGTGGGCGACGCGCCCGACGAACAGGATCAGTCCAGTGGTGTGGACGATCATGGGCGGCGCGCCAGCCATGGCCAGGACCGCGATGGCGATCAAACCGCTGGGCACATACTCTGTGGCGTTGCCGAATGCGCGGACCGCCTGGGTCAGCTCCGGAATGTCATTGTCACCCAGCACCACGCCGTGGGCGCGCCGCTGGCGCACAACAAGCACCGACAGCACAATGAGCAAGATCAGATGCAGCCCGACCCAGAGCGCCGCGGCATGGGCGGAAGGCGTCACATCCATGGCGTTTCCCCGTCGCTCTCGATCAGCGGCGCAGTTGGTCGCGCTTCGCTGCGTCCCGCAAGATCAACCGACCGGCTTCCCGTCGCCGGGGAGCCCCAGGCGTGACCACATCTGCGTGACCGCTTCGACGGTGGCGTCGTCCATGGCAAGCTTGCGGCCCCACTCGCGATGGGTTTCCGGCGGCCATTTGTCGGTGGCGTCCAACCCGATCTTTGAGCCTAAGCCGCTCTCCGGCGAGGCGAAGTCAAGATAGTCGATCGGCGTGCTCTCAATGACCGTCATGTCGCGGGCTGGGTCCATGCGGGTGGAAATCGCCCACATAACGTCCTTCCAATCGCGCGCGTCGATGTCGTCATCCACGACGATCACCCATTTGGTGTACATAAATTGCCGAAGGTAGCTCCAGACACCCATCATCACGCGCTTAGCGTGGCCGGCGTAGGCCTTCTTCATAGACACCACTGCAATCCGGTAGGAGCAGCCTTCCGGCGGCAGCCAGAAATCGACGATCTCGGGGAACTGCTGGCGTAACAGCGGGATGAAGACCTCGTTCAGCGCCTCGCCCAACACGCTAGGCTCGTCCGGCGGCCGGCCGGTGAAAGTGGTCAGGTAGATCGGATCCTTGCGCATAGTGATCGCGCTGACCTGAAAAACCGGAAATTTTTCAACGCTGTTGTAGTAACCCGTATGATCTCCATACGGCCCTTCGTCCTCGTAATCGTCGAGCAGTACGTGGCCTTCGATCACAATTTCGGCCTGAGCGGGCACCATCAGGGGCACGGTCTTAGCCGCGACGAGGTCGACCTTGGCGCCGCGTAACAAGCCGGCGAACTGGTACTCTGAGAGGGAGTCGGGGACGGGTGTTACAGCGGCAAGGATTGTCCCTGGATCGGCGCCGATAACCGCGCAGGCGGGCAGGGGCTCGCGCTTGCCTTGGGCCTTCCAGCGGCGGTGGTGCTGGGCGCCGCCGCGATGGGCGAGCCAGCGCATGATCGTGCGGTCCTTACCCAGCACCTGCATGCGGTAAATGCCAAGGTTGTAGTCGTCCTCGCGGTCCTCGGATGGACCCTTGGTGACCACCAGCGGCCAGGTGATCAGCGGTGCGGGTTCGCCAGGCCAGCAGGTTTGGATGGGCAGCTTGGTGAGGTCGATGTCGGACCCCTTCCAGACCACCTCTTGGACCGGAGCCTTTTTCACGACGGACGGGCGCATTGACATCACTGTCTTGGCGAGCGGCAGCATATCCCAGGCGTCTCTTAAGCCGCGAGGCGGCGCGGGCGCGCGAAGGAAAGCTAGTAGTTCGCCGACTTCGCGCAGGTCAGCAGCGGTGGCGCGTTCCCGGCCCTCCAGCGTCACGCCCATGGCCACGCGCTTCACGGTGCCGAACAAGTTGACCAGGCATGGCATCGGCGAGCGTTCGCCGTCGGCGCGCAGGACATTCTCGAAAAGGACCGCTGGCCCGCCCTGGGCCAGGAGGCGGCGATGGATCTCCGTCATCTCCAGGACTGTGGATACGGGCTCAGATACCCGCACGAGCTCGCCCGCAGCCTCCAGCTTGCCCATGAACTCACGCATCGATTTGTACGCCATCGTCCCTCCGCGGCGTGGACTCTAGAGGCGTCGCCGTGTGCGGTCTAGGATCGCCCCATGAAGCGTGTAGACCTCGACGACCTGCCGCCGAAGCTCGCCGCCCTGCTGGCGGGCGCAGAAGAGGGCGAGGAGATCGTGCTTGTGCAGGGTGGCGCGGTGGTGGGCCGTCTGACCGGCGGCGGCTCATCGTCGTCAGAGGCAATCTCGGCCAACCCGGAGTTGCCTCCGGATGAGCACGCCAAGGAGATATTCGAGCAATTCCGCTCGACGATAGAAGACGAGTTCTAGGCGCCGGGGCTGGCCGAGGGCTGGGCGTCGAATTCCTTCACCACCGACTTCTTGGCGATCTTGCGAAAGCGGCGTGCGAGGAAATTCTTGAACGAGCCGGGATGCAGGGTCTCGATCCGCGCCAGGACGCACGGATAGTTCCTGTAGTGGACGGTGAAGTGGAAGGTGGCAGGTTCGGCCTCCATCAACATCTCGCGCTCGTCGAGGCTGACCTCCATGATCACCATCGACTGGTCCTCGCGACGAAGGCGGGTGAAGAACTTGCCGTTTAGCTTATAGGACTGCGATCCATAGCTCATCGCCTCCTCGGCGCCGGGGAAGGCCAAGACGATGGCTTCCATCTCGGCTGGCGTCATGGGGCCTCCATCGGCATCGTATGGGTCAGTCCGCCCGAGCAGACTACCACGTGGCGCGACCGCTGCACTCGGCCACAAATGAAGACGGCGACCCGGGCCGTCGTCTGGCGCCTCAATAAGCTAGAGCCGTCCCGTCCTTTCGCATCTCGGTGGCCGCGGCGTAGCGCTCGGGATGGCGCTGGATGGCTTCATAGCCGCCGTACACGCCGGGATTGGGTCCGAGCCTCCAGCCCAGGTCGGCCAACGCCTTCTGGGTCGCCGCCGGCACCCCGGTTTCAAGGTTCAGTGTCCCCAGCGGCCCCAAGTCCTCGCCGGTGGGCTCATGGCCGCCCTCGTGGTGCCAGCGTGGACTGTCACCGGCCTCCTGCAGGCCGAGCTCGAAGTCGACGAGATTGGAGATAATCTGCGCCTGGCCCTGCGGCTGCATGTCTCCACCCATTACGCCGAACGCCAGCAGAGGTTCTCCACCCCGCGTCGCAAAGCCCGGGATGATCGTCTGGAAGGGCCGCTTTCCCGGAGCATAGACGTTCGGGTGGCCGTCCTGCAGAGCGAAGAGTTCTCCGCGGTTCTGGAACATGAAGCCGAGCCCGTCCGGCATAAGACCCGAGCCCATGCCGCGGTAGTTGGACTGGATTTGGCTGACCATCATCCCTTTATTGTCAGCGACGCAGAAGTATGTCGTGTCGCCGTGACTGGGCGCCTGGCCGGCGGTAGCTGGGATCAGGATGTTGTCAGGTCGGATCAGTTGCGCGCGCTCCTTGGCGTAGTCCTTCGATAGAATCCAGTCAGTGGGCTGTTTGTAGAAGTTGGGGTCGGCATAGAATTTCGCCCGATCCTCGAAGGCCAACCGCTTGGCCTCTATTTCGTGGTGCAGGGTCTGGGCGGACTGGAACCCCATGCCCTTCACGTCGAACTGTTCCATGATGTTGAGCATTTGCAGGGTGACCAAGCCCTGGCTGTTGGGTGGCAGGCCCCAGACGTCGGTCCCGTGATAGTTGATTGAGCGTGGCTCCACCCATTCGCTGTGGTGAGCGGCGAGGTCCGCCTTGGTCATCCATCCACCGATCCGCTTGAAATAGGCTTCGATGCGATCGGCGATCTCGCCCTCATAGAAGACTCGCCCTCCGCCCTCGGCGATCAGGCGGTAGGTCTTGGCCAGCCCCGGATTGCGGAACACCTCTCCCTCGCGCGGCGTTTTGCCGTCCTTTACCCAGACCTCATTGAAGTTGCCGACTTCCTCAATGTGGTTCTCGGGCTTGGTGAAGATCCGCTGCGAAGAGCCCACATAAAACGCCACGTTCTGGATGATCGGCGCGCCTTCCTCGGCGTGGCGGATCGCGGGCTGGAAAAGATCCTTCCACGGGAGTTTCCCGAATTTTTGGTGCAGGCTCCACCAGGCGTCGACTGCGCCCGGCACGCTAACTGAGACCACGCCATAGGAGTTGATCAGCCCTTTCGAATTGGCTCGTTTGCGCTGTTCGGCCAAGCTTAAGCCTTTAGGGCTGCGTCCGGAGCCGTTCAGCCCCAACACCTTCTTCTGCGCCGGGTCCCACATCAGCACGAAGCAGTCTCCGCCGACCCCGCAGGAGATCGGTTCCCCAAAGCCCAGGACGGCATTGGCCGCGATCGCCGCATCTACTGCCGAGCCGCCGGCCTTCAGGATCTCGATCGCCGCCAGCGTTGCTAAAGGATGTGCCGTCGCCGCTGCCCCATGCAGTCCCCAAGCCGGTGAACGCGACGCCCAGGTTGCGCCATCGATCCTGTCGCCGCCGTGGATGTCAGGACGGTCCCGGTTGGGGTTCTCCTGCCGACTGGTTGCGAAGGCGCGGCCTGAAAGGGCGGCGGCTGGAACAGAGGCGAGGAAGGTGCGGCGGCGCATGGGCGGCGGAGGCTCCAAAGGTGGTGGAAAAATAGTGTTAGCAGAGGTCCCGGTTGAGGCGAGCGTCATCGGACCGTTGCGAGATGCGCGATCATTTTTCAATCCTTGCAGTCGTGGCTGAGGGGTTCTTGGGCCTGCTATTCGCCGACCCTTGCCACTTAACGCGGGGCCGATTTGGCGATGCGCGATCCTTGGGGCCACGGCGAGATTGCACGGCGCCTTGTTCTCGTCGTGCTGCGGCGGCAAGTTGCCCCTATGCGCCTGGCCGCCCTTCTCTTCTTGAGTGTGACCCTCTGGAGCGGAGCGGCTTTGGCCGCGCCCGCGCCGCCGGGCAAGGAGGTCTCGCCGGTCACCGTCTATGCGAGGACCGATGCGCCAAAGGTGGTGAAGTCCTATCCGGCGGCGGGCCAGGCCCTGTCGGCAGGGGTCCTGGTGCTGAGCGTGACGTTCGACCAGTCGATGTCGAAGAGTAGCTTTGACTTCGGTCCGGCGGCGGGTGGCGAGACGCCCCACTGTCTGAAAACGCCGCGCCTTCTGGACGACAACAGGACGTTCGTCCTGCTCTGCACTACCGAACCGCACAAGGCTTATAGGCTGAGATTCAACGACAAGCCCGAGGGTGGCTTCGAGAACGTCTCCGAGCATCGCGCGGAGCCCTCAACTTTGGCGTTCACCACGACCGACGGGAATGGGCCCAACACGCTGCATGATGCCATGAAAGCGGCCGGTCTTCGACCCATCGACCTGCCCATCCAGGAATCGCCGGACCGACGCGGTGATAAGACCGGTCGCTAACTCAGCGTCATGACTCAGGAGTAACTGGCGTCGCTGGCAACGGGTCCTTACATTCCGCCCGTCAGGGAGATTCCGACAATGACTCGCCTTCAGACCAAAATTTCGGCCGCGCTCGGCGTCGCCTTAGCGCTCAGCATGATCGTCGCGGCGCCAGCCGATGCGCGGCGTGGTGGCAGCTTCGGCAGCCGGGGCACGCGCACCTATTCGGCGCCGCGTTCCACACCGACCGCGCCAGCCTATGTGCCGCCCGTGCAGCGCTCGATGACCGCGCCGGGCGTAGCAGGGACCCAGCCGGGTGGCGCCTACGCGCCGAGGCCAGGTATGCCGGGCTACAGCGGTTATCAGCCGGGCGTTGGACCGTTTGGCGGCTTTAGGGGCGGCGGCTTCCTAGGCGGGCTGGTGGCCGGTGGACTGATCGGCGGCCTTATGGGCCACGGATGGGGAGGCGGCTGGGGTGGCGGAGGCTGGGGCGGAGGTGGCGGTGGTCTGCTGACGATCATCATCCAGGCAGCAATCCTGTTCTTCATCATTTCGATGGTCTCCCGCCTGTTCTTTCGACGGGGTGTCGCGCAAGTGTCGCCGTTTGCCGCGCAGCAGCCGGCCTATGGCGGCTCGGGCTTTGGCGGACCTGTGGGCGGCAGTGGGTTCAGTGCGGGGCCGGCCGCAGCGCCCTTCGTGCCAACCACCGGACCTGCATGGGAGATCCCCATCACGGCGCAGGACCAGTCGACCTTCGAGACCCTTCTGAAGGAGGTGCAGGACGCCTTCGGACGCGAGGATTACGCCGCACTTC
>JAYUBY010000591.1:0-2919 GCA_043740635.1 Alphaproteobacteria bacterium
GAGAGATCCAGGCCCTCGATCTCGGCGCCTATGAGCGGCGTCAAGGATGTCACGGTGATCGTTTCGTAGGCCTCGCGACGGTTCGTCACCAGCGTCTCGATGGCCTGTCGGCCTTGCATGTCCATAACGTCGCTCCGTTGGCCCGCCCGCCGGCCGGTCGAAACCAACTATGGCGCACGGCGCCGCGACACGCTTGATCGGACGGGACATCTGGTTGACAGTCTGGGACTCAATGGAGCTCACCGCGGAGGCGCCGTGTTCCAGCTTGGCCGCAGCGCCGGCCTCACCGGCTATGCAGAACTAGCCCGAACGCTTGGCCTGGATGCCCACGCGCTGGCCACAGCCGCGGGCGTACCTGTTGCTGCGCTGATCGATCCGGACCTGAAGATTTCCTCGGCCGCGGTGGGCTGGATGCTGGAAACCGCCGCCGAGAAATCCGGCGCGCAGGATTTCGGCTTGCGGCTCGCCGAAGGGCGGCGGTTGGCGAACATGGGGGCGGTCGGCTTGATCGCGCGAGAACAGCCATCGTTGCGCAAAGCGCTGGAGGTCATGGCGCAGTACCTATGGATGCAGAACGATGCCCTTTCCCTCCACGTTGAGGAAGCCGGCGAGGTAGCTCTTCTTCGGCTCGGCGTATCGGCGCCGGGGCGACGGACAGCGCGCCAAGCCACGGAACTGTCGGTGGGTGTCTTTTACCGCAACCTGCGCGCCTTGCTGGGCGAGGGCTGGCGACCGCATGCGGTATTTTTCACCCACGCCGCCCCTCGACAGATCGACGCGCACCGGCGCGTGTTCGGCTCGGCGCCATCGTTCGAGCAGGACTTCAACGGCCTAGTCTGCGGGCGTGCCGATCTCGACGCACCGATCACTGCGGCCGATCCCGACATCGCGCGGCAAATGCGACGCTATCTGGAGCAGCTCGCGGCTGGGCGCGGCATGTCGGCACGTCGTCAAGCCGACGAGTTGATCGCGGCGTTGCTGCCCAGGGGCGACTGCACCGCCAAGCGGGTGGCGGGGCATCTTGGCATCGACCGGCGCACGCTGCATCGGCACTTGGCTCGGGAGGGGACGACGTTCATCGCGCTCGTCAACGAGGCGCGCAAGGACTTGGCGGCCTCCCTTGTGACTGACAGTAAGAGGTCGCTTCAGGCCATCGCCGAACTCCTCGGGTTCTCTAGCCTCAGCGCCTTCTCGCATTGGTTTCGCCGGCGCTTCGCGTGCACGGCCACCGCATATAGAAACCGCGGCCGAGACGGCCGCGTCTCGCCAACGGGCGCATGACGTTTGCGGCAAGATCGGGAAAGGGCCTTGCGGAATTCCCCACCTTGATGTCGCTCGCCTTCACTACTCCGATCTGGTCGCCACCAAGTCGATCAGGGCAGACATGCCGCTGTGGCCCCGACCTTCTTCGATGATGCTGTCGTGTTCAACCAGCGTTACGATCTCCAAACCGTTGAGCTCGCTCCGGAGAAGCGCTGAGGTGTAAAGGTTCTCGGCCTGCGGAGGTCCGCCTGTAGCGTAGGCGAGCTGTTCGGGTCGATAGCCCTGCAGAAGCAACAGACCGCCCCGGCGAAGCGCACCAGCGATGTTCGAGAACATCCGCGCTCGTTTGAGCGGCGCGGCGAATTGGACGAAGATGGCTACGACAGCATCGTAGGCCTCCAGGGGCCAGTCCCAAGTCTCGAGGTCCGCTTGAACGAAATGGAGCGTGACCCCCCGCTCAGCAGCGAGGGCGTCGGCCTTGGCTAGAGCCTGGCTGGAGACGTCAACCGCGGTCACCGCATGGCCTCGCTCCGCCAGCCACACCCCATTTCGACCTTCGCCGTCCGCGATGCACAGAACGGTTGAGCCCGGGCGAAGCCTGTGCGCCTCTCGCGCGAGGAAGGCATTGGGCTCCTTGCCGAAAACGTAGTCTTCGGCCGAGTACCGCCGGTCCCAGAGTTCCTCCGCGGTTGGCCGCTCGTCACCGTCGCTCATGATCCCGCCCGTCCGTGCGTCTCGAATAGTTTCCCACGTCGAAACCATGTCCCCAGAGGCCTGGGCGAATCCACTGCCTCGGCGACCCGTCTCAATCGCTGCGACAAACCGTTAGAAGGGATCGAATGAGCAAACTGACCTTTGACGGGGCCGCCGCCCGGTCGCTCGAAGCGATTTATCTGACGCCGGATATCATCGCACAGCGTGCTCGGGTGATCGACTTCCTGGCGCCCGTTCCTGGAGAACGCATCCTCGATGTCGGAGTCGGACCGGGGCTGCTGGCCTACGACATAGCGCGCCTCGTCGGGGAGACTGGCCAAATGGTAGGCCTCGATCTCGCACCTGCCATGGTCGCAGCGGCGCGGGAGCGATTGTCCGGTCTTCCTCAAGCGGAGGTTCGGGAAGGCGACGCGAGCCGGCTGGAGTTTGGCGACGCGTCCTTCGATGCGGCGGTCTCCACCCAGGTCTACGAGTATGTCGCCGACATGCCCCGCGCCCTGGCTGAACTCTATCGGGTGTTGAGGGTCGGCGGCCGGACGCTCATCCTCGACACCGACTGGCGAAGCATCGTTTGGCATTCGTCGGACGCCGCTCGCATGGACCGCATCCTAGCCTGCTGGGACGCCCATCTTGCCGATCCCCATCTGCCAGCGAGGCTGGGCCCGCTTCTTCGCCAGGCTGGCTTTGCGGTGCGCAGGGTGGAGGCCTTGCCCATCCTTTCATCGGGTTGGCAGCCCGTCAGCTATGCGGGCGGCATGTTGCGAGTGATCCACCACTTCGTAGGGGCAAATGGGCCGCGCCTTGGCCTAGCCGCCGCGGAGATCGAGGCTTGGCACGCGGATCAACAGGCGCTGATCGAGGGCGGCCAGTTCTTCTTCAGCCTCAATCGATACGCCTTCCTGGCCACTCGGTAATCCGCCGCCGACGAGAAGCGCTCGCCCA
>JAYUBY010000592.1:0-2603 GCA_043740635.1 Alphaproteobacteria bacterium
GGCCATCCATGCTGGCCTCCTGCCCAGCAGGGAGTTTGAATCAGAACTCAGCTGATTTGGGAATCCAACGATTCAACCCAATGACCACCCGCTCTAGGCTTCGCTTATATCAGCTGATTTCGAGGGGTTCTGACAACTGGCACTGTCAAGCCAACGACGAATACTTGTCCGGAAGGCGGATCGACAAACGAGCCATGCCTGATTTTGCTCAGCGTTTTGGCGCGCCGCCAGCCGCAAAACAGGCCAAAACGGCGCTCTACTCGGTTGCCTTGACAGTGCCCTCCAGTGTTGTCTCGATCGATGCGCTCGACATCCCATGACCTCCGAAGCATGGTCACCCATCGATCCAGAGGACGATCGTCAGTGCAACTGTAATGCTAGGCCATGTCGCGGCCGCGGGAGCGGCCGCCGCCACGGCTGGCCTCCCCGCCCTTGCGGCCGGCAGACGCCGCCAAATCGCGATCCTTGGCGAAGCTGCGCTTTTCGCCGGGCACGGATGCCCCGCCCTTGCGGGCGATCTCCCGGCGTCGCTCGGGATTCATGGCTGCAAAGCCTCGGCGGGCGCGGGGCTTGCCGGTGTCAGCGGTGGGCATGGCGTGTACGCTCCTCAAACGGTCTGGTCTTCGGAGGGGTAACCCCCAAGGCGCAGCCAAGGTTGCGTCCGAAGGAGACTCTTCTTCAGGACAAATTGGCGCAGCACGCCAAACTTTGCCTGGGGGAACAGCATTTTGCGCAATCACAAGCGCGCGAGGTCGAGCCTTAGAGGGGCAGTTGCACTCGCGCCGTTAACCCACCGCCGATGCGATTGATCAGGTCCACGTCTCCGCCGTGACCCCGAGCGATAGAGCGAACGACCGCCAGGCCAAGGCCGATCCCGCCGGTCTGACGGCTGCGTGACGGTTCGCTCCGGTAGAACGGCTCGAACACCTTCTCGCGGTCGGATGGCGGGATACCGGGGCCGTCGTCCTCGATTTCCACGACGGCGCTATTGGCGTCGCGGAACACCCGCGTTCGGGCGCGCCCGCCAAACTTCACGGCGTTTTCCAGCAGGTTCGAGAACAGGCGCCGAAGCGCCATGGGGTCGCCTTCGAGCACCACCTTTTCACCGGAGGTGACCTCGGTGTCGCGGCCGGTCTCCGCCATCTCGTCGCAGAGGCTCTCGAGAAGCGACGACAGCTCTAGCGGTGTACGCTCGCCTGGCCGACTAGCGTCACGCACGAAGGTCAACGCCGCAGAGATCATCTCCTCCATCTGATCGATGTCCGCGCTCATCTTGGCGCGCTGGTCGTCGGGCAGTCCCTCGATGCGGAACCGCAGTCTGGTTAGCGGGGTGCGGAGGTCGTGGGCGATCGCGCCCACCATGGCGGTGCGGTCTTCGACGTAACGGCGAAGACGTTCCTGCATATCGTTGAAGGCCCGAACGGCAACACCGATCTCCGAAGGACCCTTCAGTTCAAGTGGCGGCGCGCGCGGGTCTCGGCCCAGCCGCTCGGCGGCGTCGGCGAATAGCTTGATCGGCGAGGAAAGCCGGCGCGCGAACACGTATGCGACTGGCGCCATCGCCAGGGCCGTCAGCACGAACCACAATGCGATCCGGATTTGCCATGGATCGAGGCCGAACGCCGGCTGCGGACGGACCACCGCCCAGCTCCCGTCTGGTCGGCGTACGCCGATGTCGAAGGGCGCTACGAAGAAATGTTCCTCGCGAACGCCTTCGCGGGCCATTCGGTCGCGAATACTGCGGAACACACGGCGGTCGGCGAAAGGGCCGGCGTTGGTGGCTAGCACCACGCTGTCGACGGTAACACCAAGGTCTTTGGCCAGACGCGCGCGGATGGCCGGCGTATTGGCGCTTTCCATGGCCGGTCCCGGCGGCTTCGCTGACGTTAGGACTTGCAACGGCCGCCGCTCGGTGAAGACCGGCGCCGGGCCGCGGAGGGTCTGCTCGATCTCCGATAGCCTATAGAAGTCAGGCGTGGGCGGTGGCAGGTTGAACAACAGCAGGAGATTGATCGCCTGGGCGAGTACGAGCGCGAGACCCACCAGCGTGGCCAGCTGCACGAAGAGTGAACCGGTTGGGCGCCGGCCAGGACCTCGCCGCATCCAGCTCATCCGAATTTGCTCCCATGGCAGTTTCGCAAGACCAGTCCTCTGGAACCCTGGTGAGGGAGAAGGCGAGCCTGGGTCACGTACGTTTCACCTTGGCGGTGAACATGTAACCCTCGTTGCGGATGGTGCGGATCAGCTCGTGGCTGCCGCCGCCGTCGTCGAGTTTGCGCCTCAGTCGGCTGATCTGAACGTCGATCGCACGGTCGAACGCGTCGGAATCGGGGCCACGGGCGAACTCCAGCAATTGATCGCGGGTCAGCACGCGTTGTGGGCGTTCCACGAAGGCGCGGAGCAATGAGAATTCACCTGAGGACAGGTTCACCACAACACCGGCCGGCGAGCGTAGTTCGCGCCGGACGAGGTCCAGCCGCCAACCGGCAAACTCGCAGCCGGCGCCTACGCCGGCGTTGCCGGAGCGTTGCTCGGACCGCCGCAGGACAGCGCGTACTCTGGCCAGCAGCTCTCGCGGATTGCAAGGCTTGGCCAGATAGTCG
>JAYUBY010000593.1:0-10972 GCA_043740635.1 Alphaproteobacteria bacterium
TCCAAGCCACCGCCCAGCTGCTCGATGACTTCCCGACAAGCGAGTGCGCCAAATACCTCAGGAACTCAGGATATTCTACCTAATCCCCACCCGCTCTAGTGCGAGAGCCTCAATCTATTCAGGTCGGCGGCGATCTGCTGGAAGGCCGTCGTCAGATCCGAGCCGGTGGTGGAAATGTAGGCCTTGCTCGGGTCGCTGGCGCAGTTCGCCAAGATCGCCTGGGCGCTGGGATCAGGGCCTTGGTGCAGGAAGCCGACCGTGTAGATGATGATATTGTTCGGCGCGGCCTTCATGGCGGTGCAAAGCGTCTGTGCCTGAGTGAATGAGTCACCATTCGGCGCGGCGCAGGCGGAATGGTCGGCGAGGCCGCCGCTGCTGCCATCCGTGGCTGACGTCGGCCCCGAGATGATGCCCTTGCAGTAGACCGTGTTGAAGGCGCCATCGGTCATCAGGATCATGACCTTTAGGAGGTGGCTCGACCCGTAGGCAGCCGGCTGGCTCGCCGCCGGGAACAATGAACTCCAGTTTGGTGAGATCATATACCAACCCCATTCTACGCCGACGTGGCCAGCCGTTGAACCGCCTGCTGTGAGGGTAGAGATCGTGTTGTGTAGGGTTGAGATATTGCTCGTCAGCGGCAGGATAGTCGCGGTGATGCAGGGATTGTTGGAGGCCGGATACACCCAACCGACCCTCCCGCTCACCGCGTTGTAAGCGGCGTCGTCAAAAGCATGCAGGCCCGTCCGCTCGCTAACGCAGTTGCTGACGTTGAACGTCTGGTGAGTACTGCCCGAGTACGGGGTGAACTTCTCCGCCGTGTCACCGACAGCGTCGTTCAGAGTCCCGCCGACAGCTGTGCCGCGCACGGTGTTGGTATAGGCCCCGGGGTTTACGGCGTTCGAATAGGGCACGATCGCCATCTTCGAATAGTACGGTGCCTGGGTGGGCGAGACGACCAGGTCAATCAGCTGGTTGGCCGCCGACTGAAGGCTGGTCATCGGCGAGCCGCTCATCGATCCTGTGTTGTCGAGGACCAGAGAGACTTCCACGTTGTTACCTGGACGCGTCACCTCGGAATTCACCGTCACCGGCTGGTGGGTGTAGGCCATCGGCGCGTAGGCTGGCAGGGTCACAGTCGCCTGCCCGACCACCTTTGTGACGCCCCCGGCGGCCACCAGGGTGAAGTTCGAGGCGGTGAGGGTCGCACCCTTGATCAACTGCAGGTTCGCGGTCATCGCCTTTTGGCCGACCGTGTTGACCCCGGGCGTGTCGATCGCGGGGGACTTTGCAGCGTAGAGGGCCGCCGCATCGAGTGCGTCCTGAAGTTTCCCTCGCTGTGAGGTCGATTGGTAGACATCGACGATCCCCAACGCCATGGGCGTGAGAACCGCGAATGAAATCGCGAAGACCACGGCGCTAACGCCGCGCTGGTCGTTGATAGCCTTCTTCAGAAAGCTGGAGAGCTGAATTCTGCTGAATGGGTTTCGCATTTGGCGCCCCGAGTCCGAGATTTACGGGCGCAAGGTCGCTTAACAGCGTAAAGGATTCTGTTACTAAGAACGGTAAATCTTTGATTCATCATAGTATTGATGAAGCCGAATAGAGCTGTCAGTCGAGCTTCGCCAAGTCTTCCAGGCCTCCAACGGTCACACCAAGATCATTCACTAGACCCGTTGAGAGTGAATAGACCCAGCCGTGGACGCAAACCTGCTGGCCACGCGCCCACGCGTCCTGCACGAAGACGTCCGAGGCAACGTTTCGCACCTGTCTGATGACGTTGAGTTCGCAGAGGCGGTCGAGGCGCGCGCGCCCATCAGAGATGGCGTCGAGTTCGTGCCGGTGATCGTGGCAAACCTCGCGGATCGGGTGCAGCCAGTGGTCCACCAGGCCTCGCCGCTTGCCGTCCACCGCCGCGGCAATGCCGCCACATCCGTAGTGGCCGACCACCATGACATGTTTGACCTTGATCACGTCGATGGCGAATTGCAGCACCGACAGATAGTTGGCGTCCTGCGGCGGGGCGAGGTTGGCGACGTTGCGGTGGACGAACAGTTCGCCCGGATCCAAGTCGACGATCTCGTTGGCCGGCACCCGGCTGTCGGAACAACCGATCCAAAGATATTCCGGCGCCTGCTGACCTTCGAGCCGTTTGAAGAATCCGGGGTCGCCCTCGATCTTGCGCGCCGCCCAGGCCCGATTATTGGCTTTCAGATCGTCAAGCATGACTACACCCGGACCGCGTCAGGTTGCTGGTTGGGATGAGCGGCCAGAAAAGCCGGATGTTGCGCCGCTCGCTCGGCCACGGCGCGGATCGCGGGATAAGGCGCCAGATCCACCTCAAAACGGTTTGCGGAATAGATCTGGGGGATCAGGCAGCAGTCGGCGATCGTAGGCGTTTCACCAAAGGCAAAACCCTTGCCGTATTGGGCGACCATCGGCTCGATGGTGTCGAAGCCGTCTCGGATCCAGCCTTGCGTCCACTCAAGGATACCCGCCTGGTCGATACCCATTTTGTTGAGCTTTCGGCCTACGCGGGTATTGTTCAACGGGTGGATGTCGCACGCGATGATCAGCGCCACGGCGCGAACACCCTGCCGGTCCAGCGGCGCCTTTGGAAGGAGCGGCGGATCTGGAAATTCTTCCTCCAGCCACTCCAGGATCGACAGACTCTGAGTCAGGACCCGACCGCCCCCAATATCGAGCGCCGGCGTCAATTTCTGGCGGTTTACAGCCTCGTAGGCTGGTGCGCGCTGATCCCCGCGGATCAGATCCAACGCCGCATAGTCAAAGGCGACACCTTTCAAGGCCAGTCCGATGCGAACGCGATAGGGCGCTGTCGCTCGCCAGGCGCTGTAAAGGGTGAAGCTCATCAAACAACCCTGAACGCGAGTTTTCCGACGCCCTCGACCTCGCCTTCGACCCGGTCGCCGTGAAGTAAGGGGCCGACGCCTTCCGGCGTGCCCGTGTAGATCAGATCACCGGGGGCGAGCGTCCAGAGCTTTGAGGCCTCGGCGATGATCTCGTCGGTTGCCCAGATCATGTCTGCGACAGCGGCGTCCTGGCGTACGTCACCGTTCACGCTGAGCTGAATGCGGCCCTGTGGCGCTGGGCCGGACCAGGGCTTGATGGCCGAGATCGGCGCAGAATCGTCAAATCCCTTGGAGGCGTCCCAGGGCTGGCCCTTGTCCTTCGCAGCATTCTGCAGGTCGCGCCGGGTCATGTCGACGCCGACTGCATAGCCGAAGACGAGGTCCAGGGCCTTGTCGACCGGAACCTCCTTGCCGCCAGCCTTTAGCGCCACAACGAGCTCGATCTCGTGGTGGAGGTTCGAGGTCTTCGGCGGATAGGCGGCGTCGCGGCCCGGCGGGACGATGGCGTCGGCGGGCTTGGCGAAGAAAAATGGCGGATCGCGGTCATCGCCGCCCATCTCACGCCGGTGAGCGGCATAATTGCGGCCAACGCAGAGGATACGGCGAACCGGGAAGGCATCTCTCTGTCCTTCGACGGGTACGGTGACCACGGCGGGCGGCTCGAAAAGATACTTGCTCATGACGCCCGCTTACGCCCGCGCCTCGCCGAAGTGAAGCCGATCAGCGCACGACAAGCGACACGCCCCTGGCGCGCGGATCGGAAGCCGCCTGCGGCACTCCCCCGACGATCTTGATTGCTTCAATGTCGCCGTTGAAGCCCTGGCCCTCGATCCGATAGCCGCGGACCCTCATCTCGGCCGCAAGCTTTTCGGACAAGGGCGCGTAGGGCTCGGTGAAGATGGTGTTGACCGGCAGGAGTTGATGGTGAAATCGCAGCGCAGCCAAAGCCTTCGGAAGCGGGAGGTCGAAGTCATAGACGTCGGCAAGCACCTGAAACACAGAGGTGAAGATGCGCGAACCGCCAGGCGTGCCCAGCACCATCGCCAGTTCGCCATCCTTGGTCAGGATCGTCGGCGTCATGGAAGATAGCGGCCGCTTGAACGGCGCGATCGCGTTGGCGTCGCCGCCCACCACACCGTATAGATTCGGTGCTCCAGGCTTGACCGAGAAGTCGTCCATCTCGTCGTTCAGCAAGAAGCCCGCGCCCTCTACCACCACACCCGACCCGAAGGAGCCGTTCAGCGTGTAGGTGTTGGAGACAGCATTGCCCCAACGGTCCACGACGGAGAAATGCGTCGTCTGCGGCTTCTCGAGTCCCGGGTTGACCAAGTTGAGCGCCGAGGGCTTCACCGGGTCCACCTCCTGGGCGCGACGGCGGATGTAAGCCGCGTCCGTGAGGGCAGCCACCGGGACCTTCCAGAAATCCGGATCGCCTAGATATTCGGCGCGGTCGGCAAAGACGCGCTTTTCAATTTCCGAGATCAAATGCAGGTACTGCGGCGTATTGAGGCCGACATTCTTGAAGAGTGCAGCATCATCCGCCTTCATCGAAAGCATCTGCAAGAGGGCGATGCCACCGGAACTGGGCGGAGGGGCCGTGATGATGTGGAAGCCTTTCCAGTCTCCCTGTACGGGTTCCCGCCAGGCGACCTTGTAGCAGGCGAGATCCTCGTGGCTGATCAGGCCGTGGCCTGGCCCTCGGGCCATCTGGGCCACGATCAGGTCAGCGGTCTTGCCCTCATAGAAACCTCTGGCGCCGTCCCTAGCGATCCGCTGCAGGGTGGCGGCGAGTTCGGTCTGCTTGAACAGCCGACCAGCCACCATGCCGGAGAAGTAGCGATCGAAATTGGTTTCGATGAAGGCCTTGCGGTCGTCGTCGCGCTCCTTGATCTCGCCCAGCGGAACCACGAAGCCCCGGCGGGCCAGTCGGATCGCGGGCGCGAGATCGCGCTTCCAGGTGAGCTTGCCGAACTTCAGGTGGGCCGCCTCCAGGCCCCTGACCGTACCGGGTACGCCTGCGGCCAGCGGACCCACTAGACTTAGGGCGACGATCGGACTTCCCTTAGGGTCCAGGTACATGCCAGCGCTTGCTTTCGAAGGTGCCGTTTCGCGGTAGTCGAGGAAGTATGGCTTGCCGTCGACATAGAGGGTCATGAAGCCGCCGCCGCCGAGATTGCCGGCTTCCGGATAAGTCACCGCCAGCACGAAAGCCGTAGCCACGGCTGCGTCCACCGCATTGCCGCCCGCCTTCAGCACCTCCTGCGCCGCCAACGCGCCGTAGCGGTCCGGTGAGGCCACGGCGCCCGCATTGAGGTTCCGCGTCGCGGCGGCGGCCGGGTTGGTGGCGAGGAAGCTGATCAGGCTCACCGCCCGAAGGACGTTCAAGATCCGCAAGATTCTGCTCCGCCCGCCTCGATAGGCCGAGATGGACCGCGCTTAGCGCAATTGACAAGCCCACATGGCGGCGGCTCTGGCTCCCAACCAACTGTCCGCGACCCTGGAGATCCCATGTCCGTCCCCAACCTAGGCCCTCTCGCCGATCTGGTGGTGATCGAGATGGGTTCGCTTATCGCCGGACCCTTTGCCGGCCAGATCCTCGGCGATTTCGGCGCGGAGGTGATCAAGCTGGAAGATCCCAAGGTCGGAGATCCCATGCGGCAATGGGGGCGTAGCTTGCCCAAAGGCCACTCGCCGTGGTGGCCAGTGATTGGACGCAACAAAAAGTCCGTGGGGCTGGACTTGCGCACCCCCGAGGGACAAGGCATCGCCAAGGCGCTGATCGCCCAGGCCGACATCGTCATTGAGAATTTCCGGCCGGGCGCCATGGAAAAGTGGGGTCTCTCATATGAGGCGCTCGCAGCCAGCAATCCGAAGCTGATCATGGCGCGGGTTTCGGGCTTCGGTCAGTCCGGCCCTTACGCCACGCGCGCCGGCTACGGCCTGATCGGCGAGGCGATGGGCGGCCTGCGCTATGTGACCGGCGAGTCTGATCGGCCACCAGCACGGGCCGGCATCTCCATCGGAGACAGCCTGGCCGCCATGCATGCGGTGATGGGGATCACGATGGCGCTTCATGAGCGGGCGCGAACAGGCATGGGTCAGGTTATCGACGCGGCGCTCTATGAAAGCGTCCTGGCGGTGATGGAGAACCTGGTCACCGAATACGACATCACGGGCTATGTCCGCGAGCGGTCGGGTTCAGTGCTGCCGGGTATCGCGCCCTCCAATGCCTACCCTTGTAGGGGCGGTGAGCTGATTTTGATCGGCGGCAATGGCGACACCGTCTACGCCCGTCTGACCGAAGCCATGGGCCGGGCCGACCTGAAGATCGATCCGAAATTCGTCGACCATGCCTCGCGCGGTGCGAACCAGACCGAGCTAGACACAATCATCGCCGACTGGACCTCGGGCTTCGCGCTCACCGATCTACTCGTTCTGCTGGAGTCGAAGGGTGTTCCTTCGAGCCGCGTCTTCCGGGCGCCGGACATGCTGGAGGACCCGCAATTCCAAGCGCGCGAGGCCATCATCACGACCGAGCATCCGGTATTCGGCCCGATCCGAATGCAGAATGCCTTCCCCAAGATGTCGCGTACGCCGGGCGCCGTTCGATGGCCGGGGCCAGCATTGGGTGCACATACCGATGAGGTGCTGAGCGCCCGGGCCGGCTGTTCGGCCGAGCGCCTGGCGGAGTTGCGCGGCAAGGGAGTGATCTGAGGACAAGCGCTCGGTCCGCGACCTCTGCCGCGGACCGTACGAGGAAGTCTGGTCGCTTGACGCGGGCGAAGTCCCTGGGCCACCGATCCGGCCCCTGCGAAGATCCGCAGGCCTTCCTGCCCCTGTTCTATCGTGCGGTTTCGCACGGGCCGAGGCGGCGCCTTGTCTCAGGGGGCCTATTTCGGGTGCGACGTCTTGACCTTGAGCAGTTCCGCCAGGGCTGCAACGACCTGGGTCACGTCATAGGGTTTTCGGATCACGGGGGCATCGAACCCACCCGGCGCGCCGAGCGTCTCGCCATAGCCCGTCGCAAAGACGAACGGAATCTTGCGTGCGGCCAGAGCCTCGGCGACCGGGGTCACCGCCTGGCCGTTTAAGTTGGCGTCGAGAACTGCGGCGTCGATCTGCTGGTCGAGCAGAGCCGTGGCATCCTCCAGTTCGTAGGCTGGACCGATGATCACCGCGCCCGCTTCCGACAGGCCCATCTCCAGTTCCATCGCCAGAAGCACCGCGTCTTCGACGATCAGCACGCGGGCGCCACGCAAATTGGAGGCGCCGCTGGAGGGCGCAACGGTCTCCACGACCCTGGCCTTTGGTACCTCCGGCACAGTTTCCGGCCGCGGGGCAACTGCGGCGGGACCGGCGCGGAGTTTCGCAACCACGCCCGCTGGACGGTGCTCTATAGTGGTCTCGCCGTTTAGCTCTCGGCTGGTAACTTGTTCCAATAGGGTAGAGCCGAAGCCTCGGCGTCCAGCCGGCTTCACCGTCGGCCCGCCGCTTTCGGTCCACGTAAGCTCGAACCCGCCATCTGCCAGTCGCGTCCACCTGACGTTCACCCGGCCCGTCTCCACCGAAAGCGCGCCATATCTCACGGCGTTGGCCGCCAGCTCATGCAGCCCGAGCGCAAGCGCGTTGGCAGCTCGCGGTGTCAGGAATAGCTCAGGGCCTTTCCAAGCCGTCTGCCCCGGAGCAAGTGCGCCCAACTCGGCGGCGGCCAAATGGTCGATAGCGGCGCCGCGCCAGCGGGCAGCGGTGAGCAGCTCATTCGCCGAGGCCATGGCTTTCAGCCGACCGCTGAAATTCTGGAGAAAAGCTTCGAGAGACGTCGTCCGCCGCGCTGTCTGGATCGCAAGCGACTGAACGGTCGCCAGCACGTTCTTAACGCGGTGGTCCAGCTCAGCCATCAGTGTCTGGCGCTGTAGCTCTTCGAGTTTCCGCTGGGTGATATCGCCGACGATGCCCGTAGCATTCTGCGCTCGTCCGTCGGCCCCCCGGTTCATGACGCCCGTAACGCGCACCCACACCGTGCGCCCATCATCGGGCCGGATGTAGCGGAACTCGAATTCGTAGACGCCGCCCCCCGGCCGCTGACGTTCCTCGCCGGCCCGGAAGTCCGCAAGATCGTCAGCATGGATAAAGGGTTCAAAGTCGCTGATCTTGCTGGCCGGAAGCGGCCCAACCGGAAGACCGGTAATTGCGGCCAAGCGTTCGCTGACGACGAAAACGCCGCCTACCATGTCCCATTCGAACTCGCCGATACCCGCAACCTCGAGGGCCCGCTCCAGGCGGCTATGCTCATCGCTGCGGCCAGGGTCACCTAACGTCATCGTCTGAACATAGGATGGAGAGCGTCGGATCGCGACAGGAACTGTATGGCCGCCTGCGCTCGGCTCCGCCTGATCCCACGCCATGACTTTGCGGCGAGGACTGGAACCGGCTAAGGTGGATGGCGTTCAGCTCTAGACATTCCGGCCGGCAGCCGGGCCACCCTTCGGAGATTTTCCCATGCCCGCGAACAGCGTTGACTACGCCGCCGACGAGACCAAGGCTGCGGTCAACTCCGCTACCGAAAGCGCGACCAAGCTCTCCGCAGACGCGCAGCGATCGTTCGCCGATGCCGCCAAGCGCATCGAGCGCGCCGTGACCGAGGGCATCGAACAGCTCCGCGCCCAAACGCGGGCCTATTCCGACACGGCCGGCGAGCAGATGGACCAGGCGCAGCAATATGTGACCGAACGGGTCCGCGAACGTCCGCTGGCCGCTACAGGCGCTGCGCTGGGGGTGGGCGTCCTGATTGGTCTACTGTTGGCCGCCGCCTCATCTCCACGTCGCTGACTGCACCAACGATCCGGGGGCTCGTGATTTTCAGGAAATTCGTCGGCCTGATCGCCGCGTTCGCCGCCATCGCGGCGGCGGCGGCGGTCTGCATTGTTGCAATTGCCTTCGCGATCTATGCGGGCCTGCGCGACATCATCGGGCCAGCCTGGGCCTCGGCCGCCGTGGCTGGCATTGTCGCGCTGATCGCGCTGATCATTGCCCTTGTCGCCACGCGCAAAGCGAAGCCAAAGCCCATCAAGGACGAGCCCCAAACGCTGGCTGCCAAGCTCATCGAGCTGGCGCGTGCGCGCCCTATGCTGGCGGCTGGCGCCGTAACGGCCGCGGCCGCGGCTGCCATCACGGTGGCCATCAAGAACCCGCGGATACTTACGGCCATCATCGCTGCCGCCTTCGCGCCAGGTCCACCGCCGCCTAAGCGCTAAGCATCCAATAGGGAACACACGCGCGCTTCTCTGCGTTCGATTGGCCGGCAGCGCCAATAACGGCGCAAATGGAGATACCGAAATGCTTAGCTGGGCACTGACTTTCCTGGTGGTCGCGCTGATCGCCGGCGTCCTAGGCTTCACCTCTATCGCTGGAGCCGCGATCGGTATCGCCAAGATCGCCTTCTACGTATTCCTGGTGCTCTTCGTGGTTTCGCTGATCATGAACTTCGTGCGGGGTCGAGGAACGACGCTTTAGGTCCGGAGGCCGCATGGGCACGGTGCGCACGATCATGGGCGGCGCTAAATTCGGCACGCTCGCTGCGATCGCGATCACGACGTTAATTGGACTGAGTAGCTGCGCCACGATGCCAACGGGCCGGGACAGGATCGTGAAGGCCACCCCGCGGTGCGTCGATCAGACAGTCCAGATTTACTTCGAATCGGACTCCGCTGAGGTGACAAAGGAAGGCCGCGCGGTCCTGACCGCTGCCGCCCAGCTGAGCAAGCCATGTAAGGTGACCGGCGTCGATGTGCTTGGCTTGGCCGACTCCACCGGGGCGGCCGACGCAAACTTGGAGATTTCCAAGCGCCGGGCCCAGGCGGTGACGGCCGCCCTCACCGCGGCCGGCCTTCCTGCAGGTGAGTTCAAGGTCTCGGCGGCAGGCCAGAGCGGTGCGACCACGGCCGAAGGCAAGTCCAGGCCGCTACGTCGCCGCGCAGACATCGTCCTGCACCTCTCCGCCAACTGAACCTCTGGCGAAGGAGAACGTGAAGCCGAGAGTGGCACCGGAGGTAACCGAAGTTAGCGGATCAGTGATCCTCCCAACCGCGCCTAATCGGGAAGAAGGGTGAGTGCGGAGACGGCAGACTGGCGGGGGAGCCAGTCTTCATGTCGGGGGGGCGTAGCCGCCTCCGCAGACCTAAAAACTCGCACGCGGCAATTGCGTTCCGAGCCCGGAGAAAATTTTATCACCCTCTGCTTGGCTGATGATCGGACCCTTCTGGCTATCCATCATGGAAAAGTTTTTGCTGTTTTTATTCATCCCGGGCGGCGCCGATGCACACTTCGCAAATGGCAGGCGGTCTACACCACCGATTGCCCGCGAACAGCCCGTACGACAAAGCCCGCGACCAACAGCACCAAGAAGAAGACGAAGCACACCTTGGCGATAGTCGCCGCCAGGCCTGCGAGGCTGACGAAACCTAGGAGGCCGGCGAGAATCGCCAAGACCGCAAACACCAAAGCCCAGCCGAGCATCGACATCTCTCCTCTAACGAAAAAGGCGCCGCGATCGCCGCGGCACCCTTTTCAAAACGAGAAACTTGTCGTTGCGTTCCGGCTCTAGGCCGCCTGTTTGGAGGCCTTGCGCGGATGGAAGAATAGCGCCTGACCGATGGCGGCCTTAACTGTCTCCGGTTGGAACGGCTTGGTGATCAGGAATGTGGGTTCAGGGCGTTCGCCGGTCAGCAGACGTTCTGGAAAGGCGGTGATGAAGATCACCGGCACATTGAAGCGCCCCAAAATGTCCTTCACTGCGTCGATACCCGATGAACCGTCTGCCAGCTGGATGTCGGCGAGCACGAGGCCAGGCGTCCTACGCGCGACCGCGTCCACGGCCTCGGTCCGAGTGGCGGCGATGTCGACCACGGTGTGCCCGAGCTCCTTCACCAGCGCCTCGATGTCGGCGGCGATGACCGGTTCGTCCTCAATAATCAGGACCTCAGTGGCCAGCTCCGCATCGATCTCGCGTTGCGCCTCGGAGATCAGACGCTCCACCTCGGCGAAGTCACAATTGAGAATCTGGGAGGCTTCCGAAGGCGTAAAGCCCTCTAGCGCGGTCAGCA
>JAYUBY010000594.1:0-1507 GCA_043740635.1 Alphaproteobacteria bacterium
TCCGTGGTCTCCGAACCGGTCGGTCACCTGCATGACGAAGACCGCGGTGTCGGGCTGGCGCAATAGTGCATCAAGTTCCGCGGCGGAGAACTTTGCTCCCGTGGCATTGAATTGGGTCGTGCGCTTGAAGAGCTCCTCCACACGGCTCAGCGCGGCGGCGCCTGCTTCCGCGCGGAAGATCGTCGTCTGCACGTTGAGGGAGGCGATGAATTCGTTCTGGTCCGAGGCGCATGACTGCGTACGTTGACGCTGGAGCTGGGCTTGGGTCATGGCTGTGCGCGCGGCCGACTCTTCTGTTACCCGAGGTGTCTGCAGCCTCGGATCTGTCAGCAAGCGCCGCCTGAGGCTGAATAGCTCCTCGCCCCACACCTCCACCCCAGACAACCGCTGGCGGACGTTCTCCCTTTCGACGGGGTTGTCGTCGATGAAAAGGAAGGTATCGAGCGCGAAACCCAGTTCATCGGCGATGGAGCAGATGTTCTCGACCTTGTCGGTCCAGTTGACCCGCCAAGTGACGAAGTCGTCCGGGGTGAGCAACCGCTCGCGCGGATAGTGATCCTCGTAGGTCCAGAGCTCGCGCACCGTCGTCTCGTCGTTCTTGCTCACGCAGGCCAACAGGATGCCCCGCTGCTTCAACGAGAGCAGCGCTTCATGAAGCCCGAAAAAGAGGCCGATGTAGGAAAAGGGACCGCTGATCTCCGGCGTCCAGGCGAACGGGGTCCCGGTCTCGGCAAGGACGCCCGGCCAGAGCACGCCGTCCAGATCAACGATGACGCACTTTTTTCGGCCAAGACCGCTGACGATCGTTAGGGCGTCGACATGGGCCTTCGCCATGACCGCTTCGCGGCCATAGGGATCGCCGCCGAGCGACTGGGCGAGCGGCGCGGCGTCGGGGAAGAGGTGGTGCACGGCAGACTTCTCGTCCTCCGGCCGCTGCAGCATCCACCCCGGAGAGCCGAAGTGGGTGAAGCCCACCTGGCCGTCATCCAGCAGGCGTTCGGATCCCGTCGCGGCCAAAGCCGCGGCGACGTCGACGATGTGGACGTCAGGGTAGCTCTCCGCCAGGTCGGACAGAAGTACATTGGCCAGACGGAAGCGGTTGCGGTGGCCGTAGCCGCCCCGATCTGCGAACCCCAGGGGCTGAACGGTCGGCTCCGGTAAGTTGTCGAGTAGGATCGGGGCTGAGGTATGTTCGCGCAGGCCTTCGATCATCTGCCGGGCCTGAGCGATATAGGGTGCGCACGGCGGCGCGGTGCTGTCGGGCTCAAGGGGGTCGGTTATCGCGTAGCGCGCCGAAAGCGCGCCGATGATGATGGCGTCATGCTGGCGCTCGCCGGCTAGGCGCAGGTCGTCTGGGAAGGTCGCTGCGACCCGCAGGACTATCCCGCGCGCAGCTGCCTCCCGGCGCAGAAAGTCGGCCTCCATCTGGATGTCGCAATCGCCGAACAGGAGGACCTGGAGGCGCGGCCCAGCGGCGGTGATGTCTCCAACGCCCAAAGCCGCGCCC
>JAYUBY010000595.1:0-3731 GCA_043740635.1 Alphaproteobacteria bacterium
GGTTGGTCATCCTCGACACGTTCTCGTCGCTGGCCCCGGACGCCGACGAGACCAAAGAGGCGGCGATGGTGATACATCGCATGACCACGATGGCGGTGCACATTGACGGCACCGTGGTTCTTGCCCACCACACCGGATGGGGTCCGCAGGATCGGGGGCGGGGCGGGAGTCAGTTCGAGTCCAACGCGGATGGCGTGATCGTTTTGCGGAAGCTCGACCCCGACGCGCCTAACGGCGTGGTGGAGGTATGGCGGAAGAAGAACAAGGACGGCCCAGACGGGATGCGGCTTTGGGTGCGCCGCAGTCGGGCGACAAATGCGGCGCACGCCAGACGGAAGCATCCGCATCGTCTCATCAGTGGCTGTCTTTGGGTTATAAAGGCGGCGTATATTTCTGCCCGTTCTATGGCGTCACCCCTACCTGCCCTCACTGGACGCCCGCTGGAGGGCGGGCCAGCACAGCGGCGGCGCCCTGTGGCGGGAGCTGCGCGACGAGGGCTTCCGGGGCTCGTTGCGCGTCGTCACGGAGTGGGCGACGCGCCGCCGGCGCGCCGATGAGGCGAACCTCGAGACCTTGAAACGGACGCCGTCGGCCCGCACGGTAGCGCGTCTGATGACCACCTCGCGTGATCATCTCTCGCGCGCCGAGTCGGTGACAGTAGCGGCTATCGAGGCGGCGGCGCCCGCGCTCGTGGAGGCGCGAGAGATCATCGACGCTTTCCACGTGCTGGTCCGCAAGAAGACGGTTGCAGCGCTGGATCCATGGCTTGATTGAGCGGGCTCCAGCCTCGTCGCCTCGTTCGCGCGGGGGATCGCCCGTGACCACCTCGCCGTGCGCGCTGCGATCGCAACTGCTTGGTCAAACGCCCAGGCCGAGGGACAGATCAACAAGCTGAAGCTGGTCAAGAGACAGATGTACGGCCGTGGGAAGATCGACCTGCTCCAGGCCCGCCTCGTCGGCCTCAATCCCTGACCGTCATCAGATATGCGTCAGAGCCACTTTTGCGCGCCGTTTGACAACCTGCTGAACCTGCCCCGCATCACAATCCATACGCAACCGGATCGACGCCATCGGCTGCCTCATCTGACATGAGGAGGGTGAATCACCATTCGAAGCCCAGGGGAATCCCTCGAGTCACCGTCAGCGGCGATCGGTATAAGCTGACAAAACCCAAGCGTTTGCGCTGCTGACGCCAGATAGCGCCGGCAGCGCTTTACCGCTCAGGACGCCGTTATCATGACACTCGCCCGCCGACTGCGAACCGCTGACCCGACGAGGCCGAATCCGACGATCATCAGTGCCCAACTAGACGGCTCGGGCACGCCGCCTCCAACGGCAGGGCCAGAGACGCTCACCGCATCCAGAATTAGGTTTGACCCGCCGCCGAACCCCGCAGGTGTCGCGTCCAAGAAGCTCAGCGTCGCCGAACTGCCGGTTGCGTTGAAGGTAATTGGTGCACCAGAAGTAAACCCAAGGCTCAGATGAATGTTGTCGGCCGTGAGTGTTTGGATGCCGTTCCGTACAATCGCGCGCAAAATTTGAGCGGAATCGTCACCCTGTTGTTCACCCGTCGAATAAGCGACCGTGTATGTGGCGCCAGCAACGGTTGCGAAAGTCTGCGAGAGCATCCCACCGTAGGTGCCGTTACCGCCGAAGCTCACGTACTGTGTCCCATCGGCGGCAGTGATACCGAAGGTGTTGTTGGTATCATATTCCTCATAACTACCGCTCTGCCCCGGTCCGGTCAGATATGTCCAGCCCGGCAGCGAGGCGACGTCCAACTTAAGTCTATAATATGCTGGCCCCGGTCCTGGCTGTTCAAAGCCGCCATTCACGAGGATAGATGCCGCAGCTGGCGCAGCCGCCGCGAGTGTAATGGCCGACACGAACAACAAGCCGAAAATTTTCGTCGCTCTGCCGATCCTCATCCGAGAAACTTTCATCGTTCACCCCTGTCGCACGTCACTCTGCAACTGCTGCGTTGCCGCCGCAGAGGACCAAATTGCCGATCCGTCGTTTGAGAAGATCTTCTCAGCACCCAGTTTGAAGGGTTGCGGTCTCACAATCTGTAGACAGGATGTAAACGGTTCCGCCCGATCAACCATCGACCATGGTTTAGCCGGCCATTTCGGCACGGGACAAGCGGCGCAGCGGGGCGATTTCGCTGTTGAGAGACGCTCGCCTCGCTGACGGTTTAACGGCAAAACTGTTACGTCCGCGCTAGAGACGTAACAATCCCCAAATTTCCGTACCGACCGCTTGACGGCCGGTTCTGGCAGTTAAGCCCAAATCGCCATTTTACCGCGTAATGGCCACTATCTCCCGCTCAGAAAAACAAGCAAAATCAGTGCCCGAATATTCCGGTTTCCATGCCGAAATCTCCAATTTTCGCGTAAGAGGCGACTTATGGCTTTGGCCTGGTGCCTCCTTAGGCGAAATCATCGATGGCGCATGAATTGGACGTTTGAAGTCGGGCACTGCGGCAACGGAAACCGCTCGACCGAGGTTCTGTTCACTGGGGAGAGGACGACGGTCTACTTCCATCCTCTGACCCCGAACCATCCGACAGCGTTCTGATTTACGGTCGGAGACAACGCACGTCACGGAGATCTACCCATCCCTTTGCCCCTGATCCTTCGCGTCCTGGTGGTCGAGGACGAGGAGCTGACCCGCCAGGCAATTGCCATTGGTCTGCGGAGCCAGGGCTTCGAGGTCGGAGAAGCGGCCGATGCAGCGGCCTGTTTCCGGCGCCTGGAGGCGGAAGCCTACGATGTGGTGCTCCTGGACCTGGGCCTGCCCGACACCGACGGCGGCCGTCTGGCGTTCGAGCTTCGGGGCCGCGCCCGCCTGGGTCTAATCGTCGTCACGCGTCGTGCCGAGATCGAGGCGCGCATCGAGGCGCTCGATGTGGGCGCTGATGACTACCTCACTAAACCGGTCCATCCTGCGGAGTTGGCGGCCCGAATTCGGAGCGTGGTTCGTCGGCGTGGCGAACTGCCACCTAAACAAATACAGCTAGAACCCTGGTTGGTGGACCTGGAGGCTCGCACGGTGCAAGCCGGCGCAGTTGAGGACAGCGCGTCATTTGTTAGCTCAGCAACGCTAAGGTCGAACGGAACCGGAACTCAGGCTGCACCACGCACCCGGCGGCCAAGCGTTAGTTGCCGCCGCCCCGCCGGAATGGCAGCCGCGCGATCCCATAGGAAGTCGCCCGAGAACGCGATGTGCTCCCAGCCGACCGGCGAGGTGTGGGCGAGGAGATCGTCGGGAGCAGGCTCGCCAGCAGCCCGCAGGTGATCGATGGCGTCGGCCATGTAGGTCGAGTTCCACCAGACGATCGCGGCGATCACCAGGTTCAGGCCCGAGGCGCGGTACTGCTGAGCGTCGCGAGTCCGCTCGGAGATGCGGCCCTGGCGGAGGGTGCAAATCGCCTGCGTCAGCGCGTGCCGCTGCTCGCCCTTGTTGAGGCCCGCTTGGCAACGCCGCCGAAGCGCCGGGTTCTCGAGCCAGTCGAGCATGAACAAGGTCCGCTCGATCTTCCCGACCTCCTGGAGAGCGACGGCGAGCTGGTTTTGCCGCTCATAGGCGGCGAGTTTGCGCAACATGGCCGAGGGCGCGGCGTGGCCAGCCTTGAGCGAGGCGACCAGGCGCAGGATCTCGCCCCAGTGCTCCTTGATGACATCGGCCCGCACCTTCCTGCCCATGATCGGCGCCAAGCCGGGATAGGCCGA
>JAYUBY010000596.1:0-5789 GCA_043740635.1 Alphaproteobacteria bacterium
GATCTATATAGGTGCGGTGTAGAACGAACCGTCAAACCTACGATCAGGAGTGCGTCGGAATGCCGTTGCCGCAAGAAATCCGCCCGCATCACCAGGAGCTGCAAGATGCACTGTTCAAACTGGGCGGCGCCGACTGGGTGGAGAATTCGCCTGGCTGCGCTTGGACGCGCATTCTGTGGACAGGCGCGGAAAGCGGAACGTGGGCCGCCGTCTTCAGGTGGAAGAAGGGGTTCGTTGCTCCGCCGCACAAACACCTGTCGGCGTCACACACCTACATTCTTAGTGGCCGTCTGAAGGTCAGGGATGGGATTTTTGAGACGGGCGATTACGTCTACGAGCCAAATGGCGTGCTGCACGGGGCAACGGAAGCCCTCGAGGACACCGAGTACCTGTTTATCTGTAACGGACCTCTGCTCTATTTCAACGACGAGCAGTTCACCGGCTATCTCTCCTGGGAAGAGCTGGAGAAAATGCGAACACGTGCGGCCCCGACCCCGGAGGCGGCTTCTGAGAAGGCCGCGGCAGCGCTGAAAGCGATGGCGATCGCCTGACTGGTATTACGCGGTTTCAGACGGACATGGGGCAATCGAGCAGCAAGAGCGACCAAGCGAGAGGTCCACAGGCTGCTCCCAATCCAGCTATTTCAAAAGGGCAACGCCTCTAAGCGTTATCAAGGCTCAGTATGAGGTCCCGCAAGGTGGCGCTGGATAGGATTTCGATCCAGTAGCCGTCGGGATCTTTCACGAAGGCAAGGCCCTTCATGGCCCCCGCATCAGGTCGCTTGACGAATTCGACACCTAGGGCTTCAAACCGCGCGCAGGCCGCAGACACGTCGGGCACCGAGAGACCGATGTGGCCGAAGCCGCGCGGATCTATATTGCCGTCGTGATAGTGAAGCGCTGGGTCACTTTCCGTCCCCCAGTTGTGGGTCAGTTCAAGCAGCGCGGGCTGCTCGAACACCCATTTGATGCGGGCCCCGCGTTCCTGCGGGATCGGTCCGTCCGGATAGCCCATGAAATAGAGCGAGAACGCACGCGTGGAGAAGTCATAGCGGTCGAGCAAGGTCATGCCCATAACGTCCCGGTAGAAGGGGATCGACCGCTCGGGATCCTTGATCCGCAGCATCGTCTGATTCAGGACAAATCCGTCGGTCGGCGCAGGCATCGGAGTCTCCGCTGAGTTCAAAGCGCGATAAGCCCGCCGTCCACCGAATAACAAGACCCGGTAATGTAGCTAGCCTCGTCGGAGGCAAGGAACACCGCCACTGCCGCGACCTTTGTAGGGTCGGCCCAACCCGCGATCGGTGGCGGGATCCAGCGGGGCGGTGCGTCCGGCTCAGGCGGGGGGGCGTTGGCGAGGATGATCTTGCCGTAGTCCCGAAGCATGCGCCCGTCGATGGCCCCTGGCGCAATGGCATTGACGCGGATCCCGGCGGTGGCCCATTCGCGGGCTGCGCTTACCGTCATGGCGGCGACGGCGTGCTTCGAGGCGACATACGCGACTTGGCCGCGGCTGCCCTTGAGGCCATTGATAGAGGCAGTGTTGACGATGGCCCCGCCGCCGTTCTCAACCATCGCCGGAATGACGTGCTTCAAGCCGAGGAAAACTCCCATCGCGTTGACGGCGATGATTTCGTCGAAGTCCTCAACGCTGAGATCTGGGATTAGCCGCCAGGCGCCCGTTCGGCTCCCCTCGATGCCGGCGTTATTGAAGAAGATGTCCAGCCCCCCAAAAGTAGCGATGGCCGCCTCGACGTAATCCGCAACCTCCGTCTCCTGAGTGACGTCGGCGATCACGGTCAGCAAGTTAGCGGATGGTGGAAAGCTCAGCTTGAGCTGAGCCAACGCCTCCTCATTGCGGTCTACCGCGACTATCGCGGCGCCACGCCCGGCGAGCAGGCGAGCCGCGGCGGCGCCGAGATCCCCCCCCGCGCCAGTGATGACCGCGGTCTTGCCGGCGAGATCAAGCTCGCTGCCGTTCACGAGGTTAAGCCTCCGTCCACGGGATGGACGGCTCCAGTGATGAAGTTCGCCTGGTCAGACGCCAGAAAGACCACCAGACCCGCGACCTCCGCAGGCCGTCCCCAGCGGCCCTGTGGTATCATGCCGCTGCGCAAGCCGAGCGGCTCTCCGCCTGAGCGCCGCTCGGCCATCCCGGCGGCGATCTCCTCCATCATCCGGCCTTCGAGGGGCCCCGGATTGACGCAATTCACCCGAATCCCCTGTTGTCCCCATTCCAACGCCGCTGTGCGGGTCATGCCGATCACCGCGGCCTTGGCCGCGGAGTAGGCCAACTGGCCAGCTGCCGGGCGCAAGCCTGCTACGGATGAGGTGTTGATGATCGAACCGCCGCCGCTCAAGATCATGGCCGGGATGGCGTGCTTCATCACCAGGAACACTCCTCGGACATTCACCGCGAAGATGGCCTCAAAATCCGCCTTCGATACCTCGGGGGTGAGGCGCCAAGCAGCGCTCGGGCCGCCGTTGTAACCGGCATTGTTGAACAGAACGTCCAGCCGACCGAAGGCCGCGACTGCCTCCGCGACGCAAGTCGCCACCTCGCTCTCCTGGGTCACGTCCACACGTATGGTCTTCAATGGCCCGATCTGCCCCAAACTCTTGGCCAGCTGATCGAGGGCTGCGGTGTCCGAGTCAGCGGCCACGACCGACGCCCCACGCTTCAGCATCAAGGCCGCGGTCTCCGCGCCGACGTCCCCGCCCGCGCCCGTGACGATCGCCACCTTGCCGTCTAGGCGGGCGATCATAGTCTGGCCGCCTGTGCTTGCATCGTACTTCCCCCGCCCGTGCCCATCTTGGGACCCTATAGCCCTGAGCCCCTGCTCGTCATCGGTTTTCAGTGCTTCGGAATGGGGAGACATACCGGTGGACCTGCCATTCTTTGCGTTGGCGGTCTGTTTTTTCGAAGTCGGTCGTGATTTCGATCACAGATTGCCCTCCTGAGGTATTTTGTCGACAATCCGGCGTAGCTTGGCGAGGACGGGAAAATGACGGAGCCGCACCGTGGTGGATCGTCCAGCGATTTGCTTGCCGGGATCACGGTCGTCGAATTCGGCGACGACGTTGGCGTCCGCTATTGCGGGCGCCTGTTCGCCGCGTTCGGCGCGCGGGTGCTGCACGCCGCGCAAGCCCGGAACGATGCTGGACTAGGCTTCGGCGGGGCAGCGGGCGAGGCCTACGGTGCGTGGCTGGACGAGCGAAAGGCGATGCTCGATTCCGCGGAACTAAGCGGCGCGAGGTGTGCACTGGTCATCGGCGGCCTGGACCGGGCTGCAATCGCCCGGGCCGAGCGGTTCGCGGCCGAGCATCCCGACCGTCCGGCGGTTCTCGCGCTCGCCTGGTTCGATCCGGCGGGACCCTACGGCGACTGGATCGGCAGCGACGAGGTCATGGCCGCGCTGAGCGGCGTCGCCTTCCCGTTTGGCGAGGCCGAGGGTCCGCCGATGTTGGCGCAGGGCCACGCCCATCAGGTGACCGCCGGCCTGACCGCGTTCAATGCGGCCGTGGCCGCTTTGCTGACGCCAGCGCCGCATCGCCCAAGCCGGATCGACGTGAACGTGCATGAAGCGAGCCTGACATTTTGCGAGACCGGAGCCCTGACCGGGCGCGCGACGGGTGGCCCATCGGTTCGGCTGGGAGTGAACCGCTTCGTCCCCACCTATCCCTGCTCACCGTATCGCAGCGCCGACGGCTGGGTTGGCGTGACCTGCCTGACGCCTGCGCAATGGACCGCGCTGTGCGACCTGATTGGTCGTCCTGAGCTGGCCAACGATCCGCGGTTCGCCGCGAGCTACGATCGGCTGATGATCGGCGACGAAGTCGATCAGATCCTGGCCGCGGCATTCCCGTTGAGAACCACCGAGGAGTGGATCGCGCTCGCCGAGCGCCACCGGATCCCGATGACGCCAATGGTGCGCCCAGGCGCGCTGGCCGACCAGCCGCACTGGGCGCAGCGAGGGGCCTTCGCGCCGTTCGGCGACGGGGAGACGCGTGGACCGACCCTGCCTTATCGCATGACCTTCGACGGCGAGACGCGCGCACGCTGGCCGAGCGGCAAAGACGAGAGTCCCCTGGAGGGCCTGCGCGTGGTCGATTTCAGCATGGGCTGGGCCGGACCACTCTGCACGCGGACCCTTGGGGATCTAGGCGCTGACGTGATCAAGATCGAGTCTGACGTCCATCCGGATTGGTGGCGCGGCTGGGAAGCGGGCTCAGTGGACCGCGACCTGCGTGAAATCCGTCACAACTTCATCGGCGTGAACCGCAACAAGCGCGGGGTCGACATCGACCTGGCGACCGAGAAGGGCCTGTCGCTGGCGAAGGCTCTGGTCGCCCAAGCCGACGTCGTGGTCGAGAACTACGCGGCCGGCGTTCTGGAGAAGCTCGGACTCTCGCCGGCCGTGCAGCGGAGGCTGCGTCCGGGGATCATCAGCGTCTCGATGCCGGCCTTCGGCAACGGCGGGCCGTTGTCGGGCTTGAGGGCCTACGGCTCCACGGTCGAGCAGGCCTCCGGCATGCCCTTCGTCAATGGCGAGGAGCATTGGCCGCCAGCACAGCAGCATATCGCGTTCGGAGACCCCATCGCTGGCCTCTATGCCGCGAGCGCGGTCCTCGCGGCGCTGGCCGGCCGCGACCGGCTGGGTGGCGCCGAGATCGATCTCGCCCAGGTGGCCTGCTTGTTCCAAATTGGGGCCGATGCGATCATTGCTGAGGAACTACACCGGAAGCCGACACCCCGAACCGGCCACGCGCGAGCGCGTCTGCCGTTCTGCGACGTGCTGAGGGCGGCCGGCGAGGAGTCGTGGATCGCTGTCGCGCCGCGCGATGCGGCTTCGCTGCGACGCCTGGAGGAGGTGGTCGGCGGCGCCGGCCGCGCCGCTGCGGCGGCCTGGACCGTCACACGCAGCGCCACGGACGCTGTTGAGGTGCTGCAAGCGGCCGGGATCGCCGCTGCACCCATCCTGCAGGCCCACTCTCTGTGCGACGACCCGCAGCTCAAGGCGGTTGGTTTCTGGTGCGAGATGGTCCACGCCTTCGTCGGTCAGCACCTGAACGGCGCGCCCCCATTTCGATTTGACGGGTGCCGTCCCGCGCTGCGATTGCCGGCCCCGACGTTGGGAGAGCACACTGCCGCCGTGCTGGCGGAGTTTGATGCGTCGCCGCAAGCCTCACCCTCCGCGGCGACACTATTGTCGGACGTCGCCACCACGGCGGCGGAATGACTGCGGTTCAGTTCTGGCAAGTCCGGCC
Organism: Alphaproteobacteria bacterium; assembly: GCA_043740635.1. Taxonomy (GTDB): domain Bacteria; phylum Pseudomonadota; class Alphaproteobacteria; order Caulobacterales; family Caulobacteraceae; genus Phenylobacterium. The sequence goes on from JAYUBY010000596.1 coordinate 5,268, forward strand.
GCGGCGGCGATGCCAGGCGGTCGACGGGCCGGAGCCAGATCCCCGCAACGCGCGCAGGCGGGTAAAGAGGAAGAACAAGGGACCTGCTTCTGAAGTGGGGCTTTTTGTCGTGTTTGCAAATCACACAAAGAGCTAGAGCCTGCATCTGCGAGACAGTGAGAAGTCGAATATGACCAAGGGCCTTGAGCGAAGTCGCGCTCCTCTGCAGCGACGAACGGTGCGGACTCTCCCCGAGCAGATCGCCGATGACATCGGTGCATCAATTGCCCGGGGTGAATTCGAGCCGGGAGCACGGCTCCTCGAGCAGGACATCGCACACCAGTATGGGGTCAGCCGGGGGCCGGTCCGTGAGGCCCTGCGTGTCCTTTCAGCACGCGGTTTGGCGGTGATCTATCCGCGGCGCGGCGCTACGGTGGTCGAGTTGACGCTTGATAATCTCGTCGATCTTTTCAACACCCGAGCAGTGCTGATGGGCTTGGCCGCACGCTACTTCGCTGCGATGGCCTCAGACGAGGCGCGGGT
>JAYUBY010000597.1:0-2857 GCA_043740635.1 Alphaproteobacteria bacterium
CGGGAAGATGAACAAGAACATCGCCTTCGAACTGGGCATCAGTCCCCGAACGGTCGAAGTCTATCGCGCGAACATGATGTCCAAGACCGGCGCGCGGGGATTAAGCGAACTCATCCGGATGGTCACGCTCGCCCGCGGCTGATCGCGCCGTTGCGCTGAATCAAGGACGCCGCCGCTCTGCCGGGGAGGATGGGGTTCGTCCCGCCCTTGCGATCCGTGGCCTGCAATGTCCAGTCGTCACCCTTCCCGGCCGACCGTCATCGTCGTCGACGACGACGACGGGCTGCGTACGGCCTTGCGGTATTCCCTGGAAATCGAAGGCTTCAAGGTCGTCACCTGCGCAAGTGGCGAAAGCTTGCTCAAGCTGGCGCTGCCGCAAACCTCAGCCTGTCTCGTCGTGGACCAGGTGCTGCCGGGATTGAGCGGGATCGACGCGCTTGAGGCCCTGCGGGCGCGGCGGGTGGACCTACCGGCCATCGTGATCACCAGTTCGCCTGACGCGCGGCTGCGCGCCCGCACCCTGCTGGCGGACGCGTGCCTGATCGAAAAGCCGCTGTTGAACGATCTCCTGACCTGCGCCATCCGGTCGTTGCTCTTTCCCTCGGTCAAACCGGCGCGCGCGCGCGACAAGGCCTAGCGACCGGCTTCGTCGTCGCCGGCCAACGGAAGGGTGAGCCGGAAACGAACCCCATCCACGGTTGATGAGAACGAGGCGGTCGCATCCAGCTGAACGGCAAGCGCGCGCACGACCCGAAAGCCTAGACCGCCTTCCGTTGCGGGATTGAAGGTATTTGGAAACCCGGGTCCGTGATCGATGATCTCGATGACCGCCGAGCCGGGTTCTCCCTTGCGGAGCCGCGCCATGAGGAGACCGCCACGGCCGTCCCCACAGGCGTGTTTGAGGGCGTTGGTGATGACCTCCGTAACGATCTGCGTCACCGGCAGGATCTGGTCCGCCGTCACGGCGCACCCCGCTTCGAAGTCTTCGACAACCACGACGTCGCCGGACAGTCCGCAGCGGAAGGGCGCGCAGACCTCGTGAAGCTCGTGCGCGAGATCGGACGGCTCTTGCGCATTTCCGCCGCTGAGCTTGCGGTGCAGGCGCGCCACCGCGGAAATCTCCGCTTGAACCCCTAAGAGAAGCAGCTGGATCGCGTCGGGCCCGCTGGCTTCGGGACGCTTGGCCAATTCGGCGGCCTTCAGGCGGACGTGGCCGGCCAACAGCGCGAGGTGGTTGGCGATCCGATGATCGGCCTCGGCGATCAGGCTGCAATCGCGAAGCCGACAGAGCCCCGCGCCGTTCAGCTCGGCGCCGGGCAACGTGGGCTTCGGCCACGAGGTTGTCGCCAAGTTGTACCGCATAACCGCCACCGCCCTCTTGGACCACCCCGGGACCGGATGGCTGATGCGACCAAACCTACACCATGGCGCGTGGTGTCGATTGATCGGGATCAATAGGCATGGGCGCACCGCACAGATGGCGCGTCGGCCGGGCGCGCGGTCGCCCAGGGTGGGTCCGGAGCCCCTGACCGCGGTATGATGCGCCTCCGTACTGGCGCCTAGGGAGCGCCCACGAATACTCGCCACCGGGGAGACGCGCGAGCTTGCGGTCATCGGATGACGGAGCTTCCCATGACCCTCGCCTACTCACCTGACACCGCGCCCGCGGCCTCTCCCATCGCCAGTCTGATGGACCGCGTGGGTCTGCGGATGCCTTTCGCCAAGGGCGAAGAGATTTTCGGCCAAGACGAGGAGGCCGACATGATTCACAGCGTCGTCTCGGGCGCTGTACGGACCACCCGGCTCCAGAGCGACGGGCGCCGCCAGATCGGCGACTTCTACTATCCCGGCGACATCATCGGGCTGGAACCCGGCGACCTCTACCGATTCTCGGCGGAAGCCCTGAGCGACTGCGTGATCCACGTCGTCAAGCGCTCGTCCCTGCACGCCCTGAGCGGTGACGTCAGCCTGGACCGGACGCTCTGGGAGGCCACCCGTCGCGAGCTCGAGCGGACCCGGGAGCATCTTTTGATGCTCGGCCGCAAGAGCGCCTGCGAAAAGGTCGCCAGCTTCCTGAGGGATGTGGCCCAACGCGTCGGCTGCGAGGATGTCTCGCTGCCCATGGGCCGCCAGGATATGGCGGACTACCTCGGACTCACCATCGAGACCGTCTCGCGAATGGTCACTCAGCTCCAGGGCTCGCGGATCGTCGAGTTCGCATCCGCTCGGCAATTCCGGGTGACCCGCTGGCCTGCGTTGGAGCGACTGGCCGCCTGACGCGTCAGACATGTGTGAAACCCCGCCGGCTTCAGCCGTAGGTGCTCAATCGCTCGAAGAAAGTACAGTCACGACGATCGCCAACACGGTCACCGTTCAGCCGGGACGCCGCACAGGGCCTCAGCCTGGTGAGAGCAAGATGACCCTTCGGTCGAAGCTTAGCGCCCCTATCAGCGGCGACCATAGCCGTACGTCACGCTGGGATCGTAGCTGTAACCGTACTGTGAGCCATAGGACGAATAGCCACCGTAATTTTGATAGCCATACCCCCCGCTTCTGCGTGAGGGCAAGCGATAGCCGTCGTGCCCGGTGTCAGGATGCTCATCGTGGAACTCCCCATGAATTCCGCTTAGCGCACGGTGATAGGCCTTATGATCACGACGGCTGTAGAACCCTTCGTCATGGGCTCGAGCATGGGCCTCGTCCACCTCGTCGTGGATAGCGCCGTGCTCCTGGTGATCCCGAGCATGCCGACCGTCGTAGCCGTCGTAGCCGTAGTACCCCTGCGCCATCACAGCACCCGCCGGGGCGGCGAGCGCGAGGAGAGAAGCTGCAAACACCATTTTCCGTAACATAGGGG
>JAYUBY010000598.1:0-4137 GCA_043740635.1 Alphaproteobacteria bacterium
TGGGCAGTGTCACCGATCGACTGAAAACTTATGGCCGAGCCTTCGGCGACCCCGAAAAGGGCGAGCCTGGTCAGGCGCTCTCCGCCTTACAGACCGTGAAACTCAAGGAAATCACGGCAAAGGCCAAGGGCGAGAAGAAGGAGCTCAAGCGCAAGCCGTTCAAGCGGAAGGCGCGGGTCACCAATTGATGCGGTTCATCCCTCGAGGGCGGGGATGAGCGGAGCGATTGTGGCTATTTCCACGCCCCGTAGGCGTCCAAGAACGGCTTGCCGAGCGCCTCAGCCACCGCTGGGTGGGTGACCTGGCCCTTGAGGACGTTGAGGCCCTTGGCCAAGTGCTTGTTCTTCTTCAGGGCGTCCAGTCCCTGATCGGCCAAGGCCAGGCCGAAGGACAGCGTGGCGTGCACCAGAGCCTCGGACGACGTCCTTGGAGCCGCGCCGGGCATGTTCGCCACGCAATAGTGGACAACGCCGTCGACTGTGTAGGTCGGGTCAGCATGGGTCGTAGGCCGGCTAGTCTCGAAACATCCACCCTGATCGATTGATACATCCACCAGGACCGAGCCCGGCTTCATCTTCTTCAGGTCTTCCTTGCGGATCATCTTGGGTGCGCTCGCGCCAGCAGTCAGCACCGCGCCAACCACCACGTCGGCCTTAAGGATCTCTTCCTCGACGGCGTCCTGGGTCGAATAGCGGGTCAGAATCCGACCCTGGAACATGTTGTCGAGCTCGCGCATGCGCGGGATCGAGCGCTCGACGATCACCACCTCGGCGCCGAGGCCCGCAGCCATGCGCGCGGCATTCATACCGACTACGCCGCCGCCCAGCACACAAATCCGCGCGGGCGGCACGCCGGGCACGCCGGAGAGCAGCAGACCCATGCCGCCGTTGTGCTTGAGCAGGGTCTCTCCGGCCGAGAAGACCGCGATCCGCCCGGCCACTTCGGACATCGGCGCGAGCAGCGGCAGGCCGCCTTGCGCATCGGTCACCGTCTCATAGGCGATGGCCGCGCAGCCTGAGGCCAGCAGGCCGTCAGCCTGGTCCGGATCAGGCGCCAGGTGGAGGTAGGTGAAGAGGATATGCTTGTCTGTCAGGCGCGCCCACTCGACGGGCTGCGGCTCCTTGACCTTCACGATCAGCTCCGCGCTGGCGAAGACCGCCTCGGCGTCGGCGGCGATCGTCGCGCCGGCCCGCGTGTAGGCCGAGTCAGGATAGCCGGCCCCGACGCCGGCGCCCTTTTCCACCAAGACCTGGTGCCCATGGCTGACGTATTCCCGAACCGCGGTCGGCGTTAGGCCGACACGGTATTCGTCAGGCTTGATTTCACGGGGCACACCGACGCGCATGAGTAGCTCCTATGGGGGAGGATTTTGCGGGTAAGCGCGGGTTTTAGGGCACGAGGTGGCGGAAGTCGATGGGGTGGGGTGAGGCCATTCGGGCCACCCGACCGCTACTTCCGCATCGAGGTGTCGCCGCGGCGCGCGCCTTTATTCAGCAGTCCAGCAGTGTGTTTGGCGTCGGCCTCTGACAGGCCGATTTGAGGCGCACCAGCCATGACGGCTGGCTGGCCGGTCCAGACCTCGACAATCGTCCAACCCGATGGATCGGGGCGCAGGACGAAGCGGTCTTTCTTTCGTTCGTCAGGCATGGCTGACCTACAACCCTGTTCTGGCGAGCCGGCAAGGTCAAGCTCGGAGGGCTGAGTTCTAAACTGCAAAGGCTGGCGCAAACCGTGAGCAGGTCAGCACGGCGCGATCGTGGTCGAAGACGTCGATGTGGCTGGCGCTCATGTGTTGTTCGAGGAGCACCTGGGCCTGAGCGACGGCGGCTTCGCCTCCCTCAAGGTCGTAGGCCTCGAACGAGGGCACCTCGCCGTCGGGTCGTCGGAAGTAGAAGGTGTAGATCGACAAAGGGACGGCTCCGCTTTCGGCCCTGTCGTGCGCCGTGGAAGCTGAAACGAGGATGAACGGGCCGATCTAATTGGTTTGTGAGCGCCTCAACGGCGCAGGGACGCGCCGATCGTGCCCACTCCTAAGAGTATCAGGGCCCAGGCGCTCGGTTCGGGAACGCCGCCGGGAACGCCGCTGATGGGCGGGGTATCGGGCGGCTGGAGAACGGGCGCAGGGATGACAGGGGGCGGACCCGCGGGAACACCGGGAACACCGCCGACGAATCCACCGGGAAACGGCGCGCCGGAGCCGACAAATCCAGGGAAGATCGGACCTTCATCCGAAGGTGGCGCCCCGCTGACCGGCGTGATCGGCGCTATGTCAAACGCCTCTGGGACGGGCGAAGGGGTGACCAGCTCGGCCAGCAGCATCTGCCCGGCCTCCGGAATCACCGGGCCGGCCACGGGCAAGGAGATGATCGCTACGTTGATGGGGCAATCGACAGGGCGCCGGACATATCTGGCCGGAATCTAGTGTGGCCGCGGCGAGCCGGTGATGTGATGAACCCTGTGGACTGCGGAATGGGGCCTGTGTGGATGATGATGGACCACGTGGGACTTCACCCACTCAAAGCAATCCAACGGTCGTGCGGCCGCCAGGCTGGCGCTCAGGAGAAGGGCGATCGCGCCCTCAAGTACGCTGAGGCGATGATCTTGGCGGGAGGGTCGTGATCTCGGCTCGGATGTTTGAGACCGTACGCCCCTGCCGGCTTGCGGCAGAGATCTGAAACCAGAATGGTACGCGCGGCGGGATACATACTTGGAACTACTTGAGACTTGCCGGGTCTACCGCGCGTGTAAGGTACTAACCCGTCACTTCGTTCCACGTTTGAGGACGAAGTGACGGGTTAAAGGCGGGGGCGAATATGGGACGAGGCGATCTGGCTACGAGGCTGGTGCTGACGGCGGCGATTGTCGCGGGCGGGAGCTATCTGGCAGCGGACTACCTGATCTTGTCGCCGGCGGAGTGTCTGGCTTGGAAGGGCGCGGGCGTGGGCCTCCTGGCGGTTTTTGCGGCTTTGAGGGCGCGCAGCTTCGACGGGTGGCTGGTTTTTGCGGTGATGGCTGCAGGCGCAGCAGGTGATGTCCTGTTGGGAGCGACGGGCTTTGTCGTGGGCGGCGGGGCGTTTCTGGTCGGCCACTTGATCGCCGTCAGGCTCTATCTGAAGGGCCGTCGCCAAGTTTTGAGCTGGCCCGACCGGCTGTTCGCAGGCGCGCTCATCCCTACAACCGTCGTGTGTGCCTTTCTGCTGCCCGCCGACCGAGGCAGCGCGCCTGGCGTGGCCGTCTACGCGACCGGCCTTTCGTGCATGGCGGCCAGCGCCTGGATCAGCCGCTTCCCCCGTGATCGGGTGGCGCTGGGCGCGCTGATGTTCCTCGCGTCGGACATGTTGATTTTCGCGCGATCCGGGCCGTTAGCCGGCCAGGCTTGGCTCGGCTTTGGGGTGTGGAGCCTCTACTTCGCGGGCCAGGCCCTGATCTGCATTGGCGTCGTCGGCGCCCTGGCGCGGGAGGGCCGCTAGCCCACAATGGACAGCGCCGCCGGGCTAGGACCCGACGGCGCCGTTACACAGAGCTTTAAGGAGCTCGATAAGCTACAGTCACAAACGTGTGGGTTGGGCGTGCCAATCCCGGACAGGGATGACCCCACAACGCCACCTATTGCAGGTTGTGAGCCAGCCGCTACAGCACGCACGCGGCAAGGCCGTCGCGGCGGACGGTTCCGGCAGCGGCGGCAATGTGGCCGCCTCGCTTTTGAATATAGGGCCCGGGCTTTGCAGCCTTCCAGGTCAAGGGCTTGGGGATGATGGCGGCCAGGCGAGCGGCCTGGCCGGGGTCCAACTGGCTGGCGCTCATGTGGAAGTTGGCCTGGGCGGCGGCTTCGACACCGTAGATGCCCGGGCCCCATTCGATGGAGTTCAGGTAGACCTCCAAGATCCTGGGCTTGCCCCAGATCCCTTCGATCAAGACCGTGAACCACGTCTCCAAGCCTTTGCGCACCCAGTCGCGGTGTGGCCAAAGGAAGACGTTCTTGGCGGTCTGCTGGCTGATGGTGGAACCGCCCCGCAACGTCTTGCCGCGCTCATTGGCGCGCAGGGCCTTGCGCATGGCTGTGAAATCGAAGCCGCGGTGGTCGCAGAAGTGGCTGTCCTCGGCGGCGATGGTGGCGAGCACCAGGGTCGGGGAGAT
>JAYUBY010000599.1:0-6803 GCA_043740635.1 Alphaproteobacteria bacterium
GGCGAACCCGCGCTTCCAGGTCCACGTACGAGAACAAGGACCCCGTCAGCTCATCAGACCCGCGCATCTCCAGCCCTCAAGCTTCGCTCGAAGGAGTGAATCATGCCGAGTCCTGCGCCGCTACGGACTTCTTCAACAGCCTGTTAGGCCTTCCCAATCCGTTGGCGCTTCATAGGGTCAGGCGTAGGCGATAAGACGAGCACCAGCTTGCGGTCCGAAGCTTGGCGCGCTGGACTGTGGCGGCGGTGCGGCCGACGAGAGGCGAACGTGGAATGAAGACGATTATTCTGGCGGGCGGGCTCGGCACGCGCATCTCGGAAGAAAGCCACTTGAAGCCAAAGCCGATGATCGAAATCGGCGGCCGGCCGATATTGTGGCACATCATGAAGCTCTATTCGCACTACGGCTTCAACGACTTCATCGTGTGCCTCGGCTACAAAGGTTATGTGGTGAAGGAGTATTTCTCCAACTACGTCTTGCACAACGCCGACCTCACCGTCGATCTGGCGAGGGGCGTCATTGAGTATCACGCCACCAACCATGAACCCTGGCGCGTCACCCTGGTGGATACCGGGGCCGACACGATGACGGGTGGACGCGTAAAACGGGTGGCCCAGCATCTCGACAAGGACGAGCCCTTCTTCCTGACCTACGGCGATGGCGTCGCCGACGTGGATCTGGCGGCATTGGCCGCATTTCATCGTGCGCACGGCAAAGAGGCCACCGTCACAGCCGTCGCCCCTCCCGGCCGCTACGGTGCGCTGGAAATCGACCGCGACATCGTCCAGCGCTTCATCGAAAAGCCGCCCGGCGATAACGGCCTGATCAACGGTGGATTTTTCGTGCTGCAGCCCAGTGTCCTGAACCGGATCGACGGCGACGATACCAGCTTTGAGTCAGGCCCCTTGGAGGCGCTGGCCCGCGATGGCCAGCTTGCCGCCTATCGACACGACGGCTTCTGGGCGGCAATGGATACACTCCGGGATAAGAACAACCTCGAAGCCCTCTGGGCGTCCGGCGAGGCGCCGTGGCAGCGATAGATCCAAGGTTCTGGCGCGGAAAGCGGGTTCTGCTGACCGGCCACACCGGTTTCAAGGGCTCGTGGGCGGCGATCTGGCTCGCCGGCTTGGGAGCGGAAGTTACCGGCCTAGCGCTAGCGCCCGACCAGGATCCCAGCCTCTTTGAATTGGCAGCTGTGGATAGCCTCGCGCGATCCTTGATCGTGGACCTGCGGGACCTGGTCGCGATCCAGGCGGCGTTGGCCGGTCAAGCCTTCGACCTTGTCCTACACATGGCGGCCCAGCCAATTTTGCGGACGGCGATTTCGGATCCCGTCGCGACCTTCGCCAGCAATGTCATGGGAACGGTTCATCTGCTGCAGGCGCTGCGGTCGCAAACGGCACTAGAGGCCGCCCTCGTCATCACTTCTGACAAGGTCTACGCCAACGAGGACACTGGCCGTGCATTTTCGGAGGGTGATGCCTTGGGCGGCAAGGATCCCTATTCCGCCTCCAAGGCCGCTACAGAAATCGCCGCCAAGAGTTTCGCGAGAAGTTTTTTCGAGCCGAGGGGCGTTCCCCTAGCGACGGCCCGAGGTGGCAACGTTATCGGCGGTGGCGACTACTCCGTTGACCGCATCGTCGCCGACATCGTCCGAGCCGCGCGCGGCCAGGAACAGGTCGTGCTGCGCCATCCAGAAGCGACGAGACCGTGGCAGCATGTGTTGGACTGTGTGGCGGGCTATTTGGTCTATCTGCAGGCCTTGGCGACCAACCCGACGACACCCAGAGCCATGAATTTTGGCCCCAGGCTTGGCGGACGCGAGGTGACCGTGGGCGAGCTTGCAACCCTGGGTGTGGAAGCGCTGGGCGCTCGTCCTTGGCGCCATGAGCCGGATCTGGGATCGCTCGAGGTCAAATCCTTGTCTATCGACGCCAGCCTCGCGAAACAGGTTCTGGGGTTCGAGAGCAGGCTGCACGCGCCGCAAGCTGTGGCGCTGACCATGGACTGGTACCGGCGCCAGGCGAACGGCGAAGACGCGCTGAGTTTGTGCCGGTCCCAGATCGTGGACTTCCAAGGCGGCGCATGACCGTTCCCCTTTGCCGTTTCTGCCTGGCGCCGCTCGTCCACACTTTCCTGGATCTGGGCAACCAGCCGCTGGCCAACAGCTACCTCACGGCCGAGCAACTGTTCGCTGGAACCGAGCGGTCCTACCCTCTCCACGTCCGCGTTTGCCGCAATTGCTTCCTGGTGCAGGCCGATGACGCTGTGCCGGCCGACGCAATCTTTGACGACGCTTACGCCTACTTCTCTTCCTATTCGACGAGCTGGGTGGCGCACGCCAAAGCCTATGCCGTGGCCATGTCCGAACGCTTCGGTTTGAATCCGGAGTCACTTGTCGTCGAAGTGGCAAGCAATGATGGCTATCTGCTGCAGCATTTCGTCGAAATGAACATTCCCGTGCTGGGTGTCGAGCCGACGGCGAACACCGCAAAGGTTGCCCTTGAGCGAGGTGTTCGCACTGAAGTCATGTTCTTCGGCGAACAGACGGGCCAGCTATTGTCGGCGCGCGGCGACCGCGCCGACCTGATAGCGGCAAATAACGTCTTGGCTCACGTTCCCAACATCGGCGACTTCGTGGCGGGCTTCCGCGAGGTGCTCAAAGACGAGGGTGTGCTCACCTTCGAATTCCCGCATCTTCTGAACCTGATCCAGAAGGTGCAGTTCGACACGATATATCACGAGCACTTCTCCTACCTTTCGCTGCTTGCGGTTGAGCAGGTGTTGCGCGCCAATGGCCTACGGCCGTTCGATGTTGAACGAATGATGACGCACGGCGGATCTCTGCGGCTTTTCTGCTGCCACATGGGGTCTGGCCATGAGGAAACAGAGAACCTTGTCGCCTTGCGGGATGAGGAGCATTCGGCAGGATTCAGCCGAATCGAGACCTATGCCGGATTTGCGCCTCGCGTGGAGGCGGTGCGCGACAGCTTCCGGGCGTTCCTCGCAAGCGGGAAAGGCGCTGGGCGGCGAATCGCGGCCTATGGCGCTGCAGCGAAGGGCAACACCTTCCTCAACTATTCTGGTACGACATCGAACGATATTTTTGCGGTGTTCGATGCAAGCCCGGCCAAACAGGGTCGCTTCTTGCCAGGTAGCCATATTCCTATCCTCGCACCATCTGACTTGCGCGAGGTGCGCCCCGACGATCTCATCATCCTGCCCTGGAATTTGAAGGAAGAGATCATGGGCCAGTTGGCCTTTATCACGGACTGGGGCGGCCGCTTCGTGACCGCCTCTCCGGAGACGAAGGTCCTCGTCTGATGCGGTTTTCTGAGACCGGCATCGCTGGCGTTATCCTGGTCGAGGTCGAACTGGACGAAGACGAGCGGGGGGCCTTCGCGCGCCTGCAGTGTCCCGACGAGTTCGCGGCCGCTGGCCATCCCTTTTTCCCCGCCCAGACCAGCCTGTCGCGCAACCCGAGCGAGGGCTCTCTGCGCGGAATGCACTATCAGCTGGCGCCTCACGCCGAGACCAAGCTGGTCAGGGTCGTCCGTGGACGGATGTTCGGCGTTTCACTGGATCTGCGCAGGGACAGCCCGACCTATCGCCGCTGGGCATCGGAGGAGTTGTCGGCCCAGAACGCGAGGGCCCTGCTCATTCCGGAAGTCGTCGCACATGGCTTCCTCACGCTCGATCCCGACACCGACGTGCACTATCAGATCAGCCCCGTCTTTCAGCCGGGCCATGCAGCCGGTGTCCGGTGGGACGATCCGGCCTTTGGAATAGAGTGGCCCGGTCCGCCCAAGATCATCTCCGAGCGCGACTCTAACTACCCCGATTACCGAGGCTGAGATCGTCGTCGCGATCTGCTAAACGTGCCAAGTGTTTCCGAAGGAATAGGTTTGCTTCCATGGCACGAGACATGGCGCTAATTGCACTCGACCGCATCGCGCAAGACGAGGCTTGGCGCAGCGCCTTCATCCGCCAGCTCATCAGCTTCGAAGGCGCGATCGACGCTCCCGGTGTGGATGTCCGCGAGGAGATCACCGGCCCGTTGGTCGACGCCCTATTTGACGATGACCAGGTTATTCGCAAGACACTCTCGAGCGGTGTTACGTTCGAATTCCTCTACCGCTCCAAGATCGCCCGCGACTTCGTGATGTCGACGCCGGAGGCGCCGGACCACGCTTGGGAACCGCAAACCAGCCGCATCCTGGTCAACCTGGCCAAGCGCGCGACGCATGTGGTGATTGGCGGCGCCTATTTCGGCGACCACGCCGTTCTAGTCGCCCGCGAGATCGCTCCACGTGGCGGAGTAGTGCATGCCTTCGAGCCGAACAATCAGCAGCGCGCCATGCTGACCCGAAACGCGGAGCTGAACGGACTCAGCAACATCCGCCCGCGCCCCGAGGGTCTTTGGTCAGACTCCAGCTCGAACTTGAAGCTGGTCGGCTACGACAGTTTCGCCAGCGCCGAATTGGCCGAAGCCGGCGCCGAAGATGCTTTCAAGACAGTGACGGTCGACGACTACCTGAAGGCAGCCGGCGTCGGGCAGCTCGACTTGATCGTCGTTGATATCGAAGGCGCCGAACTTGGCGCTCTGGAGGGCGCTGAGTCCTTCCTTGCGATGCCTGCGGGGCAGGCGCCCGACATCGTCTTCGAGGTGCACCGCCATTATGTGGACTGGTCCAAAGGCCTGCCGTCGACGGAGATCGCCCAGCTATTAGTCGGACACGGCTATCACCTGTTTGCGTTGCGCGACTTCAACTCGAACTTCGACCTGTCCGGTCGGCCGATCGAGCTAATTCCGGCCAATGCGATCTATCTGGATGGCCCACCGCACGGCTTCAACATGGTGGCCGTTAAGGACCCGAAGGTCTTTGAAACCGAGGCCTATCGGATCGTTCGTGACGTCTCACCGAAGCTGCTGCGCCATAAGGATCCGAAGCTGCACCATCCGGTCGGAGGCCTCTAAGCGACGTGACGGGCCTGGCCACTATTCTCGGCGCGAATGGCTTTATCGGTCGGCGGCTGCAGGCCAGGCTTGCGGTCGAAGGATGGGACGTCTTCGCGCCGGCGAAAGGGGACATCAGCCTGTTTGGGCGTGACATGGGGGTGGTCTTCTACTGTGCGGGGCTTACCGCCGACCATGACCGGCGCCCCTTCGACACGGTGGAGGCGCACGCGAGCCTGGTCAGCGAGCTTGTCCGCGCAGGGCGTTTCGAACAGCTGATCTACCTCTCCTCGACGCGGCTCTACGACGGACAGGCGGCGACCCTCCTGGATGAGACCGCGCCCCTTCTGTTCGACGTCGCAGATCCGCGCCGGATCTACGATCTCTCCAAGGCCCTGGGCGAAAACATTACCCTGACACGCACTGACGGTCGCGGCGCTGTCGCGCGTCTCTCCAACGTCTTCGATTGGTCGCCGGAGGCGCCGGGCTTTCTGTCGGAGTGGCTCATCGAAGCCGCCCGAACCCGCGATCTTCAACTGGAATCCAGCCCGCACATCGCACGCGACTACATTCATTTGGACGATGTCGTATCGGCCCTGATCGCCATGGCGGACAAGAAGGCCACTGGTGTCGTCAACGTGGCTAGCGGCGAATGGGTCGCCAATGGCGAAATCGCGAACCTATTCCTGGAGGCCGGCTGGCGCGTCGGCTTTTCGCTGGACGTCTCGCCGCCGCCGCCGCCGCGCGCGGCGATTGAGCGTCTGAGGGCCCTCGGGATACTGCCTATGCCGGTGAAGGATGTCGTGCGTCGCTATCTGGAAGGGCTGAAGGCGTGAAACTCAGGGACCACACGCGCGAAAGCCTACTCGCCTACACAGTCGCCCAGTGCGCCGGCGTGGTTCCCGACGGTCGCGAAGCCGCGTTCCGCGGTACAGTGGGCGCCCATCTCGACGAGGCGTTGGAACGACTGCACCGCTGCATCAACGCGTGCGCGCCCTGGCGGCTGGACGAATTCAATGTCCTGCAGTCGTCGCAGCACACCATCTTCTTGTATTTCTTAGCGAATACGATCTGGAAGCGGTCGGGCGAGACCCACGCCCCGACACGGCTCTTCCTGATGAACAAGGCCTTCAACGGCATCGACCTGTTCTACGAAATCGCCATGCCGGAAGTTTTCTACATCGGCCACAGTGTGGGCATCGTCCTGGCCAAGGCGACCTATGGGAACCACCTTGTTCTCTACCAGAATTCAACGGTCGGGCGGCATAAGGACCAAATTCCGGTCATTGGCGATCGGGTCGTGCTCTATCCCAACACCGCCGTGATTGGGCACTCGGTGGTTGAGGACGATAGCGTTATCAGCCAGGGCGTCAGCGTCGTGAACAAGCATGTCCCGAAGGGCTCGATCGCTTTCTCGGGCGGGCCGGGCGAACTCACCTTCAGGCCACGGCCAGACGACCTTCTTGGCGAGTACTTCAGGCTTTAGCGTCCCTGCCGGCGACCGCGCGCGCCAGCATTTCGTAGAAATCCCTTGCAAACGCCTCAGTCTGGCCGAGTGGGCTGTTTCGTAGCCGTTCGCGCATGGTCGCCCGCAGTTCTCGCCGACGTTCGCGGTCGGCGACCAACGCCAGCGCGATCGCCTGGTACTCGTCCAGGGTATCGCCAACTAAGTCGCCTAGTCCTGCGTTGGATAGGATCGAATAGCTCAACCGTTCGAAGAAGGCTTCGCCGCGCAGGCTAACGACCGGCACGCCCATCCACAACGATTCGGTTGTGGTCGTACCGCCAGTCAGCGGGAAGGAATCTAGTGAAATGTCGAGCTCGTTGTAGAGCGGCATGTGCGCGC
>JAYUBY010000600.1:0-4001 GCA_043740635.1 Alphaproteobacteria bacterium
TCGAGTTCGGCGGTATCGGGCGCGGCGGCGTCGGCGACGATGAAGGCGAAGGGAACCTCGCCCCACTCGGCGTCGGGCAGGCCAATCACGGCGCACTCGGAGATGCCGACATGGGTCAGTAGCACTTCCTCGATTTCGCGCGGATAGATGTTGGAGCCGCCGGAGATGATTAGGTCCCTGGAGCGGTCGACGAGGGTCAGGAATCCCTGGGCGTCCAAACGGCCAAGGTCGCCGGTGTGCAGCCAGCCGTCTCGAAGGCTCTCGGCGGTCTCATCCGGCCGGCCCCAATAGCCGCCCATTGGAGTGTCACCCTGCACCGCGATCTCTCCTATCTCTCCGGGGGCGGCTTCCGCGCCGTCGCAGCCAACGATGCGCACCAACATGCCGGTTCGCGCCACGCCGACGCTAGCCAAGCGCGCCTCATAGCCGGGATCGTCCGGTGAGCCGATGAGACGTGTCCCGAAAGTAGGTCGAACGAGGCCACTGAATCTTCGAAAGGCTTCCGCTCTGGTTCTGAGCTGACAGGCCCAATTGCCGGAAAAGCACGGTAAGCGGACGAGCTTCAGGCCGCTTGCACGATCTCGCGGATAGCCCTTACGTAGGCCTCGGTGTTGTGCCGCGCGGCCTGGACGCCATAGACTCCGCGCACGTCGAGAGCTTCCAACCCGCCGCCGTGAGAGAAGAGGTCGCGGAACGCTTCCTTCTCCAAGAGCGCAGTCGGCAAAAGCTTCACCTCATGGTCACGCAGCTGTTCCACCACCATGCTCAAGGACCGGGGCTTCAGCGCCGCCGGCACGCGAGTGAGCAGGCAGCGGTGCAGGAGTGGGTTGCCGGCCCGCTTGCCGAACGCCGTCACCATTTGCGCGGACTTAATGGCCTCAGCGAGGTCCAGCTGAGACCCTGTGAGCGGCGTCACCACGAGATCCAGTCGCAAGGCTGCGAACACCATCGCGCCGCGCACCGAGCCCTCAGTGTCGACGATTGTCCACTGGGCCTCGCGCCGACCGGCTTCCCGCAGGGCGTCTCGAATGTCCTGAACAGTCGGCGCCGGATGCACGGTGACGCCGCCCGGCCGGCCAGGGCGCTCCGCCCAGGCCATCAGAGGTTTGTTAGGGTCAGCGTCGATGAGGGCGACGCGATGACCCAGCTCGGCCAGGCCAAGCGCCAGCAGCAGAGCTGCGGTGGTCTTGCCCGCGCCACCTTTCGAGCTGACGAATGCGACGTTGGGCATCAGGTCACCGTTGGACCTCTGAGCCTTCGACGTTTTGGGGCACTTCGTCCAGTTGTTTGGCGCGAGCGCGGCGGGCGCGGTGCGGGGTGGTCGGGAAGGGGAGGGACCTCACCGCGACCGCGCCGAGTTAACCCGGCAGTTCCGTCAGATCGACGCCCTGATCCCTTGCCCCCAGTTTGTCTGCAGCGAGCTATCACGGACAGCCCTGCTGGCGGCATATCGCATGTATCAGTGGCCCCGCCGGTTCCACCGGCGAGGCCCTGGATATGGTCTATTGCACCGAGACTAGGCGGGGGCAACCACCGACCGACGGCGGCTGCGTATCACCGCTCCCGCGCCGAAGAAGCCGGTTAGCATCATTGCCCAGGTTGCGGGCTCCGGAACTCCGCCGCCGCCGACAGTTGGAATGCCGTGGCCGGCGTAGACGATCAAGTCGATGCCATTGCCACGTGAACCGCTCACGTTACCGTTTGTGCTGAGATTCTGGAAAGTCGTCAGCGAGCCACTGTCCGTCAGATAGAAGCTGAGGTTGTAAGTCGAGCCGACAACGGTTGTTATATTCTGAGTGATGGCGTCATAGGCCTGAACGGCGCCATCGGTATAGGCATTGGCTCCAGTGTGCGAATCCGTGCTTACCACCCCGGCGGCCGACGCCCCAAAGACGTTGAGGTAGGTCCATCCGAGCGGAGCATTGTTGCCGACGATGCCGGATTCGAACCCGCCGTTGGTGACCAAGTTTGCCCCACCGCCGGTTGTAAGAACGACGTCATCCAACGAAAGGTATGCAGGGTCTTCGCGGAAGGCGAATGAGAGGTCCGTGGAATTCGTTCCCGCTACGAAGCTGGTTGTGTACTGCTGGTAGCTATGCGGTACGGGCGTTCCAGCCAAGTCGAGGACCACTGGCCCTGCGGGCGGAGGGTTGTTGTGGCCTGCCGCAAAGGCTTGGCCCGACAAGACGAGGGCAAACGCGAGCGCGGCTCCCCCAAGAAGGCTCTTCGTCTACACTTTATTACTCCAATGTTAGGGGACGAGTATTCTCCCGAGAAGTCTGCAGGGCGCGTTAGCTTTTCGTCAATAGAACTCGCCTCCAAGGCGAAGGCGATCGACGGCCGGTTTCTGCGGTAATGGGCGAAAAGCCGACCCGATATAGTAGACCATGATCAGCGCTCCGAAAGACGTGGCGAACAGGTGGGAGGCCGGTCGTGCCACGAGTAGCCCACCCAGGGTAAGAGACGGCAAACAGGCCTTGGAAGCCGAAGTTCTCCTTCGACGGAAGCCGCCCTCAAGCATCCATTCCTTGCCCAGAGCTACGGCTACGCCGACATGGAGAAGAAGACGCCCGCCGATCGGCGCACCGTCTATCGGATCGGCTTGATCACCAAGCAGTTCACCGGCGTCCTGTTCCTGCAGCTAGCGCGCGAGGCCAAGGTCAACCTGGACGACCCGGCGGTGAAATACCTACCGGAACTGCGCCGGGTGCAAGGTTTCGATGCGGTCACGTCTCAGGTCACCCTGCAGTCGCTGGCCACTCACCGCGGGGGCCTGTTGCCCGAGCCCAGTGACCTCTCAACCCTGCGCGGCCCTATCGACGCCTGGGAAGACAGCACCCGCGCCGCCCTGGCCAAGACCCGCATTGAGGTTCCGCCGAACGCCGACGCCTCCTATTCGAACATCGGCTACGGCGCACTGGGCCTGGCGCTCGAAAACGCGACTAGGACGCCCTTCACCGATCTGGTCGAACGCAAGATCGTGAAGCCGCTTGGGATGACCTCCACGGGCTTCCGGCCCACGCCCAACATGCTGGCCCATCTGGCCAAGGGCTACGGCCTGCGCGACGGCGCGCCGAGCTCGGCGGTGTCCGACGCCGAACTAATCGGGGCCGCGGCTATAAGATCCCCAACGGCGGCCTTTTCACCACCGTCGATGACCTGGCCAAGTTCGTCGCCTTCGAGATGGGCGACGGACCGCCCGGCGTCCTGCCGCGCGACGTGTTGGCGGCGAACTTCCACCGCAACTACCGGATGATGGGCGGTGGTCGCTATGGCGTCGGCTTTTCGATCGTTCCCCGTGGGTCCCATCAGCTCTTCGGCCACAGCGGCTCGGTCGCGGGCTTCACCTCGGCGGCGTTCTTCGACCCGCGGGTGGGCGTGGGCCTGATCTGCCTGCGCAGTGACGACTCCGGCTGCCCAAGCGAATACCTGGTCAGGGCAATGGCCGCCCTCGCGCCGGCCTGGCGCGATGAGGCGGAACGCGTTGAACTCGCAACAGCGACTCGGGCCAAGCGGGTCGCCGACCAGAAACCCTACCCAAGCGGCGAGGCGGTGCTGCGCGGCCTTATCGACGGGGTTCGCGCCGGCAAGCCGGACTACAGTAAGATGAGCGAGGTCGTGGCCGACGGCACCCGCCAACAACTCGCAGCCTCCCGGGCCATGTTGGACCGGCTGGGCGGCCTTCAGTCGATTACCTTCAAGGGTGTGGATCCAAACGGTGGCGACACGTACGAGGCGGAGTTCGCGCACGGGAAGCTGCAGGTGGTCCTGATCCTCAACCCCGACGACAGCATCGAGGGCATGGCATTCGGCCCGGCGCCCTAGCCCGTCGGCGCCCGGTAGGCCCGACGAACAATCCATTTCGAGGAAAAGACTGCACCATCAAACTCCAGGACCAAACAACTAGGTTCTGTTGACGAAGTGGATTCCCAAATCATCTGATCGCTGATTCAAAGCTGCTCTTTGAGGAGAGCGGCTTTGGTTCGTGGATTGATGTCGGA
>JAYUBY010000601.1:0-2042 GCA_043740635.1 Alphaproteobacteria bacterium
ATGTCTGCGCCTCCCAGCCCGTGATCGACCTGATCAAGACGCGAGCCAGGACGGTTATCTATACCACGGGCCTGCCTCCCGCATGTGTGGCAGGCGCGATCGCGGCGCTGGATGTTATCGCAGCGGAGCCCGAACGCGTTGCCGCCCCGCTTCAGAAAGCCCAGCGCTTTACGGCGGCGCTGAACCTGCCGACTGCCCAGAGCCCCATCGTACCTGTCGTCCTTGGAGAGACGGATACCGCGCTAGCCGCCGCGGCCGACCTGCAAAACCAAGGACTCCTGGCAGTGGCGATCCGCCCGCCGACGGTTCCGGCCGGCACAGCGCGGTTACGGCTGACTTTTACGTCGGAACACTTAGGCGAGGACATCGACCGACTGGCTGAGGCGATCCGGCCGTGGCTTGCTCGATGACCGGCCGCCGATTGTTCATCGCAGGCGCACACACCGACGTTGGTAAGACCCACGTCGCCTGCGCCTTGATCCGCGCTGCCCGCGCCGAGGCCCTGACAGTTGAGGCTCTGAAGCCGGTCTTAAGTGGCTTCGACGTCGCCGACTGGGTCCAAAGCGATCCCGGTCGCCTGCTCACAGCTCTGGACGAGGCGCCAACGTCTGAGGCGTTGGCGAGAATGTCGCCCTGGCGTTTCGCTGCGCCGCTGGCCCCGCCCATGGCGGCTCGTTTGGAAGCCCGAGGCCTGCCATTGGGGCCCATCGTTGATGTCTGTCGCGAGCGGATCACCGCCAGCACGGCCGACCTGCTGGTGGTGGAAGGCGTCGGAGGCTTGATGTCCCCGCTCGCCGATGGCGCGACCGGGCTCGATCTGATGATGGCGCTGGAACTGCCGACGATCCTGGTTGGCGGATCTTATCTGGGCGCTATCAGCCATACGCTGACCGCGCTTGAGGTCCTGAGAACCCGAGGCCTGCAAGTCGCAGCCATCATCGTCAGCGGCTCGGCGGATCCGGAGAGCCCGGACTTCGGCGAAACCGTGGCTCTGGTGGCGGAGTTCGCAGGACGGACGCCCGTTATTGCGGCGCCGCGGGGAAAGCCGCACTTGTGGCCGCAACAAATGCTGACGGCGTCTTGTCAGCAGTCGTCGGTTGCAGCCTAGCCGAAACGTCCTGGGGTCCCTATTTCGGGGCTCCGGGGGACGAATGGCGCAGCCGATCATATCCATAGAGGGTCTGTCGAAGACCTACGCTGGCGGTTTCCAGGCGTTGAAGGACGTCAGCCTGACGATCGAGAAGGGCGAGATCTTCGCCCTGCTGGGTCCGAACGGCGCCGGAAAGACCACGCTCATCGGCATCACCTGTGGCATCGTCAACCCGACGCTGGGCCGAGTGTTAGCCGACGGCCATGATGTGGTTAAGGACTATCGCGCAGCCCGCCGGAAGATCGGTCTTGTGCCGCAGGAGTTGTCCACCGACGCCTTCGAGACCGTCTGGGCGACGGTGAATTTCAGCCGTGGCCTCTTCGGCAAGCCCCGGAACCCGGCCTACATCGAGAAGATTCTTCGCGATCTTTCGCTGTGGGACAAGAAGGACTCGAAGATCATGACGCTCTCGGGCGGCATGAAGCGCCGGGTCATGATCGCCAAGGCGCTCAGCCACGAACCGCAGATCCTCTTTCTCGACGAGCCCTCCGCCGGCGTCGATGTCGAACTTCGCCGCGACATGTGGGAGATGGTCCGGGGCTTACGGGAAAGTGGTGTCACCATCATCCTGACCACCCACTACATCGAAGAGGCCGAGGAAATGGCCGACCGGATCGGGGTGATCTCCAAGGGCCAACTCATCCTCGTCGAGGACAAGGCTGAGCTGATGCGCAAACTTGGCAAGAAGCAGCTGACGTTGCATCTTCAGGAGCCGTTGAAGGCCGTACCGACGGGGCTTGGCGGCTACGACCTGGCCCTCGCTAACGACGGGGCCGAACTCGTCTACAGTTTCGACGCCCAGGCCGAGACCACCGGGATCGCCGCCCTGCTTAGGGGTTTGAGCGAGCGTGGCGTCGACTTCAAGGACCTGCAGACCCAGCAAAGCTCGCTG
>JAYUBY010000602.1:0-27860 GCA_043740635.1 Alphaproteobacteria bacterium
CGCGTTGCGCCTCGGAGATCAGACGCTCCACCTCGGCGAAGTCACAATTGAGAATCTGGGAGGCTTCCGAAGGCGTAAAGCCCTCTAGCGCGGTCAGCAGAAACGCTTGGCGCGACGGCGGTGCGATACCCATGAGCCGTCGGGTGGTGTCATCTGTCTCAATGTAATCATCGTCCCGCGGTGTCTCGAGTTGGGCGCCGGAGGAACACCAGATGGCATGGAAGACCTGGTAGAGCGCCACCCGCGGCGTCAGGTTGGCCTCTAGCGTTCGCTCGCCCGCCGCAAGCGCTTCGAGCGCAACGCGGACATAGTGATCGCCCGTAGTCTGGTCGCCGGTGAGGGCGCGGGCGTAGCGACGGATATAGGGCAGATGTGGCGCGAGGCGAGCTAGCAGACTCAAGGGGTAACCCCTCCCATTCGTAGTGAACGCGATGACGCGGACCTTCGATCGAGCCTCCGAAGACGACCCCAACGAAACCCCATC
Source organism: Alphaproteobacteria bacterium (assembly GCA_043740635.1). Classification (GTDB taxonomy): domain Bacteria; phylum Pseudomonadota; class Alphaproteobacteria; order Caulobacterales; family Caulobacteraceae; genus Phenylobacterium. The sequence continues at coordinate 485 of JAYUBY010000602.1, forward strand.
GTGGAGCAAAAACGCCGTAGGATGGAACTTGTTCCCCAGGCAGGGGGTTTTCTGCGTCTTAAACGTCGGCAGGCGGGAACTAGAAGCGGAGCCCCGCGTTGAGTGGCGACGAGAATGTCAGTAGGGGGCGGCCGCCGCGCAAGCGGCACGCCGACAGAATGATCGAAAACAGGCCTTCAGCGGATCCGCGTAAAGCATCCGCAGCGATCGACGAAGCCCGCTTGCGTCAACAGGCGATCGGAGTGCGCCTTCGCCAGATGTTCGACGACGTGGTCAACGAGTCTGTCCCGGATGAATTCCTGGAGATTCTGCGCCGCGGCGACAGTAAGGCGGAGAACGGCTGATGGACGTGGAGACCACCACCCGTCCCTCGCGCGCTAGCACCGACGATGAGGGCTTCAAGCAAGGCCTTGTCCAGCTCATCCCGCATTTGCGGGCCTTTGCGCGCACATTGTGCGGCGACGCGACCCAAGCCGACGATCTGGCTCAGGACGCCGTTATGAAGGCCTGGGACGCGCGAGCCAGCTTCCAGATGGGCACAAACATGAAGGCCTGGACCTTCATGATCCTGCGCAACCAGTTCTATTCGGAGAAACGTCGCTCCTGGCGCCAGAGCCAGCTTGATCAGGAAGCCGCCGAGCGGACCCTTGTGGCGGTGGATGATCCGGCAGCGCCGTTGGCACTGGACGAACTTCGCCAGGGTCTTGCCATGCTGCCTCCGGAGCAGCGCGAAGCGTTGATTCTCGTCGGAGCCGGCGGTTTCGCTTACGAGGAGGCCGCTGAAATTTGCAACTGCGCAGTGGGCACTGTGAAGAGTCGGGTGAGCCGTGCCAGGCGCGCCTTGCATGGCATACTCGACACCGGGGACTACGATCGCGACGGCGCCTCCGCCGGAGACGCCATGCGCACTATCCTGGCGGATGCGGAGCGGCTAAGCACCGTCCGTTGAGGGCGGGACAGACCTCCCCATGACCGGTCTTCCTCTATGACTGGCTTTCGTTGGGGTTCGCTGAGCACCATCAGGGTTCGTTTGGCCGCGGCGCTGGCCGCAGCCTTGCTGCCGGTGCTGATCGTGGGCGTCATACAGTCCTCCATCGCCTTCAACCGCGAGCGGATCGCGCTCCGACAGAACCTGGGCTTTGCAGCTGAACGCAGCGCAGCCACCGCGCGCAGCCGCTTGGAAGGCGCGGGCATCCTGCTGCAGACCCTGGCACCGGGCTCGGTCGGCTACCAGTGTGCCGATCGGCTGGCTGAGGTCGCCCGGCGCATTCCGGGCTACGTAAACCTTGTGCGCTTCGACCGTCGTGGGCGAGTGGCCTGCGCGGCAGGCAATGTGCCGATCGACGCCCAGAGGATGTTCAAGCCCTGGTTCCAGCGGTTGCAGCGCGGCGATGAGCTGGTGATCACCAGGGACCCCGATGAAACTCCGGCGGACCAGCCGTCCGTGCTGGCCGCAATCCGGGCCGAGGCGCCCATCGGCGGCTTTGATGGAGCCTTCGCCGCCGTAATCACGCTCGCCAGTCTCCAGCCATCGGCGTCCGATCCGACCCTGCCGGCCCACGCCGACGTCGCCCTCGCCGACGCTCAGGGCCATTATATCAGCGAGACCGATGCTCGAGCATTTCCGGTCCTGCCGCGGGGGTGGCGTACCGAGATCCGGCTGAACGGCGCCCACGTATGGTACGGCTCCGACGCTCGCGGCGAGCGACGGGTCTTCTCAGCCGGGCCGGTGGCGGGCAACGAGGTCTATGTTGTCCTCTCGGCGCCCTCACCGGGTATTTTGTCTTGGGCATGGCTGAATCCGCTCTCAGGCATCCTCTTTCCGATCATGACCTTTGGCCTGGCGCTCGCCGCCGTCCTGCTGGTGACCGATCGCGTCATCGTGCGCTGGATCGCCTATCTGCAGCGCATCGCCGCCCTCTATGCACGCGGCCGATTCTCTGTGCGCGCGGTCCAGGCCATGCAGATGCCGCCGGAAATACGCGAATTGGCCGAAACCCTGGAGGACATGGCCGACGCCATCGTCGCGCGCGATGCGTCCTTACGAGACTCCCTCGCCCAGAAGGACGCTCTGATGCGCGAGATCCACCACCGGGTGAAGAACAACCTGCAGGTCATCTCGAGCCTGCTCAACATGCAGCAACGTGCGTTGGCTGACCCCGCGGCGCGCGCGGCGCTGTCCGACACGCGCCAGCGGATCACCGCGCTCGCGCTGATCTATCGGGCGCTCTATCAGGGCCCAGACCTCAAGCGGGTGGACCTGCGGCCGTTCCTGGAGGAGCTAACCGCGCAACTATTGGCGAGCGAGATCAGCCACGGACCGGCGGTGCGCACCGAATTCTCTGTTGACGCCCTGGTCATTGACCCAGACCGGCTAGCCCCGCTTGCCCTGTTCGCGGTTGAGGCGATCACCAATGCTCAGAAGCACGCCTTCGTGACGCGCGGCGGGGTGCTGACGGTAGCGTTCCACGTGCATGGAGACGAGACTACTCTCGAGATTTCCGACGACGGTCAGGTTGCCGAGGAAGCCTTGACCTCGTCCGGAGTGGGCAGGACCCTGATGACCGCCTTCGCGCGTCAGCTGCGCGGCCGCGCGGAGCTAGTGCGAAACGACAAGGGTGGCACCACGGCTCGCCTACTCTTCCCTACGCCTGCGGCTGCAACATCGGACACAGATGAAGGTACGGCAGGGAACCAAGCGGCAGCATAGGAGTTCTTGTAAGGAACGTTTCACTCTCGGAGAATTCTCATGCGCAATTTTGTCCTTTTTGCCGTCATGGCTGCCAGTCTGGCGGTCGCCGCTTGCAACACGGTCGAAGGCGCTGGCAAGGACGTGTCCGCCGCGGGTCACGCCGTCACGAACACCGCCGACGACGCCAAGCACTAAGGCGTTCTAAGTCTCGAGAGCCCCGTCGCGGACTGCGGCGGGGTTTGCTTTTGGGCGTCAAGCGACCGCTTGGGCCGGCGGCGAACGGCCATAGAAACCCGGCCGACCAGGCAAGGCGGTCAACCCTGGCGCTGCTTCAGTCTCGCCCAGCACCAGATAGCCGCCGGGCGACAGCGCCCCTTGCAAGTTTTCCAGCACGCGGTGGCGAGCGTCCTCCAGGAGGTGTCCTGTTTGATGGCGGTAAAGGATTAGATCGAACTGGCCTAACCGGCTCAGGTCGTCGAGCAGATTCACCCGTCGCCATCGCACAGCCTGACGCACCCGCGGCGAGAGGGCGAAATCGTCTTGCGATCCCACAAAGTGCTGCACCAGGCGACGGGCCGAGAGCCCACGTTGTACCTCGAACTGGCTGTAGATTCCTGCCTGAGCTTTTTCCAGCCGCCGTTCACAAAGGTCGGAGCCGAAGATCTCCAGGCTCGCACCGGCCGGGGCAGATTCCTCTAGCGCCATAGCCAGTGAGTAGACCTCCTGGCCAGTTCCGCTCGCTGCAGCCCAGATCCGCAGCGCACCGGCCTTACGACGCTTGGCCAGATCAGGCAGCGCCTCGCCGACCATGCGCTTAAAGGAGGTCGGGTCGCGGAAGAACGAGGTCTCGGCCGGTGACATAGCCTCCACGGCAGCCCAGATCAGGCGATCCTCGTCGCGGTCACGGACCGCGCAGACGAAATCGTGCACAGAGGCGAAGCCCTCGCGGCGCGCAACAGGACCGAGCCGGTTTTCAAGTAAGTAGGCCTTCTCGGGATCGACCCTCAGACCCGCGCGGTCGGCGCACAGGCGGGCAATCAGCCTGCAGTCCTGCGGCGTCACAGCGCCCCCGCTAGCGTCAGCTTGGAGGCGACGATGTCTCCATCGAAGGGCTTCATGATGTACTCGTCTGCACCTTGGTCAAGCGCCTCGCGGATGCGGTCGAGGTCGCTTTCCACCGAGCAGAACACGACCTTCGGCGCTTCACCGCCCGGCTCCTGACGAAGCTTCTGCAGGAACTCCAACCCGTTCATCGTCGGCATGTTCCAGTCGAGCAGGACCACGTCCGGCATAGCGGTGCGCACCCAGGCCAGAGCTTCGGCGCCGTCGCCAGCCTCAGCCACCTCGAAACCCAAGTCTTCAAGGATGCGGCGGGCGACCTTGCGCACGACCCGGCTGTCATCGACGACCAGGCACAGTTTCACGTCCGCGGGGTCCCTAAACATGATCCCCTTGTCGCGCCCGGATGGTTAAGGAGGCGTAGAGACTCGGCGAAAGGGCTCACGTGAGCTTTCGATCGCGCCTCGGCAAACCGTCGTTATGGTCGCTGGTGATTGCAACCCGCGAGGGAGAACCCGATGGCGAAACTGGGACCAGCGGTCGCAGGCCTGCTGGGCGTCGCCATGCTCGCGGCCGCCGCGCCGACCTGGGCTTCCCGAAGCGAACCGCCGGCAAAAGTGAAGCCGACGTCGGACACTGCTAGCGGTGTCACGGTCACCGCGCCTAAGAAGCCCGATCAGCTGGTCGACAAGACCGCCCAGTTCGTGCGCAGTCGCGTGCTGGAAAATCGTGCAGGGCAGCTCTCTCGTTTCCGTGACAAGATTTGCGTGAACGTGATTGGCCTGCCCGCGGCCTACGACGCCTTCATCGCCAAGCGGATGGTTAAGCTCGCAATCCAGGTGGAAGCGCCGATCGTTCACAGCGTCAAATGCACGCCCAATGTGAATGTGATCTTCAGTCCAAACCCGCAGGCGCAGCTTGATGACATCGCCAAGCGCCGCGAGATCCTTATGGGTTTCCACTGGGTCGCACAGATGAAGCGGCTCGCAAGCTTCGAGCGGCCAATTCAGTCCTGGTACCTGACCCGCTCCGTCGGGACGGACCGCCAAAGCGTCCTGGAGCTCAACCACGGCTCGACCTTCATGGATGTCGGTCCGGGCGCGCAGGCAGTCGGTTGGGAACAGATCAGAGCTCCGAGCTGGTCCACACGCTAATCCTCGTGGATGCCAACAAGGTTGCGGACGCTCAAATCGGGTCGATCGCCGACTACTTCGCTGTCCTCGCGCTATCCCGTTGGCAGAGTTTGGAGACGTGCAATGCGATTCCAACGATCCTCAACCTGATGGCCGACGGTTGCGACGCAGACCCGACGCCCGAGGCCGCGACCGGCGCCGATTTGGCGCTGCTGACCGGACTCTACACTTCGGACCCACGCGAGCTGGGCTCCCTGCAACGCGCGACGATCGCCAGCGCCATCCGCAAGGCTGGCGATCCGGCCGCCAAGATTACGCGGTAGTCGGATGGGGAGGCTGATTTCCACTTGGCGGGCCTGGCAGCGGCGGCTCTGGTCGGCGCGGATCCGGCGGCCGCGACACAAAGCGACCCAGGCCCACCTCCGAAGGCTGCACCGGCGAATTCGGTCAGCGGCGTGACTTTAACTGCGCCTCAGAAGCTCAATCCGCAGGTCGATCCCACCACGCAGTTCGTGCGACAGCACCTTCCGGAAAGTCCCTTCTCCGAGCAGTATCCGCGGTTCCGCGACGATGTCTGCGTGGAGGTCGTTGGCCTGCCACCGGAGTACAATGACTTCGTAGCTAGGCGGATCGTAGAGGTGGCGTCGCAAGTTCGCGCGCCCGTCGGCAAGACCGACAACTGCCGGCCCAATATCGACGTAGTCTTCTCGCCTCAGCCTCAGGCCGTGATCGCCGACATTGCAAAGCGCAAAGACATCGTGCTGGGCTTCTATTGGAACGAGCGCGACCTCAAAAAGCTCGCGACTTTCACGCGGCCGATCGGCGCCTGGTACGTCACCCGCACGCGGGCCAGTTCGGCGAGGGTCGCCTCGAAATCCATGATCCGAGTGACTATCAGAACCCGCGTGCCGGCCGGGCCGGCAGCCGGCTATCCAACGGCATGAGCCCCGAAGTCATGCACAGCCTGATCCTCGCTGATTCGAACAAGGTCGCCGGCGAGAAGATCGACCCGATCGCGGATTACGTCGCTGTCCTGGCGCTGGCAAAATGGCGGGGGCTGGAGTACTGCAACGCCGTGCCCACGATTCTCAATCTGATGGCGGACGATTGTGATGGTCGGGCCGCGGCTGAAACAATGACTCCCGCCGACTTTGCCCTACTGACGGGCCTCTATTCCGTCGATCCGCGAGAACTTGGCTCACAGCAGCGTGCGACCATCGCCAGCGCTGTTCGCAAGGCCTCACGCGCCGAACCCGTCCGCTGAGTCGGTTCAGCATCGCCGAAATGCAGGACTAAGCCGGGATGGTCGCCGTGAGCGTGACTTTTTCTTCGGCAACCTCGGCTGCCACCTTCCCGCCGGCGTCGCCGACGAAGAGGTGGACGTAGCGGGCCTGGACCCAGTGGCCGTGTAAGCCGTCGCCGGGCCCTTCGCCGTGAAGTCCGGCCAGAACCTCGGGACGCAAGCGGGCGCGCGGACCTTTAGCTTCGATCGTGATGGCGATCTGGTCTTCTTGCTGAACCGCCGCGACGTGGGCGGTACCACCTGTCGGAAGGGCCGCGCCCGCGATCTGGGCCAGGTTCAGGAGGGCGCGGGCCACGGGTTTGTTCACCGCAGCCGTTCCAATCTGCCAATCGAGCTCGGCGCGCATGTGGCCGAATACGCCCTGCACCAGTTTCTCCAGCTCCCGCGAATCGAAACTTTGCGCCGCGGCCGCGGCGCCGAATGCCACACGCGTGAACAGAAGCAGGTCCGACAGTTTACGCGCCGAAGTCGCGATCAGCTCCATGGCGTCGTCGCGCATGTCTTGGGCGGTCGGGTCCTCCAGGAGGTCGAGACCCGAGACAATGGCGCTCGCAGGGCTGATGAAGTCATGACACATCCGCGCGGCCATGTAGGCGGCGAGTTCGGCGGGCCGGATTTCAGGAGGCGTTGTGGCGATCTCGGTCATGGCGTGACCTTGTCGTGATTTGAGCCTTTGGAAAACCACGCGCGGCTCATAAGACAGCTTGCCCCTTAAATCATGAAAAGGGGTCTGTGTGAGGCGGGCATGAACGATATTGGGGCCGAACTGGCCGAGATCTGCGAGGCGGCGGCAGCGCTGATCCTGCCGCTGTGGCGCTCAGGTTTGGCAGTATCGCACAAGGCAGATGAGAGCCCAGTCACCGAGGCCGACCGCGCTGGAGAGACTCTGATCCTGAAGGCTCTCGCCCTGCGGTTCCCGGACATTCCGGTGATCTCCGAGGAGGACGCAAGCGAGTTTGGCACCCCTGACGCAATCGGTCCCCGGTTCTTCCTGGTCGACCCTCTGGACGGGACGAAAGCCTTCGTCCGCGGAGACCCACACTTCACTGTCAACATTGGGCTGATTGAGAACGGCCACCCGGTCGCTGGAGCCGTCAGCGCACCGCCCTCGCACGAAACCTGGTGGACTTCGGACGGCGTGGCGATGAAGCGGATGCCGGGCGTGACGGCCCACCCGGTGCGGGCCCGGCCCTGGCCGGAGGGCGAGGCCATCGCCCTCATCAGCCACACCATGAAAACGGAAACCGCCGACAAACTGGAGGCCGAATACGGCTTTCACCGGCGACAGCCGATGGATTCTTCCATCAAGCTCTGTCGCATCGCCGAGGGCATGGCCGACATCTATCCGCGCCACGGCCCGACCATGGAGTGGGACACCGCTGCGGGGCATGCGGTGCTGGAGGCCGCCGGCGGGCGCTTCACCACGCCTGAGGGTCAGCCATTCCTTTACGGCAAGGCGAACGAGGGCTTCCGCAATGGCTGGTTCGTCGCCCGCGGCGGCTAGACCTCAGACCACATCCTGAGAAGATTATTGAAGGTCCCCGCCAGGCTGACCACAGCGCGGTCGCCCTGCCCGACCTTGGCGCCGAGCGCCTAGATCGTGTTGTCCAGGTCTCAGAGAAGCGTCCGTTGGGCGTCGGCGCGAACCATTGATTGGGCCCAGAAGAACGCCGCCCACCGCGAGCCGCGGGTGATCGGCGCCACTCAATGCAGGCTGGTCGCCGGATAGAGGATCAAGTCGCCGGCCACGAGCTTGATGGCATGCTCGCATAGGCGTCCTGAACGATCAGCTCGCCACCGTCGTAGGCGGACGGCTCCGTCAGGAGCGTCGTGTCGGTCCCGAGCCCGAAGCCCGCGGTCACGGCCGCGCCCCAGCGTTGTGAATAAATTCTGTCGCGGTCGACCACGCCCGTATCGTTGCCCATGAGCGTCACACGCACGGCGCTTGTGTCGCTGAGCTTGTGGTTGATGTCAGCAAGCGCCCGAGCGTAGCGACCGTCGCCCACATAGCCGTCGATGCTGGTGAAATTGTCGAGCTTGGCCTGCTTGGAGATGGTGTTGATTGCACCGCCGGTCGTGCCGCGGGCGAACATGGCGCCGGAAGGCCCTTTGAGGACCTGCACCTCTTCGTAGTTGAAGCTGTCACGGGTGTATGAGCCGAAGTCGCGCAGGCCATCGACATAGACATCGTCCTTGGCGTCGAAGCCGCGGATTTTAAACTGATCTCCGGACAGCGGTCCGCCTTCGCCGATGGCAATGGTGATGCCGGGCACATTGCGCAGGGCGCCCTCCAGGCTGTTGATCCCCTGGGCCTTGAGCTGTGCGGCGGTGATCACGCTGATTGCCTGGGGCGTGTCCTGTACCGTCGATCGCAGGACACCGCACCCATAACAAACTCTCCGGAACTCAAATTTGCAATTGCGAGTCGTTCTTAATTAGGCGACTCTGGTTTGGCAATGAGAATGAGTTGCATGAGCGTCTGTAGATTCGACGTCTGGCGCGATCGGCGCGATGATCAGCCAAACGATCGGAGGGCGCGCCATGGCCTATGAGGCGAGCGACTATGAGACCATCACGCTGGAGCGGCGCGGCCATGTCGCGATCCTGACGCTCAACCGTCCTGACCGCCTGAACGCCATAAACCGAGTGATGATGGGCGAGGTCCCCGCCGCCTTGGCCGCGGTAAAGGCCGACGACGAGCTGCGTGCCCTGGTCGTTACTGGGGCCGGCAAGGGGTTCTGCTCGGGCGCCGACCTGATGGGCGCTGGCCAGGCAGTGGCCGGCGATGCCCCGCCGTTACAGAATCAGTTCGACCGGATCGACGAACTGGGCTGGGTCGGGCGCTGGGCGATGATGTGGTCCGGGCTCGATAAGCCGGTGATCGGCGCGATCAATGGCGTGGCAGCCGGGGCTGGTATGTCCACCGCGCTCGCCTGCGACGTGCGGATCGGATCGGAAGCGGCCCGCTTCAAGAGCGTCTTTATCGAACGTTCGCTGTCACCGGACTCCGGCCTCTCGTTCTTTCTACCACGGATCGTCGGATACGCGGCCGCGGCGGACATCATCTTTACGAGCCGGGCCGTTGGCGCGGACGAGGCCTTGAAGCTCGGCCTGTTGAACCGACTGGTCCCCGAAGCAGAACTCGTGGAGGCCGCCGTCGCCTACGCGGGCGAGATGGCCCGCTGGCCTCCCGTCGCGCTCCGGGCCTCCAAGAGGGTGCTGCAGCAGAACACCGAGGCTACGCTGGAAGAGGCTCTGCGCTACGAGAGCGCCGGCCTCTACTACGCTCGCCGAGCGCCCAACGACGTGAAAGAATCTCGAGCCTCGTTCGTGGAAAAGCGACCAGGCGTCTACACAGGGACCTGATATCCGGTCATAAGGCGCCGCATACTTTCTGGAGATTTTCCGATGCCTCTCGACTCGGCCGCCGATCAAAAGACGTTCCGCTGGGACGACCCTTTGGACCTAGCCTCGCGCCTCTCCGAGGATGAACGGATGATCTGGGAGGCGGCTCGCGCCTACGCCCGCGACAAGCTGCTTCCCCGGGTGGTCTCGGCCTACGCCGAAGAGCGGTTCGATCGCGAGATCATGACCGAAATGGGCGAATTGGGCTTCCTCGGCCCGACGCTGCCCGAGAAGTACGGCTGCGCCGAGGTCAATCACGTAGCCTACGGCCTGATCGCCCGCGAGATCGAGGCCGTCGATTCCGGCTACCGCTCGGCCATGAGTGTGCAGTCCTCTCTCGTCATGTATCCGATCTACGCCTTCGGCTCCGAAGAGCAGCGGATGAAGTACCTGCCGGGGATGGCAAAGGGCACGATCATCGGCTGTTTCGGCCTGACCGAGTCCGACGGCGGTTCCGACCCGGCTTCGATGCGCACCGTGGCGAAGAAGGTCGATGGCGGATACGTGCTTAACGGCTCGAAGATGTGGATCACCAACTCGCCCGTGAGTGATGTGGCCCTTGTCTGGGCCAAGCTCGACGGCGTGATCCGCGGCTTCCTTGTGGACCGCGGCTCTGAGGGTTTCGAGACTCCGCAGATCAAGAACAAGCTGTCGCTGCGCGCGTCTATCACGGGTGAAATCGCCTTAGCCGACGTGTTTGTGCCGGACGACATGATGCTTCCGAACGTCAGCGGCCTGCGAGGGCCTTTCTCCTGCCTGAACAAGGCCCGCTACGGCATCGCCTGGGGCGCAATGGGCGCCGCCGAGTTCTGCCTTCATGCCAGCCGCGAGTACACTCAGACGCGCAAGGTTTTCGGCAAACCGCTGGCCGCACGCCAGCTGGTGCAGAAGAAACTAGCCGACATGCAGACCGAGATCGCACTAGGCTTCGAGGGCGCGCTGGCGCTGGGCCGGCTGATCGACGAAGGCGCCTGGGTGCCGGAAGCCATCAGCCTGATGAAGCGCAACAACTGCGGCAAGGCGCTTTCGATCGCCCGCGAGGCTCGCGACATTCACGGGGGCAACGGGATCTCCGGCGAGTATCACGTGATGCGTCACGCCGCGAACCTCGAAACGGTGAACACCTACGAGGGCGCCCACGACGTCCACGCCCTGATTCTCGGCCGCGCGATCACGGGTGAGAACGCCTTCTAGACCGCAGAGCCGGACGCCTCGGATCGACCAACGATACGTTTACACCTGGGCGCTATTGTCGCACCCGAATCTGGGGGCGGAGCGTTCATGGCCAGCAAGAGCGCGTCAGGCGCGGCCCACAGGGATGAGTTGATTCATGCCCTGTTCGAGAACAGCCGCGACATCATGCATGTCGTCGGTTCGGACGGCCGTCACAAGTTGATCAATCCGGCCTGGACACGCCTGCTCGGCTGGCAGGAACACGAGGTCGTGGGCCAACCTGCGCTCGAATTCACCCATCCGGAAGACCGGATCGGCGTCCGCGAGCGGTTCGAGGCCATGGATGCCGGCGGTGTATCCGATCGTCAGGTTCGGATGCGCAACCGTGACGGCGGCTACCGTTGGTTCGCCGCGCGAACCCAGAAGATGGCGAATGGCGACTACATCGGCGCCTTGCGAGATGCCACGGAAGAGCGCGCCCGCGCCGAGGAATTGAAAGAGACTCGCCGAACGCGCAGGCTGCTCGGGGAGTCAGCGGGCATCGGCGCTTGGGTTTACGAGCCGCTCGAGAACCGGATTGAGTGGTCCCGGGACCTAATGTCCCTCACCGGCTACGGCCCCAGCGACATCACAAATCCCGAGCAATTCATTGCGATCGTCCACCCTCGGGACCGCAAACTGACCCAGGATCTGATGCGCACCGCGGTGAGCACTGGCGATGGCGCCACGCTGGAACACCGAATGAAGGTCAACGGGCGCTGGACCTCCTGGCGGGCCACCTTCCGGACAGAACCAAGGGGCGATGGCGTCTTCGCGCTGCGCGGACTTTCAGAGAATATCACCGAACTGGCCAAGGCCCGCGATGCGGCTCGGCGCGGTGAGCTGAAAATGAAAAAGGCACAACGGGAAGCTCAAGCCACGGCCCAACGCCTCGCCGTCGCGCTCGAGGCCGCCACGGCCGGCGTCTATGAGATCGACCATGTCTCCAAGACCTTCTGGGCTTCCCCCGAATTCGTGAAACTGACCGGGCAGGAAAACGCCACATACCAGGACGCCACCCAGCTTCGCTTCCCAGGCTTCCACCCTGACGACCTCACCCATGTGCGGGACTCATTCCGCTCTCTGCACACCGGCGGCAGCCGTTCCGGAGCATTCGACGCCAGGATCGTTAGGCCTGACGGGGAAACGCGCTGGATCCGCGTCTCGCATCACTTGAAGGTCGGCAGAGGCGGCCGCTGGCTGAAGGCTGTCGGCCTGATCCAGGATTTCGACGAGCGCAAACGCCAGGAACTCGCACTCCTTGAGGCTCAGCAGGCGGCGGAAGCTGCAGGTGAAGCCAAATCGGCCTTCCTCGCCAATATGAGCCACGAGATCCGCACGCCGATGAACGGCGTCATGGGCGTTCTCCACCTGCTGAAAACCGAGAACCTCACCGAGGACGGGCGCAACATGCTGGAGGACGCACTGTCGTGCGGCCAGATGCTCGCCGAGCTGCTCAACGACGTGATCGACTTCTCCAAGATCGAGGCCGGCCGCCTTGAGCTGGCCGACGAGCCGCTCGACCCTCGTGCTCTGCTGGAAGGCGTCACGCGGCTGCTGCGCCCCCAGGCCGACGGCAAGGGCCTGCTCCTTCTCCTTGACGCTGACCCCAACATTGGATGGGTGCGCTCCGATCCCGTGCGCTTGCGCCAGGCGCTGTTCAATCTGGTCGGAAACGCCGTGAAATTCACCGAGCGGGGCTCGGTGACCGTACGCTGCACCAGCCCGCGCCCCGGCTTCCTGCGTTTCGAGGTGATCGACACTGGCGTCGGCATCCCTGCCGACGCGCAGCGCCGCGTCTTCCAGCGCTTTGACCAAGGCGACGCATCGACCACCCGCAAATTCGGCGGTTCGGGCTTGGGCCTGGCCATCACGAAGAAGCTCGCCGAGATGATGTCCGGCGCCGTGGGCTTCACATCCGAACAGGGCCTAGGCTCCAACTTCTGGCTGGAAATTGAGGCGAAAGCCGCCGAGGCCACAGCCGAGACCTCGGAGAGCTTCGAGCCGGCGCTCGACGGCCTTCGTGTGCTGGTGGTCGAGGACAATCCTACAAACCGAATGATCGCCACCAAGCTGCTGGAGAGCCTTGGCGCGCAAGTCGCCACCGCCGCCGATGGCTACTTGGGCGTCGAGGCAGCCGAGCATGGCGATTTCCACTTGATCCTGATGGACGTGCAAATGCCGGGCATCGACGGCTTGGAAGCCGCCCGCCGCATCCGTGCCCTGGGTGGCCCTGCCGCTGAGACGCCGATCGTAGCCCTGACGGCCAACGTGCTCGCCCACCAGCGCCGCGCCTACCTCGACGCCGGCATGGATGGCGTCGTCGGCAAGCCGATCTCGCCCGGCGTCCTGCTCCGCGAAATCGCCCGCCTTAGCGCGCCAGCACCGGAGATCGCTGAAACAGCAGTCGCCTGACTTCCAACGGCTCCCGAACGAGTGCTACTCCTGCCGCCGATCTGTGGCCTTCAGGAGTTGAGATGCATTTCGTCCCCACACCGCGCTGGCGCGCCCTCGCTGCCATCGCGACCGGTGCAGTAGCTGTTTCGACCACCGCCTTAGCTCAGACGCCTGTCTCGCCGCCAGCCGACTTCGGCATCTGCTCGGCCTGCCATGAGAGCACAGCCAAGGCTGCGCCTTCGCTCGGCCCGAACCTATTCGGGATCGGCGGCCGCAAGGCTGGCGGCGCTGAAGGCTACGACTACTCGGACGCCATGAAGGCGTACGCCAAGCCCTGGACCGCCGACACGCTGCAGGCCTTCATACTCGATCCCGCCAAGGCCGTGCCCGGCAACAAGATGGACTATCCCGGCGCGAACGATGCGGCCTCGGCCAAAGCGATCGCTGACTATCTGATGACCCTGAAGGGTTGAGGAACCTCGGCTGCGCCGATAAACCTCGCCGCATAATCTCGACGCCTTCCCGCATAACGGAGCATTGAATGAAACCGTCTCGGACCGTCCTTTGGGCCTCGCTCGCCGGCGTTGGCCTGGCATTCAGCCTCGCCACCGTCGCCGCCTCAGCCGGCAATCCCGTGGAAGAGCGTCAGGCGGCCATGAAGGGCGTCGGCCAGTCGATGAAGGAAGCCAGCGCGCTCACCGCGACATTTGACGCGGCCAAGGCCAAAGCGGCCATGGACAGCGTCGCCGGGGCGGCGAAAAAGCTGAAGGGCCTCTATCCGGCCGACAGCGCCAACGACCCGAAGACCGGCGCGGACCCGAAGGTGTGGACCCAGAAGGCCGACTTCGAGAAGCGTCTTGCGGAAATGGGCAGCCTGGCGATAGCCGCCGGCAAGGCCACGGACGCCGACAGCTTCAAGACCTCGTTCAAGGCGGTGGGCGAGACCTGCAAGTCCTGCCATGACGTCTACCGCATGAAGAAGAAGCCCGCTTAAGAGCGGCCGCTCGGGGGAATCTGAGATGCTGAAGCGCGCACTGGCCATCCTGGTCATCCTTGGCCTGGTGGTCGGCGGCCTGCTGTGGGTGCTGACCGCGCCCAAACCGCTGCCAGCCTCGGCGCTGACGGCTGGCTATCAGGCGAACCTTGCCAACGGCGAAGCGATGTTCATCGCCGGAAACTGCTCGGCATGTCATGCTACGCCCGGCCAAGGCGATCGCAAGCAGCTTGCCGGCGGCCTGAAGCTCCGGTCCCCCTTCGGCGTGTTCGTGACACCCAACATCACGCCCGACCGGAAGGAGGGCATCGGCGGCTGGAGCGAGCTGCAGTTCGTCAACGCCATGAAGCGCGGCGTTGATGACCAGGGTCAGCATCTTTATCCGGCGTTCCCTTATTCCGCCTACAGCCTGATGAAGACGTCAGACGTGCGCGACCTCTTCGCCTATCTGAAAACACTCCCGGCCATCTCCAAGCCGTCCGCACCGCACCAGTTGAAGTTCCCCTTCAACATCCGCCGCACCGTCGGCGTATGGAAGCTGCTCTATTTCAAGCCGCGCGAATTCGTGGCGGATCCCAAGAAGTCCGAGGCGTGGAACCGCGGCGCATACCTCGCCGAAGGCCCGGCCCATTGCGCTGAGTGCCACACGTCCCGAAATGCGCTCGGTGGCGTCGAGATGGCGCAGCTCTATGCCGGCGCGCCGAACCTCGAGGCCGGCGGCCGCTTCGCAAGCAACATCACGCCCCACAAGGACGGCATCGGCGATTGGAGCGAGCAGGACATTGCCGACTTCCTGAAGTCGGGCACGGACAAATGCTTCAACGAGCCCGACGGGATGAAGGACGTCATCGCCTCGACGAGCCAGCTCAGCGACCCCGACCTCGCCGCGCTGGGCGTCTACATCCACGCCCTGCCGCCGATCGCGGGGAACCCGAAGCACAAGACCTGCTAGTCATCGCCTGCACCCCGCTTCGCGAGGGCGAAGTGGGCTGCTAGTCCTTCCGCCAAGCGGAGAGAGTTTACACCATGGCGGAGATCACGGCTGACGGCATGACCGCGCTGGCTAAGGGCGCAAACTTGCGCACGGTGGTCGCCGCCTCAGCTCTCGGCGCCACGTTTGAATGGTATGACTTCTTCGTCTTCGGCAGCCTGACACAGGTCATCTCCAAGACCTTCTTCTCCGGCTTAAACGACACCGCGGGCTATATCGCAGCCCTGGCCCTGTTCGGTGCAGGCTTCGCGTTCCGCCCTGTGGGGGCGTTGGCATTCGGCCGGATCGGCGACCGCGTGGGGCGCAAGGGCGCCTTCGTCTTCACCGTGGCCTTGATGGGCGGGGCAACCGTGGCTATCGGCCTGCTGCCATCCTATGCGGCGGCCGGGGTGATTGCACCGGTGCTGCTCCTGCTCATGCGCATCGTTCAGGGCTTTGCACTCGGCGGCGAATACGGCGGAGCGGCGACCTACGTCTGCGAGCATGCGCCGGATGACGCGCGGGGCCGTTCGACCAGCTGGGTGCAGACCTCGGCTGCCTTCGGCCTATTCGCCGCGCTTTTGGTGATTCTCGCGACCCGCCTGGCGCTGGGTCGCTGGTTCGGTCCGACAGCCTTCGACACCTGGGGTTGGCGCATCCCGTTCCTGATCTCGTCGGCCATGCTGGCGGTCTCGATTTTTATGCGCACGAGGCTGACCGAGAGCCCAACGTTCGAGGCCATGAAGGTCGAAGGGACCCAGTCTGCCGCGCCCTACGCCGAAGCCTTCGGCCAGTGGAAGAACCTGAAGGTCGTGTTGTTGGCGCTGGTCGGCATCATGTTCGCCCAAGGGGCTGTCTGGTACACAGCCTTCTTCTACGTGCAGACCTTTATGGAGAAATTCCTGAAGGTCGATCCGGCCACCATCAACGGCCTGATGATGGCTATCGTGGCGGCCAGCGCCCCGCTCTACGTCTTCTTTGGCTGGCTGTCCGATAAGTTGGGACGCAAGCCGGTGTTACTGTTCGGCATGGCATTGATGCTTGTCGCCTATTTCCCGGGCTTCCACATGTTGGCGACGACCCTGAATCCGGCTCTGGCCGAGGCCACGGCAAACGCGCCGGCCACGGTCATCGCCGATCCGGCCGATTGCGCCTTGCAGTTCGACCCGGTCGGCAAGGCGAGCTTCACCTCCTCCTGCGACATCGCCAAAAGCGCGCTAGCCAACGCCGGCGTCTCCTACGTCAATCAGGCTGGTACGCCCGGCCAGCTTGCTATGGTCCGCGTCGGCCTGGCGACGATCTCCTCGCTCGACGCCCGAAATCTTCCGAAGGAAGTCTCCAAGGAGATCAAGACCAGCGTCGAGACCAAAATCAAAGAAGGCCTAACCCGCGCCGGCTATCCAGCAAAGGCAGACCCGAAACGTATGAACTTGGCCGGGGCCTTTGCGGTCCTCATGGTGTTCGTCGTGGCCGCAACCGCCCTCTTCGGGCCGATCGCATCCTGCCTGGTGGAGTTGTTCCCGACGCGGATTCGCTACACGGCGCTATCGCTGCCTTATCACATCGGCACCGGGTGGGTTGGCGGCTTCGTGCCCTTCACCGCCTTCGCCATCGTGGCCGCCGTCGGCGATATCTATGCCGGGCTTTGGTACCCGTTCGCCTTCACTTTGATTTCAGTGGTCGTGGCGCTGTTCCTGCTGCCGGAGACCAAGCACCGGTCGCTTGACGGCTAAGGCTTCGGCGGGCCGTCCAGGTCGGCGAGCGTCGACTCGTTCGGCGATGTCGCCACCTGCAGCCTTTTTGCCACCGCCTCAGTTTCGCGCAGGACCCGCAGCAGATTGCCGCCGGCGAGTTTGCCGAGCTCCTCGTCATTCCAGCCACGGCGGGCGAGTTCGGCCAGCAGCGCCGGGTACTTGTCGACCCCTTCCAGCCCCTGCGGCGTGTCGGGGATGCCGTCGAAGTCGGACCCCAGACCCACGCAGTCGATCCCGGCCACCTTGCGGATCTGTTCCAGGTGATCGGCCACCATGGCCAGCGTCACCACAGGCTTGGGATGAGCGGCGTCCCATGTCGCCAAGGCGGCTTTCCGCCGTTCGGGCTGGCCGACGAATAAACTGGAGACGCGAGCTGCCTCCGCTGACTGCGCGGCGCTCCAGCGGCGGCGCGCGTCTGACACATGGCTTGTCGCGAAGTTCGCCATCACCACGCCGTGGTTCTTGGCGACCAGGGCCAGCACATCGTCGGGCACATTTCGGGGATGGTCGTTCACCGCTCTCGCGCCGGAGTGAGAGAAGATCACCGGAGCTTGGCTGACCGACAGGGCGGCCTGCATCGTCTCGGCCGAGACATGGCTGAGGTCGATCAGCATTCCCAGCCGGTTCATCTCGCCCACCACCGCCTTGCCGTAAGGCGTTAGCCCATGGTGGGCTGGGTCGTCCGTGGCCGCGTCGGCCCAATGGTTGTTGGTGAAGTGGCTAAGCGTCATGTAGCGCGCGCCGAGCGTGTAGTAGGCGCGCAGCACCGCCATCGAGTCGTCGATCTGGTGGCCGCCTTCGACGCCGATCAGGGAGGCAACCTTGTCCTCCTTGTGGGCGCGCACGATATCGTCGGCGGTGTAGGCCATGGTGAGGTCGGCGGGGTACTTCGCGGCCAGCCGCTTGACGATGTCGATCTGCTCGATAGTGGTTTTGACCGCCGCCGGTCCGGTGGTGGTGACGGGAATCCAGACCGACCAGAACTGCCCGCCCACATGCCCGGCCTTGAGGCGCGGGATGTCGGTCATCAGGCCGCCGATGTTCTCCGGATTGCCAGGCGCGGGCGGCGCGTGGGAGAGGTCGCTCCTCATGTCGAAGGCGCCGACCTTGCTGGCGTAGCGCTCACGGATTTCCCAGGGAAAATCGTTGTGCCCGTCGATGAGCGGAGTTGCCCCAAGCACCTTGGCGACCCGCGCCGCAATCTGTGCGTCTGATGGAGGCGTCTGGCTCCAGGCCGTCGACCCTGTGCCTGCCAGGAGCACCGCACTCGCCGCCAAGGCCGAAATCTTCAGTCCGCGCATCGTCTGCCCCCTACGAATCCGAAGGCAGCATGACTTGAGGTGCGGTCAGGTCAATCGTTGGCGATCCTGTCCAGCGCTTCCTTACAGGCGGGGCTTCGCAGTTCTTCCAGAGCCGCTGCGAGCCGCGCCTTTCCGTAGGTCACGCGATTTCCCCAAGCCATCATATCGAACTCACCGGCCCGCAGGCGCTGGCGAAGCGCCTCAAGCCTCGGGCCCACAAGGCTGCGATCGTCGAGCCGCACGCCTGGCCGTTCGGCGGCCGTGACGTTCAGAAAGATCACGCCCGCGAAGACGTGGTTTACCAGGCGCATGATCTGAAAGCGCGCCACTTCGTCCGCCTCTGGTGCGCGACCGAAATAGGTCCTGAGCAGCGCCTCGCCGCCTGCGGCGTCGCCGGTGAACCAGTTGGCCACGGTCGCCAAGTCCACGTATCGGTCGGCCAGGAAGGCGGCCTCCCAGTCCACCAGCCACAGCCGCCGGCCATCGTAGATCACGTTGCCGGGATTGAGGTCATTGTGGCTCGAGACGAGGTCTTTGGATCGCGTGCGATACTCACCGCTCAGTTCAGCGTAGCGCGCAAAGAGCTCCACCGTCGCTGCCGGATCGAGGAAGTTCGACTGGCGGTGCTGATCAATCAGACCGTCCAGGCCATCCAGGTAGTCGACCAGCGGCGGGAAAGCCGACGTCTCGTGCAGCATACGCACCGCCTGGGCGAGCTCGGTCACCAGCCCATGACCGACGCCGCGATACTCCGCCAAGGCAAGCGGTTGAATGAAGTCACTGATCGCGACACCGTCCGTCGCGTCGGCATAGCACACCCTGGGCGCCAGGAAGGCTGCGGCCGCTGTGCGCATGCATGCAAAGCCCCGGGCTGGATCGCGCAAGGCGTCCCTGGTGTTGGTAATGCGCAGCAGATAGGCGATGCCGCCCACCCGGATCCGCCAGACGCCCGCGCCGCTAAGGCCGCCGGTGACCGGCTGTGCCCCGTCAATCTCCGCTGTGCCAAAAGCCGCCATGAGGGCGCGGTCGACAGCGGCCTGCTTGGCTTCCGGAAAAGGATTGGACATCTGCTCGGCTCCACGGGAGCACGATTTTTACCCGGATATATATTCCAGTCAATATTGCCCGGGTAAAAACTAACCCACGATCGGCAACGCCTCGGTTTCAACGCCGAGTTCGTCCAACGCTGCCTGCTCGGTGCGCCAGGCCGTTCCGGTGACCAGGCGACCGACCCTCAGGCCTTGCGCAGCCAATTCTGCCAAGCGCTCTGGCGATTGCGGACCGGTGCGTTCAGCATCGCGACGGGCCAGCGCCAAGACGTCGGCGTGCGCACCCTCGTCGCACACCAGAATGTCGGCGGAGGAAAGCGCTCGCGCGGCGCGCAGGGTCAGCAAATCGACCGGACCGCGGGCGTCGATGAACTGTATGCGTCCCGCGCCAGGCTCGTCCTGCGCCAACGCCTCGCGCAACAGGCGTACGGCATCGGCCTGGTCGCCGCGCACGGCCGCTTCCGCCGCCGGTCCGGTAAGGGCCGCCCGAAGGAACGCCCGCCGGCGGGAGAGGTCTGGCAGGGCTTGGCGAACCTCCTCCTGAAGGATAGCAAACAGAGCCGCCACCCGCCCCGCGCCTTCCGGCACGCGGGTCTCGATGTCATGGCGCAGGAGGGTAGCCAGCATCGGCGAAGCGCCGCCGGTGCCGATCGCGGCGACTACCGAGCCTCTGTCGATCACCGCGGGCGTCGTGAAATCGCAGAGCGCAGGCCGGTCGACGACATTGACCGGCACGCCCGCCGCGCGCGCAGCGCCAGCGGCGGCCTCAGCGAAGACATCGTCGCGCGAGGCGATGAACGCCAGCGTCGCGCCGGCATAGGCCGAGGGGATCAGCGCCGCCTCACCTTCGAGCTGCCGGATCGTCGCGGGCGAGCTTTCGAATAGTCTCAGCTTGGCCTCCGCCGCTTCCCCAGCGCCGACGATGACGACGGTCGCGCCGGCCAGCGGATAGAAGGCGGGAAAGGCGTCCATGCGCTGGTTTAACTCGCCGGGGGGGGCTTCAGGGTCTGGAGGTCGTCGATAACGCCGCCTCTGCATAGCGGAGCTGGCTGGGGCGCGCCACGTCTGGCGCATTTACCCCGCAGTTTGAACAGCGTTAGGATACGTTAGGACTCGTAGGAAAGCCTTCGGCATGACCACCACGCTCAACATCAACGGCAAGGACATGCCAGTGCAAGCGGCCCCGGATACGCCGCTTCTATGGGTATTGCGGGATGAGCTGGGCCTAACCGGCTCTAAGTACGGCTGCGGCATCGCCCAGTGCGGCGCCTGCACAGTGCTGGCCGACGGCCAGCCGATCCGCTCCTGCTCTATGCCCATCGTGGCGCTTGCCGCCGCCAAGATCACCACGGTCGAGAGCCTTGGCGGCGAACACCCTCTGCAGATTGCGTGGGTGAAGAACGACGTGCCGCAATGCGGTTACTGCCAATCCGGCCAGCTGATGAGCGCGTCTGCCTTGCTGGCCCGAACCCCGAAGCCGACTGACGAGCAAATCGACGCGGCAATGAGCGGAAACATCTGCCGATGCGGGACCTACCAGCGCATCCGCGCAGCGATTAAAGAAGCGTCCGGCCAAGCGCCCGTCGCGACCCCATCTATCGCGGTCAAGGTCTGAGGAGCGCAGCCATGAACAAGTTCGTGATGGACATGCGCGGGTCGACCGAGCCCGTGAAACTCAGCCGCCGACATGCACTGGGCATAGGGGCGACACTGGCCGGCGGAGCGCTGCTGATCGGCTGCTCGCCGTCCGCGATTGGCAAGATCATGGGTGTGGGAGCCAGACACGATTTCGGTGCCTTCGGCCCCTTCATCAAGGTCACCTCCGATGGGTTCGTCACAGTGATGTCGAAGCACATCGAGTTCGGCCAGGGAAACCACGCTGGCCTTGCCGCCATCGCAGCGGAGGAAATGGACGCCGACTGGTCCAAGGTCCGAGTCGAGCAGTCGATCGCCAACGCCAGCGTCTACGCTAACACCAGCTTCGGCATGCAGGGCACCGGCGGGTCCTCCGCGATCTCCAACTCCTGGATGCAGCTGCGCAACGCCGGGGCGGCGGCCCGCGCCATGTTCGTCCAGGCCGCCGCGACGACCTGGGGCGTCCCCGCCAAGGACATCACCGTGAAGGATGGCGTCGTCAGCTACGTCGCCGGCGGCAAACAGGCGACCTTCGGCGAGCTGGTCCCCGCCGCCGCCAAGGTGACGCCGCCCCAAAAACCCGTCCTGAAGGACCCCAAAACCTTCAGCCTGGTCGGCTCCGACCGCGTTCGGCGCAAGGACTCGGCTGCAAAATCCAGCGGGACTGCGCGCTTCACCCAGGACGTCCACCTCCCCAACATGCTGACCTCCATGGTCGCCCATGCGCCGAAGTTCGGAGCAACGGTCGCCTCCTTCGACGCCAGTGCGGCCAAGCAGATCGCCGGCGTGGTCGATGTCTTCCAGATCCCGTCCGGCGTCGCCGTCGTGGCCGAGAACACCTGGGCCGCCCGAAAGGGCCGCGACGCGCTCGTTGTAAAGTGGGACAATTCCAAGGCCGAGAAGCGTGGCTCAGACCAGATGCGGGCCGAGTGGACGGCGCTCGCTGCCGGCAATGCCCCAGCCGATTCCAAGCTGAAATGGCTAGCCTTCCACACCACGGGCGACGCCGCCCAGGCGACGTCTGGAACGGCGGCGGTCGAAACCACGTACGACTTTCCGTTCCTGGCGCACGCACCCATGGAACCGATGAATTGCGTGGCCATCGTCGACGGCAATTCCGCCAAGCTTATCCACGGTTCACAAATCCCAACGCTAGACCAGCTCAACACCGCGAAGATCGTAGGCAACTTGCCGGGCGCGATCGAGATTGAGACCCTGTTTGCGGGCGGCAGCTTCGGTCGCCGCGCCAATTTCCAATCCGACTACGTCACCGAGTGCGTCCACATTGCCAAGCACGTCGGCAAGGGCCGTCCCGTGAAGCTGGTCTGGACACGCGAAGATGACATGACTGGCGGCTACTATCGCCCGCTGGTGCATCACGCGGTGCGGGTGACCCTGGATAAGGACGGCTATCCGGCGACCTGGCGCCACAGGGTCGTTGGCCCCTCGCTGAACAAGGGCTCACCCCTGGGCAGCGGCGGCCTCGATCCCTCGCTTGTCGAGGGTGCGAAAGACTCGCCGTACTTGAAGGCCACGCCGGTGGTCGACGGCCAGGCCATTTCGCCAGACATCAATATGCCGATCCTCTGGTGGCGCTCGGTCGGGGCGACGCACACCGCCTTCGTCATGGAGCACACCGTCGACCAGCTGGCGAAGAAGGCGGGCAAGGATCCGGTCGATTACCGTCGCGCGCTTTACAAGAAGGCCGGCGCCGACCGTCACCTGGCCGCGCTCAATCTCGCCGCGGAAAAGGCCGGCTGGGGCACGCCCGCTCCCGCCGGCTGGACCCGCGGCGCAGCGGTGCACGAAAGCTTCGGCTCGGTCGTGGCCCAGATCGCCGAGGTAAAACTGGTGAACGGCGAGCCCCGCGTCGGCCGCGTGGTCACCGCCATCGACTGTGGCACAGCCATCTCGCCCAACCAGATCGCCGCCCAGATGGAAGGTGGCACCTGCTACGGCCTCTCGGCGGCCCTTTTCGGCAAGATCACCTTGAAAGACGGCGAGGCGCAGCAGCATAACTTCGATTCCTACCGCGTGCTGCGCCACAACGAGGCTCCACACGTGGAAACGTACATCGTCGCCTCCTCCAACCCGCCCAGCGGCGTCGGCGAACCGGGCACACCGGTGATCAGTGCGGCTGTGGCCAATGCGCTCCTGGCGATGGGCCAGCCCGCGACGACGAGCTTACCCTTCGTGAAGACCTAGCCCTGGCCAGCACAATACGGCTAGGTAAGGCTCAGACTGAGCATATGGGGCTTTGATGGACGACGCGGGCGTGAGCTTGCAGGCGCAGATGAGCGCGATGGGGCGCGGGGCCCGCGAGGCCGCCGTGACTCTGCGCATGTCAGACGCCGCGACGCGCACGCGGGCCATCGGAGCCATGGCAGCCACGGTGCGAACCGATGCCGAAACGATCCTTGCCGCCAACGCCCGTGACGTCGCCGCCGCCAAGGCCTCCGACATGGCGCCAGCCATGATCGACCGTCTGCTGCTCAACGCGGACCGCGTCGAAGCGATGGCCAAGGGGATCGAAACTGTGGCCGCCATCGGCGATCCGCTAGGCTCAGAAATGGACCGATGGGACCGGCCTAACGGCCTGAACATCGCCCGCGTCCGCACGCCGATTGGCGTCATCGCCATCATCTACGAAAGCCGGCCCAACGTGACTGCCGACGCCGCGGCGCTCTGCATCCGCTCGGGCAACGCTGCGATCCTGCGTGGCGGCTCGGAGTGTTTGGCCTCGAACCTCGCCATCCACTCTGCGGTGGCCAAGGGTCTGGTGGCGGCGGGCCTGCCGAGGACGTGCGTCCAGATGGTGGGCACGGCCGACCGCGCGGCGGTGGGCCTGATACTCAACGGCCTCGACGGCGCCATTCAGCTCATCATCCCTCGCGGCGGCAAGAGTTTGGTCGCACGGGTGCAGCAGGAAGCTCGCGCGCCAGTGCTGGGGCACCTCGAAGGCCTCAATCACGTCTTCCTTCACGCCAGCGCAGACCTCGACAAAGCCATCGCCATCACCGTCAACGCCAAGATGCGGCGCGTGTCGGTGTGTGGGGCGGCTGAAACCCTGCTGGTGGATAGCGCCGACGCCCAGCGCCTCCTGCCCGCCGTGGCTGAGGCCCTGCGCGCGGCCGGCTGCGAGCTGCGTGGCGACGCCCGCAGCCGCGCCCTGGTCCCCGACATGGTTGAGGCGACTGAACAGGACTGGCGAACGGAATACCTGGCGCCGATCATGTCGGTCGCTGTGGTGGACGGCGTCGACGGCGCGGCGGCCCACATCGCGGCCCACGGCTCGGCGCACACCGACGCCATCGTCGCCGAGGACGAAATTGCCGCCGAGCGGTTCGCGGCCCTGGTGGACTCAGCCATTGTCCTGATCAATGCCTCGACCCAGTACGCCGACGGCGCCGAGTTTGGTTTCGGCGCTGAGATCGGTATCGCCACCGACCGCCTGCACGCCCGCGGGCCGGTGGGCGCGGAGCAACTGACAACCTACAAATATGTGGTCCGCGGGACCGGCCAGACGCGTCCCTGAGGGGGGACGCCCGGCCGCGCTTAGGCCCGGATTCTATCTAGCGCCCGGAATGCGCGTGGGCCTCTACGGCGGCTCCTTCAATCCAGCGCACGAAGGTCACGCCCATGTCGCCGAAACCGCCAAGCGGCGCCTGCGCCTCGACCGAGTGATCTGGCTGGTCTCGCCGCAGAATCCGCTGAAGTCCCGCCACGAGACCGCAGACCTCGCCGAAAGGATAATCGGTGCGGCCGCCCTCGCCAAGGGACCGGGCATGATCGTCTCCGACGTCGAGACACGCCTGGGCAGCGCCTACACCATCGACACGATCCGTGCGCTTAAACAGCGGTTTCCTGGCGTGAAATTCGTCTGGATCATGGGCGCCGATAGCCTCGCGGGCTTCCACCGCTGGCGCGGCTGGACACAAATCATCCGCGAGGTTCCCGTCGCCGTGGTGTCGCGGCCCTGGATCTCACTGAAGAGCCGGTTCTCTCCTGCAGCCCTGCGGTTCGCGCGCTATCGCCGCCGCCCCAGCGAGGCCTCCCTGCTGGCGGACATGATCCCACCGGCCTGGATCTTCCTGTTCGGGCGATTCAATTTTCTGAGCTCCACGGCCCTTCGCGAGCGCTTGAAGCGCCTGCGGCCCTGAGAGCGGCTGACCCAAGCCCATGTCCGTGCTAGGGTCATCCTGCGAGGACATCAAAGGAGCACCCCGCTGACCCGTGAAGCTGCGCCCCGTGCGCGGGAAGGCCCCAGGCCTTCCGAAGACCCATCCCAGCGTATCCAGGACCGCATCACCGCGCTGGAAGCCCTGATCTTGACCCGTCTCGACGACGACAAGGCTCAGGACGTCGTGTTCATTGACCTAAAGGGCAAGTCCGCCGTCGCCGACGGTCTGGTGGTCGCCTCCGGGCGTTCGCACCGTCATGTCGGCGCCATGGCCGACCATCTGCTGAGGGCGCTCAAGGACGAAGGCTTCGGCCGCGCGCGGGTCGAGGGCCTGCCGAGCTGCGACTGGGTGCTGATCGACACAGGCGACGTGATTATCCACCTGTTCCGACCCGAGGTCCGCAGCTTCTACAACATCGAAAAGATCTGGTCCGTGGACAGCCCCCACCGGACACAGGCTGCGGGCCAAGTCGTCTGATTTCAGCAAGGCAGGGCATGGACACGTGACCGCGCGGGTGATCCCCTTGTCGACAAAGGGAGCGCCAACATGTCCAAGACCCTGAGCCTCGACAACCTCGACGCCTCGGCGAGTGATCTGGTTGCTGCGCTCGCCGCCCGGCGCGTCAGCTCGCTGGAGCTGACCGACGAAGCCATCAACCGCATCCAGGCGCGCGATAGCGCAATCAACGCCGTTGTGGTGCGCGACTTCGACCGGGCCCGCGAAGCCGCCCGCGCTGCCGACGTGGCGCTGGCGCGCGGTGAACGCCGGCCGCTGCTAGGCCTGCCGATGACGGTCAAGGAGTCCCACAATGTCGCGGGCCTACCGACCACCTGGGGCTTTCCACCCTTCAGGGACGCCATCGCGGCCGCCGATTCTGTAGGCGTCGCGCGGCTAAAGGGCGCCGGCGCGGTCATCCTCGGCAAGACCAATGTTCCGCCATGGCTCGCCGACTATCAGAGCAACAACCCGATCTATGGTCGCACCAGCAATCCCTGGGACCTGACCCGCACGCCCGGCGGCTCATCCGGCGGGTCGGCTGCGGCGTTGGCGGCCGGCATGATCCCGCTGGAATTCGGGTCCGACATCGGCGGTTCGATCCGCATGCCGGCCCACTTCTGCGGCGTTTATGGCCACAAGCCGAGTTACAACCTAATCCCGACCCGCGGCCACCAGCCGCCAATGACGCCGGAGGGTGCTGGTGTGGTTCTAGCGGTTGTTGGGCCGATGGCGCGCACGGCCGAGGACCTCGGCCTGGCGCTTGAGGTCCTGGCCGGACTCGACGATAACGAGGCCGTTGGATATCGCCTGGCGCTGCCTCCGGCGCGCCACACACGCCTGGCCGACTACCGCGTGCTGATCGTCGACGCCCATCCTTTGGCTCCCGTCGATGACGAGATCCGCGCTGGCCTGAATGACCTCGGAGATCGCCTAGAGGCACTTGGGACCACGGTCGCGCGCTCGGACACCCTGTTGCCGGACCTTGAGCAGGTGAACGCAATCTATGTGGGCTTGCTGATGCCAGCCATGTCTCGTGGGCAGCCCGGAGCGGAGACCATTTCGGCCCACGAATGGATGGCTCAGCTCGACGCCCAGGCGCAGCTGCGCCGGCAGTGGGCGCGGCTGTTTGGAATTTTCGACGTGGTGCTGACGCCGATCCACGGCTCGGCCGCCTTCTTGCATGACGACGAGCCGGATCTCGCCAAGCGGACCCTGACGATCAACGGGGCGGAGGTCCCTTATTTTGCGCCTGCCGGCTGGTCGGCCTTGGCGACCGGCGGAAACTTACCGGCAACTGCTATTCCGTTAGGGGGTACGCGGGCGGGTCTGCCATACGGCGCCCAGGTGATCGGCCCTTACCTCGAAGACCGCACGACCATCGGCTTCGCGGCCCTGGTCGAACGTGAATTCGGGGGGTTCAAGACGCCTCCCGGTTTCTGACATGTAGGGCATTCAAGCAACCTTATCCGTTTGAATCGGTTAGGGATGCATGCCCAGAATCATCATCAACTGCCCCACCACCGGCGAGAACGTGCCCACCGGCCACCGCAGCAAGGACTTCAATCTCGAAGCCGTTGTCGAGCCGCGCTCGTTCCGTTGCCCAGTCTGCCACAAGATTCATACTTGGCGGGGGAGTGAAGCCCGTATCGAGTTTGACACGCAGTCGGCCACCGCGAGCGAAGCGATCCGATCCATCTAATACCAGTCCCTTCTGAGCCTGACTCGCGGGGCTTCCCGAAGCAGCGCGGTTTCGATTCGATGTGCTGATTCGCACAGCGGAGAGGTGGGATGGG